>NZ_CM001023.1:1382500-1610000 GCF_000166275.1 Algoriphagus machipongonensis
GAGTTTGAAGAAGTTCCTGGAGCCTTGTTTGTGACTCCTAACCTTACTCCTGATCCTGAAACAGGAATCATAGCAAATTGGTCAGAAGAAGCTTTTGTAGAAAGGTTTAAAGCCGGAAGAGTTTATGAACATTCTCCTATGCCTTGGGGCAGTTTTGCAAGAATGAGCGAGGTGGATTTAAGAGCCATCTTCCGTTACCTCAAGGCTTTGGAACCAGTGTCTAATAAGGTAGAAAAAACACAATATATGCTGGAAGTAGGAGGATCTAATTAAATATTAAAAACCTCCAATCCTTTTAAAAAACAACATCTTTCTTTTTACACCGTACCAATTCCTGATTTTCAGGAACAGAAATCCTATTGCCTAAAAATTATGTAAAGTTTTAATCATTTAATCCTTTTGCCATATGAAAAATCTATTAGGAGTGACCGTAGTATTAGTTGGTGTGGCATTAACAGTTTTAATTTTTTTAATGCTATTCGTTCAAACAAATTGGGATAAAAAATATGAAAGTCCTTACCCAGATTTGCGCGCAAGTACCGATTCCACCATCATCGCCAGAGGCAAGTATCTTGTTTACGGTCCTGCACATTGTGCAGCATGTCATTCTGGAGCAGAGGATTATGAAGCAATGGAATCTGGCGAGCAAGTTCCATTAAGGGGAGGTGAGGTGTTTATTATGAAAATAGGGAAGATTGTTGCGAGGAATTTGACGCCTGATGAAGAAACAGGGATCGGTAGACTTTCTGATGGGGAAATAGCAAGGGCAATGAGAGATGCAATAGGGCATGATGGGAGAGTTTTACCAGCTTTTATGCCATTTAAATTGATGACAGATGAAGACGTGATTGCTGTAATTTCTTTTCTGAGATCTCAAAAAGGAGTCAACAATAATATTCCTGATCCGGAATATTCAAGGATTGGAAAGTGGCAATTGAGCACAGGAAAGTACCAGCCAAGAAAAATTGAGGGAGAACCTTTAAAATCCATGAAGCGCGAAGCGACGGCTGTTTATGGAGAGTATTTGGTGAATAGTGTTGCGAATTGCGTTGGTTGCCATTCGTTAGCTACTATCAAATATGGGGTAAAGGAGTTTGATATAGCACCGCTTTCAGGAGGAGTCAATTTTGGAGGAAAGGATATCAACAATTTCAGATTTATCACTCCTAATCTCACTCCTGAAAAGCAAACAGGAATCATTGCAAATTGGGATGAAGAAACTTTTGTCAACCGGATTAAAGCTGGAAGAGTCTATGAGTATTCACCTATGCCTTGGGGGAATTTTTCAAGAATGGATGAAGTAGACATCAGAGCTATTTATCGGTATTTAAAGTCGGTCAAACCTGTTGCCCATAAAATTGAAAAAACAGTTTATGCTCCAGGGGAGGCTATGCCTGATTTTTAATCTATTTGAGGAAAACTGTTTTGTGGGTTTTAGAACTTTTTACAGCAGCTTCAAGAATTTCTACAACAATTTGATTGTTTTCCAAGGAGCTTAAATCAAAAGGTGAAAGAGTTATTTCTCCTCTAATCACTGATTTGAAGAATGTGAAAGGATCATCAAACGGTGCTTCTCTTTTATCAAACTTTAAAGTTTCTTCATCAAATCCATCATAGCCTTCTGCCATTCGTATCCTTAATGTTTTGCCGTTATCAGCAAACAAGGCGCCTGTCATGCCATAAATTTCCATGTCTTTTCTACCAATAGGCCAGTTCCAAGAGGGTTCTAAAATCACTTGTGAATCTTCGTATGTAAGAATTATTGTTGCATCATCATCTACTTTGGGGTTGTTCTCTTCCTGCAACTGCTGCGTCACAGCTGTTACTGAAATCGGTCTCTCACCTTTGTGAAGCCAAGTAGATAGATTAGCGCCATAACAACCAAAATCGATAATGGCTCCACCGCCATTAAGCTTTGGGTCAGTTAGCCATTCAAGGAATTCGTCACTAACACCAATGTTTTTCGGTCCTCTATGACCATCACGGACAATTAATTTTCGCATCTCACCGATTTCTCCTTCCTCTAAAATTTCTTGAGCTTTTTCCACGGAAGGATACCAGGTGGTTTCATAATTGGTTATCAGATGGATTTGGTGTTTTTTGGCTAATGCAGCCATTTTCTCAGCATGATCCACACTTACTGCCAATGGTTTTTCTACCATGACATGCATCCCCTTTGGTGCTGCAGCCTCCACAACAGCCAAATGGTCGAAAATATTTCCAAAAGCCGTGACTGCTTCTGGTTTGGTAGCTGTGAGCATTTCTTCCAAATCATCAAAGACCAAATCCATAGAAATCCCATATTGACTTGTGAGCCTTTCGGCAAGTTCTTTATTGGGTTCAGCGATACCTACAATCTCTATATCTGCTCTTTTATTTGCATCCAAAATCCACCCGACATGTCCATGAGTCAGTCCTGCGACTCCAACTCGTAATATATCTTGGGGAAAAGCTAGGTTGACAGAACTTAAAAAGATTAGTACAAAGAGGAAGTGTCGCATGAGTTTCAATGTTAATTGATTCAAAATTTGGACAAAAGGGATTGAAAACACAAATGATTTAGTTTCTTTGGTATGTTTCGTTTAAAATAAAATGGTGCAGAAAGACAGGGTAAAATTGCCATTCCATTTCGATGTAGTTAAACTCCAAAAAGAAGTGGAAGCGCTTGATCAAGTAGGATGGATCGGACACTTTGTCAAACAAAATTATAATGGGGATTGGTCAGTCATCCAATTGACTGCGCAAGAGGGGAGAGATCATCCGATTTTAATGGCTTCTGCCATTCCCAACGGAGAGAAATTTGTTCCAACTCCCTACTTAAAATTTTGCCCCTACATTTCTTCTATTCTCGATATTTTTTTATGTGAAAAATCTTCTGTTAGGCTAATGAAATTGACAGCTGGTTCAGAGATTAAAAAACATCAGGATTACGATTTAGATGAAAAGGAAATAAGAATTCATATACCTGTTTTCACCAATGAAAAAGTTATTTTTTCTGTAAATAATCTTCCTGTCAAAATGAAGGAAGGAGAGTGCTGGTATTTAAGACTATCTGATCCACATCAAGTGGAAAATAATGGCGAAAATGACCGAATCCATCTTGTCATGGATTTGGTTTTGAATGATTGACTTAGGGAAATTTTAGAATTGGCTGGGGATCAAGTCAATTAGTAGTTTTAACTTCTAATCCATTTTTTCATTTTAGGGAAAGTCTCATAATCACACAGCTCCATCCATACTAATAAGGGTAAGCCTCTGTATTGACCATTGGTGTATTCCATGATCAACATTTCCGAATCTCCTTTGTAGCCATCCGGATGAAAAACTACTTCTGGAGGAAGTCCCAAATGAACAAGTGCAGCATATGTCCAACACATGACTCCCATTTCATTATCTTGGCCGGGAGGTCTAAATTCTTTTACATTGCCGGCAATCGTTTCTTTTTCTTCTTTGGTCATCAGTGCGATATGACCTGCTTCGTGTAATAAATCACCCGGATATTTGAGCTTTTCAGGGTCGTAAAATAAAGTGCCCTTATCGATCTTAAGTCCAGGAAGAAAAGTGCTGTCATCAAGAGTTGAGCTGACTGTAGGAATTCCTATTTCCTTTAAAAATGAAAGGATTTGATCTTGGTAATTCATTGATTTTTTAAAAGTGTTGGATAGCGAAGATATTAGAAATTTTATCGGAGGAAAATGAAAGATTAGAAAAGTGAAAAATCTTTCCCCAAATAATGTAAATTTAGAAATACCCAACCTCCTTAAAATATGCGAAACCCAACTTTATTGATTCTATTTGGAATCCTTTTATTCGTGAGTTGCAATAATTCCGAAAAGTCAGAGTATACATTTCAAATATCAGATCTCGAACCCCAACTGATCAAACTTTCCTCAGATGAATTTATGGGAAGAATGCCTTTTACTGAAGGAGAAGAAATAACTACTGATTACTTGGAAAGTGAATTCAAATCCTTGGGGCTAGAGCCAGGAAATGGAGATTCTTATTTTCAAGATGTTCCTTTGGTTTCTATTAACACCATTCCTGCTTCAGAGATGACCGTCAGCTCAGCGATCGAGAGCGTCAGTTTTGAAGGTTTAAAAGATTATGTGCTTTGGACTCAGCGAACAGATACCCTCGTGAGTTTTGAAAATGCTGAAATGGTATTTGCTGGTTTTGGAATAGTCGCCCCCGAATATGGATGGGATGATTATAAAAATATCGATGTAAAGGATAAAATAGTAGTGGTTTTAGTCAATGATCCAGGCTTTGGAACAGAAGATGAATCCTTTTTTAAAGGGAATACCATGACTTATTATGGTCGCTGGACTTACAAATATGAAGAGGCTATCAGGCAAGGTGCCTTGGGTTGTTTGATCGTTCATAACACCATTCCGGCAGGTTATGGGTTTAATGTAGTGCAGGGAAAATGGAATGCACCAATTTTATATCTGGATGAAAGAGGGACAGAAAATTATAAACCAGCTTTTGAAGGTTGGGTGACTTTACCTACCGCCAACAAGCTTTTTGAAATGGCTGGTTTGGAAGGAAGAGAATTGCTTTCGAAAGCTAGAAAAGCTGATTTCCAAGCAATCCCAATGAACCTAAAAGCGAGTTCATCAATGAAGGTGGTTTCAGAGTACAATGTTTCCAAAAACGTTATCGCCAAAATAACTGGTGCAAGTAAGCCAGATGAAGTGATTGTATATACGGCCCATTGGGATCATTTCGGAATTGGTGCTCCTGATGAAACAGGTGATAGTATTTACAATGGGGCATTAGATAATGCCTCGGGAACTGCTGCTCTTTTAGCTTTGGCAAAGGCATTTAAAACTGATCCACTACCTGAAAGAACGGTCGTGTTTTTAGCAGTCACAGCTGAGGAACAGGGATTATGGGGTTCTGCGTATTATGCACAGCATCCGATTTACCCAAAAGAAAATACAGTAGCCAATATTAATATGGATGGAATTAATCCTTATGGAAAGATGAAAGATGTTTCTCTTATTGGAATGGGGCAATCGGAGATGGAAGATTTATTGAATGTGGAGTTGGAAAAAGTAGGTAGATATGCTGCTCCTGACCCGACACCTTCTGCAGGATATTATTTCAGGTCAGACCATTTCAATTTTGCCAAGATCGGAGTGCCGGCTCTTTATTTTACTAATGGTATTGATCATTTTGAAAAGGGTAAGGAATATGGGAAAGAAATGGAAGAGGAATATGTGCGGAAGTATTATCACAATCCTTCCGATGAATATGATCCTTCACGTTGGAATTTGGAAGGGGCAGTTGACGACGTGCAACTTCTTTATGAAGTGGGTAAAAACTTGGCTAATTCTGATACTTGGCCGAAATGGAAACCGAGCTCAGAATTTAGGGCAATTCGTGAAAGTTATATGAAATAAAAAAGAGGCAGCTTCAAGCTGCCTCTTTTGATTTACTGTGGTAGTCTTGACCGAATCAAAGCAATTTGCCCCATATGATTGGACTGATGTTCCATGACGTGAAACCAAGCCCAGAAATTATTCATTTTGGTCCCTTTTCTTTTAGAGTCAAACCATTTGTCGTCTTTCTCTTTTAAAAGGTCTTTAGTGTCGGCTCTTACTTGATCCCAGATTTCAAAGTAGTAGGAAATTGGCTTCCCTTTAAATTCCTCTCTAGCATTTTCTCCCAGCATTAACCCAGTCATCCACTCTTCCTCTTCAGCCTCATTAAATTCTCGGTTTTCGAAAGTGTATACCTGATAGAATTTTTCTGTAGCTGCCAAATGCATGATCATAGCACCTATTCTATTCGCTTGATCATCTAACAGAAAATCTACCTGTTCTTGATTCATATTTAACGTGATCCGGTGAATTCTTCCTTTGATATCATCCAGCATGGCAACCATATTTCCAATGTCATGTGAATAGCCTTTTGGTGGGCTTATTTGTTGAGCAAAAGAAGAATTGAATGCCAGCATAGCCACGATTAATGGAAGGGCGTAAGTTGTTAATTTTTTCATATGATAATTTTTTAAATTGTTAGTTCAATTGCATTTCCTTCGGGATCAAGAATGACACTTTCGAAGTAGCCATCGCCCGTTAGTCTAGGCTCGCCCACCACTTCATAGCCAGCATCTTTTATTGTTTTGGTAAGAGAGATGACTCGTTCCTTGCTTCCTGTACTGATTGCAATATGAGTAAAACCAAATGAGTTATTCCTGTTTTTACTCTCTTCAATAGCAGGTTTATGCATTAACTCTATTCTTGCTCCCGATTCAAATGATAGGAAATAAGAAGTGAAATTCTTTGTTGGGTTATGGTATTTTTCTCCAGATTTCATTTCGAAAAATTGCATATAAAATGCTTTCATCTTCTCCAAATCCGAAACCCAAATTGCTAAATGCTCTAAGTTCATATTATTTTAAAAAGGATATCCAATAGCAAAATTGAAGATCAAGTTTTCTCTTCTCCAAGTTTTGCTTCCTACGTCAAATGTATTTCCCCACCTTTGACCTTCTTCCAAAAATGGTTTTCGCAGTGGTGTCGCTAAATCAAATCGAATAACAAAAAAATCGATGTCTACACGTAATCCAAAACCGGTTCCGACGGCGATTTCATTCCACCAGCTCGAACTGAACTTACCTCCGGGTAGTGCTTCATTTTCATTCATAAGCCAGATATTTCCGGCATCCATAAATAAGGCTCCTTTCAGGAAGGAAACCATTGGGAACCTATATTCTATATTTCCTTCTAATCGGATATCGCCCGATTGATCAAAATAAGAATCATTGTTAAATTCCTCAGGTCTATAACTACCGGGGCCGATCGAACGGATTCTGAAAGCTCTGATACTATTGGGGCCACCAGAAAAATATTGTTTTGAATAGGGAAGGGAGGAAGAATTACCAATTGGAACTCCTATTCCTGCAAAAAGCCGAGTGGCGATGGTTTGGTTTTTATTGAAATTAAAATGGTATCTAAAGTCAAAATCAAACTTCCCATACCTAGCATATTCCAAGCCTAGGATTTTTCCATTGTTTTCGCCGAAAAGATTGTCTATCCCTGCCATCAAATTTCCAGCGAAGTCTATTCCTAGCCCAAAGAAGTAACCATGTTTCCTGATAGGGTCATTTATTTTATTGTAGTTGAAAATATAATTGATTCCTACGATGAAATTTTGGTCGAAACTTCTTTGTAGAAATGGGTTGTTGGCAAGAATTTCATCAAATTCAGGAGAAGACTTTGTTAGGTTGACTATGTTGATATTGATGGGGTTGATCTCGTGATAAGCGAATTTATTAGCGTTCCAGAAGTAACCATATGAGGTAAACAATGAATTAAGTTGGTATAACCCGCCTCTGCTTAGATATTCTGTACCTACGCTTATTTTGGTTTTCGGTACTGAGTAACTGAATTTTTCTTTTATCGGAACAAAAAAGATGACTCTGGGGAAGATTAAATCTGCTTTCAAACCTAACTCTAGAGAATGTAAGCCAGATCGATCACCTCCTGCTATCTGAAATTCATATCCGATATTGGCAGAGATATTAAAATTCTCTCCACCCTTAAATAGATTCCTATTTCTAAAAACAAGATTGAGAGCAGGACCGGCAAAATTATTTGATTTGGAAACACCTAAAAGCTCAGCTCTGACGGATCTCTTAGTCATAGGAGAAAGTTGGAAACTTGCAGCAAGATGCCCTAATGAATCCTTAAAATCCATCTCCTCATATCTAAGGTTTACATATTTGTAATTACCAATAGAACTTAGCCGGTTACTGGAAAGCCTTGAATTCTTTGGGTCATACATTTCACCCTTTTCGATAAGGATATAATCGTTAAGTAACTCCGGTTTAAAAACCACTGTCCCCTGAAGAAATTCTTTCCCATCAAGGTGTACTGTATCCACAGGCTCATTTTCATTGTCCAAGGAGTAATTGGGATACACTTTAATTTGGTCTACTTGGTATTTTAAAGTGCTGTTTTCAGGAATATTATTTTTCAATCGTAAATAAAGATTGAATTGTCTTGCACTATCAGAGATATTCGTGTCTGCTTCAAAAATCAGAAAGTCGTTATTGAAGTTATAATATCCTTTTTGCTTTAACTCGCTATCTAATCGCTCACGCTCTTTGTTCAATGAATTCAAATCAAAACGACTACCAGGTTGAAAATCACTGTCAGCCAACAAACTGTTTATATCATGCTCGATTTGAAGTGAATCTCTATCCAGTTTAAACTCCTTCAATACATATGGGCGACCTACTTTTGCTGAATATTTCACCTCGGCAAATTTCTCGCCGCTAATACTTTCTGAACTTGCAGTTCCGTAAAAAAAACCTCTGTTTTCAAGCCTATTTAGGATTAACTCCTCGGTACGTTCCGGATTAACCTGACTGAAATAAACAGGCTCTTCCCCAAATTTCTTATTTAGAAATCTGTTGATAAAACCAGGCTTCTCCTTTTGACTTTTATAATAAGCCCAGAGCCCAAAATAGGATCCTAGAAACTTTGAATTAGGTTCTGGGCGAAGTAGACTCTGTAACTCTTCTTCCACACTTTTAAAGTCCTTCACATCTGGAGCTTCTATGTCCAAAGTGGCACCTGTGTACAATAATTCTCCTTCTGGGATATGTTTTTTGATTTGACAACCCACAGCAGAAAACAGGCAAGCAAGGCATAAGAATATGGATTTATTAATTCTCATCATCCTCCTTCTTTTCTTCAATAGTAGGAGCTTCTTCTTCCTCTTCAGGTTTATTCCAAAGCTCATTAAATTCATTGAATTCCCGATTGAAAATCAATCCTCCTCCTGTGACGATCAGCTGTCCATCAATAATACTTTCAAATTGGTTTTTTCTAAAAACTCTCACTCTCCATCTTCTGTCTTCGGTAAGCATGTATTCAAAACTCACGTTAGCCAAAATGGAGTTCGTTTGTTCCTGATCTTGTGAGCTTCCTTCTAAACCAACCTGGCTTCCTACTTCCACCACCAAGCGGTCGTTAAAAAGAGTTTGTTGCGCATTAATATTAAGGTCTGTTCTGTTTTGCGCAGAACCAGATTGATAGTCTTGATAGGTATCTACATCAAATCCCAGTTGGAAACCGCTGTCGCCAAATAGCTTGCTGGAAAGTGCATTCATTTGATCTGAGAGTACTTGACTGGCACTGTTTCTAGCAATAGCTTCTGCACCTCCATTGGAACCATCACTTCCCTGAGAAGGGAAGAACCTGTTTAATACCAATAGGGAGAATACTTGCTTATTTAATTCGTCTTCCTGATCATTGATTTGTAAAACCTGGGAATAAACATTTCCTCCGAAAGCGCCTCTTTCATTTTCTGGCATATCCAGAGTAAAGGAAATTTCTGGTTTGAGGAGTTCTCCGTCAACATTCAAATAAACCAAAAATGGTAAGCGTCTTTGATATTGGGTCTGTGTGCTTTGACTGCTGCCTGAAATCTGGGTAGCCATCAATGCTGATGCTGAAGCATCTACTTCATAAATAGCCTGAATATCCATCGAAGCATCCATAGGATCTCCATTCCAGACAATTCTACTTCCTTGGTTTATGATGAATTTTTTACTGATAAGATTGTAAAGGGACATTTCGTAATGCCCTTCCGTAATTTCATAACCTCCACTGAGCGTGATTCTTCCATTAGGATTAATATCCATCTGAAGGTTTGCACTACCAGAAACCAGTAAGTTGTCTCCAGTTTTCGGGTCAATAATGACCGTGAATTTTGCTTTTGGGTCAGCCGTTAATTGTGCTTGAATATCATATCCCGAAAATGCAGTGGTAGTTTCCTCTGTTTGTCCCGTGAGAATATCGTCTGGATTTTCTTTATTGACAAACAAAACGACTCCATCTCTTTCCACTATGTCCAATTGGGATTCAGGAATCAAAAGGCTTAGATCTGTGCTTTCCCGGACATTCAGTTTTGCTCTGACGATGGGTAAATTCAAATCACCTTTTATGGAAACATCCGCATCTATTGTTCCTCGGCCATAAACAAGCTCATTATCTTTATCTGTAGAGTTGACCACCATAAAGTTTTTTGCCAAAAGTGTTAGGTCGAACTCTGGGTTTGTAAAATCATTGGTTAATATGGAACCATCAACAATGAAAGTGTTATTATCAGCATCTTTTACTGTGAATTGACTGAGGTATATTCCTTGGTTATCAGCGGTAATGGTTTCATTGGAAAGTAAATACTTGGTGCTTAGCTCGGCGGGTACAAAAGAGGTTTCATGAAATTGAAACTCACCCTTATAAATGGGATCATTGGTAGTACCATTTGCCGTGACATTGCCTTTTAGATAACCTGAGGCATCCAGGATTTGACCTTGGGAAAGCTGAGCTATCTTTTTCATTTCGACCTGAATCAAATCCAGTTGCATGTCAAATTCCCCACCTGACTCATTGGCTATAAACTGGCCATTAACATCAAGGTCGATTCCATCATCCCGAAGCTGAAGGGCTAAAATGTAGTTTCCAAGACTTTTTGCCGAAGCTTCCAGACTTAAATCCCCTAAACTTACGCCTGTAGCTTTCAAACTGTCGATTTGCAGTTCTCCCATCAATCCAGTGGCACCAAAGGGGTTTTCGATCACAAGTTGACCTTCCATTTTTCCGCCAGCTATAATTTCTTCAGGATTCAATAAACTGGTAAGGGTGGATAGTCTGAAATTTTTAAACAGGACTGCAATATTTTCATCCGTAAAACCTTCAATGTTATTTTCTATCGTAAGCTCTTGACTCTTTTGAGTAAAACTAAAATCCTGAAAATCTATATAGCTATCCGATAAAAGAACCTGATTGCTAGCAGGGATACTCCAATTGGTTTTCTTGAAAATCAGGTTTTCTGGGTTGAGGTGTACGCTGACAGTGTCGTTTACTAAACCAATATCTGAAGCAACATGAAATAGAATGCTGTCTTTTTCATAAGATGAAAAATCAAAATAGATTCTTGAATCCTTCATCTCTCCACTCAGTAAAGTTTTGTCCATATTTAATGGGCCCGAAGTCAAGCTTAAAAAACCAAATTCCAAATTGAGACTTTCAGGGTTTGAAATCAAATCCAATCCCAAGCTATCTATTTCCGAACCGGCATAGTCTATAAATGGGAAGTCCATCTTAGCTGTCAAAGAATCCGAATCCTGAAAATATGCCAGTTGTATCCTACCAGAATCAAGTTGCTCCAAACCCTGTAACAGGAATTCATTCAGTAAAGGATCTTCATAAATAGAAAAATCCATGTCCATGACAATACTGCTATCCAAGGCTACCTGCGTGGAATCTTCTTGACCTAAATATTTCAAGAAATGGTTCGATAAGGCTTGCGACAATGCTGAAGGGTTGGTATTGGTTTTTAAGTATCCATCAGCCAATTTGCTTTTTAAAGTCACACTTGTAGAATCAGGTTTGATCATGGCCTGAATATCTGTTACGCCAATTGGGAAGGTTTTGTCTTCATATAAGACCAGTCCATCATGTAGCGAAACATCAACGGTAAAATCTTCTGGGTTTCCTTCAAAATTGACATCAAGAACCAACTTAGCTCGAGATTCTTTAGCAGAAAATCCAAGCTGTTGGAAATCCGCTCCTTTTAGGTCTAAGTTTAGTTTGACAATGGAATTAGTAGTGTCAAGATCTAAGAAGCTGATCAAGTCAAATTTTAAATATTCGGAATCGAGGTTTAGGTTAATATCACCTTTGCCTTGATTGAGTTCTCCATCTAGCTGAAGTCCTGAATAATCAGATCCATATAATTTTAACTTTTCAAAATTTGAGCTCAAGCTCGCGTTTAAATCATTAATATTATTTCCACTTCCTTTTGCTTTTAGACCAAGGGATAAGGTGTCTAAATCAGGGTTTTGAAGAATAGTGCCAAGCTGAAGCTCATTCAGCTGAAGGTCTAGGTCAAAGGCAATCTGATCGGTATTTTGGTAGTTCGCAGCAAGCGTAACATTACCAAGGTCAGTCATCAAATCAAGATCAGCGAGGATGTCAGCTAAACTTCCCTTTGCTTTTGCTTTAAGTTCTATTTCATTAGGATATTGGATGCCAAAATCTGATTCATTTGCAAACCGATTGATCGTCTCCCGATTACTTTTTAAGTGAATTTCAGGAAGATCAAAGTACAATGAATCCGTGTTCATTACATTTGAAACATTTCCTCTGGCACTCGCACTGGATTCTCCCCAATTGGCAATAAACTTAGGAATCTCTATTTCCGAGAGATTTCCGCTAAGGACCAATTCCCCTTGCAAGGGATTTCTTGCTATTTCCTGAATCAGTGTGTCTCTCGCTAATTCTGGAGCAAAGAAATACCCATCTCTGAGGTCTAAGGAATATTCATTTACATCCAATGCAAGATTCGATTGATCTGGCTTGTTGATGAGGTTTTGGATAGATGAATAGCTGATTTCTGAGTTTAAATTCAGTTTACTTCTGTTGGTTTCAATTAAGAATTTTGAAATGGATAGAGCTTTCTGGTCTATTTCTAAATCAAGGTTTAAATCCTTCAATTCAAACCCACTTCCTTCCTGTAATTGAAACTTCTCAATTAGGAGTTTGGCTGAACTTTCATCTAAACTGATGTCTGAACCCTCTAAATTAAGTTGATTTAGGAGGATGACCTCCGGGTTAAACTCTCCCTTTTTACTTGGGAGATCTACTGTTTTATATTCTAGGTTGTTTTCCGAAAGTGTAATCTTGCTCAAATTCACTTTCCAGTCAGGCCAAGCAAATTCCTCCGTTTCTAAACTTGCTGAAGTATTTTCTTGAGTTGCAGGAGATGGAGAGAAATCATGGTAAAGGATGGAGGATTCTGCTAACGAAACCTCATTGATCTCAACTATCTGTTGAGCAAGATCCAGTTTTGGCATTCCAATACTGAAAGCTTGGATGAAAACATCCGCTTGCTGCTGATCCACTTGGTTTTCGTAGTTAAGATTGATGTTGTTTAGAGTTAATTCATCCAACTTGATTAAAGGCATGATAGATTCCTCTTCTGTTTCTTCAGATTCAGCAAGTGGTTTTGTTTGTATGTATTTTATTTCTGTGTCAGAAAGTAGCACTGACCCAATACCAAATTCATATTTATTCAGATCCAATTCGGGGATTGCCAGCTCAAAGTCTCCCAATAAAATGGAGGCTTCTATTCCCAAAACCTCATCCTTAAATTGAATGTCAAAATTCCGCAGTGAGATAGGTGAAAGAGTGATGTCCAATTGGGGAGATTCTTCCTCAGGTGGGGTCTCAGCTACCTCTTCCTCTCCAGAGGAAAAAGCATCAATAATGAATTGAAAATTATAGACACCGCTTTCTTCAGGTCTTTTTACTCTTACTTTAAGCCCGTCCCATTCAAAATTACTGACATGAATTGCTCCGTTTTTGATTAGAGGAACAAAGGCAATTCCAGCTTCAAGTTCCCTAGAATAGGCAAGGGTGTCTCCATTTACATCAGAAATGTAAAAGTTGTCTAAATATATATTTCCGGAAAAAGTGATGAAAAGTCTTTCAATTTCAACATCTGCTCCTGTTTTGTCCTCAAGAAAAGTTACTGCTTTATCCACAATGATCCCCTGACCCCATGGGCTTCTAATAAAAAGGATCAGGGCGAGAATCAATACCAAAAGGCTTGCAATCGCGTACCCAAAGATCTTTAAAAATTTTAGGAGTAATCGTTTGATAATAACCGGTTAAAGAATATGCCTAAAGCGAATTTTTGAACATTACCTATTAGACCAAGAAACAAGCCAGAATGTTCCCTGTATTTATGAAAGATTTAACTTTCTAAAGATAATAAAGACTTATGGAGAAAATCACCCCAATTAAAGGCTTAGGATTCAAAGAGGTAGATGAGCTAACGATTTAGCCTGTTTTCGGTTATTATTTTAAATTTTTAAGATGTTTTCACGGATAACTAGTGAATTATAGTCTGGATCTCTAAAAAAGAAGAACTTATCTTCATAGCCTAAATCTGATGTATTTGAAAGTATATAGCTCCCCTCGATTTCATCAATTACCACTTGATTTTTTTGAAAGAGTGTCAGAGTTGCTTCTATATCCTTCACAAGAAAACTTGGCACTGTTCCATTTGAAGGTAGTGGGTTAAAGGGTGCATCAATATCTTTATATAAACCTAAAATTATTTTGCTTCCATCTTCACATGCAAGGTTCATTTGTAGATAAGGTATTTCATCTGGGGCCTTTATTATCGAGTATTTAGGGTCCAATTGAAACCCAAGGATCTTTTCGTAAAAATCCCTGGATTTCGAAAGATCACTTACCGATAATTTTGTAATTAATTGGTCGGTGATAAACTTCATGGATTAAGAATTTTGGTTCAAAATGGAGATTTCCATACTCGACAAATCCTCATTGGTGACAAACTCAAAGCTTGGCCCAGCCACATAAGTTGGGTCATTTGGATAAGGGGTTGCAAGTAATTTTCCCGCATAAAGCCTGAGAGAAAACATTAATCCCATAGCTTCATTTATTTGTTCCGTTTGCCCATTAAATGTCAAATGAAGACTATTCAGAAGACAGGTGTAGGTGAAGTTAAAAAGCTTGCTGTATTGATATGCTAAAGAGTCCTTCGGCAAATCAGCCATTTTTGGGTTAGGGTACATATTTGGGATACCATCCTCCTTTAAAGGGATGGGATCTCCTGAATAGGAATAACCTGATTGTGTATTAGGATCTTTTACCAATGTTTTTCCATTATAGATTTCTTCAAATCGATAATAGTGAGCTGGTTCTCCCTCTTCGGTATCTATTGGATCGACAAATGGATCTGTAGAGGTCCCTTCTCCTTGATCTACTATGATATCTATTGCATTGAATGCAGAGGTTTCGTCATGGATAGGAAATAATAATTTTTCAGGGAAAAACTTAGCATAGGTAAGTTGATGAGATGACTTTCCTGTAAAAATTGTCTTTCCATTTTTTTTAGCTTCTCCTTCAAGGGAAGAAATTTTTTCTTTAATCTTTTGATAAAATTGCCCTATGGTCATAGAGTCTTCAACCTTGCTCAAAGTTTCTATGTGGATTGGGCTTTCTGGTTCCTCAATGGACATAAAAACATTTTTGATTAGGGGAAGTGAAAATTTCTCCAAAGGAACTATCAGTCCTGTATCGACTCCACCGGGTAGATGTCCGGGATATTTTGGGACAAAATCTGGCGTATTCAGTGCTGGAGATCCTCCTACTGCATTTAAGAGATTACAAGCGATAGAGAGGTGCAGCATTTCCTCGCCAACAACCGAACCTATAAGATTTGAGATCTGATCATTCCCAGTATTTGCTAAAGTAAAATTAGCGGTCAAGTAAGGAGGGATTGTAGAATGTTCCAGCTCAATAGCTGTTTGTATCGCTGATCGAAGATCTTCGATGGTATCTATTTGTATGTTTTTTAGAAAAATCATGTCTTATAGTTTTTTAAAAGTGATGGAATCTTTTGTTCCTTTTTCAGCTAAAACTGAATTTAAATAGTTGATAATCATTGCTGATTTATCTCTTGAGAGATCTCTAGTGGCGGGCATGTAGTTTGGGTCTTCCCTGTCTTTACTAAAAACAAATTTTAGGATTTCCGCATTTTGATCTACCACTTTTTGGTCAGCTAGATTAAAAATTCCTTTTGACATCAAAGGATATAAATTGGAGTACTGCAACATGATCGGGTAAATATCCTCCCAAGATGGATTGTTTATTTTTTCTTGATCTACCGAATCAAAAACAAGGAAACTTATAAAGTTATTTGGGTTGCAATCTGAAAAGTAGCCATCGCTAAAGTTATAGGCAATACCATAAACCTGACCATCGATGTACTTTCTTGGGTTACCAGGGTCATTTGCTTTCACTTTTATGGTTGCTTTTCCATCAGTATCGGAAAGCGTGGTGTTGGGGAATTCTAGAGTGGTTTTAGGAACCCCGACGACAGGTGGAGTAGGGCCAAAATTACTGGCAATAAGTCTGAAATCTATGCTTTTGTTTGGGATGGGTTTCCCGAGATGTGTACAATAAAATTCTAGTTCACAATCTTCGTTCGGATTTAAGTAAAACACAAATTTATCCGCACATACGTAATTGATAGTCTCTGAAAGAATTACCTCTTGTTCAGCATTTAAGATGACAATAGGATGGTTTTCTACTAAGGAGGTTTTGTCGTTTAATGGCAGAACTGAAATTCCAGCTTTTCCATCATACCAATCAGAGGCAGAAATATCGATTTCTCCTATTGAAACTAAATCGCTTGAACCATCCACTCCTTTATCCACCATCAGTTGAAGTGGCATGGAGTGTTTCAAAGTGCCATTTGAATTGATAGGGAAAGAATTAGCAAGATCAATAGTGACTTGATTTAGTTTTTTATCCAAGATGGCATTTGCATAATTAATTGTTGAGGACTGAGGAGCTAGTGGCCTTCCTATGGTGAAGAATGTAGGGTCGTTTTCAAAGCAAGGGCCGATAGAACCCACAATTCTACCGATGGTAAAAGCGGGAGATGTTTTGTCCATATCATATAAATCAGTTGTAAACTGTATGGACAGATTCTCTTTGCTTACAGAATACAACTCTTTCAAATACCTAGAACTGCAATTGTCTATGTTCCAAGAAATGTTTTTTAGAGTCGATTGGAAAATCGCAGCTGCTCGGGTATCTCCGCCTAAATCTGGAGCTCTTGCCATCCAAATATTAGTAAAGGATGAAACCGTGTAGTCTGAATTGATGATTTCCTTTTCTCCATCCACCAAGCGAACCACCAAGCCCCAAAGTGCAGATACCATTTGTTGCTGTGGATCTAAATCCACGATTTTACCTGCTACTTTTTTGTTAGAGTCCATTATTGTCATCCCGATGACTGGATCTTCTTTTGGGTCCGATGTGCTTGTGCCGTCAAGGTAAGTGACACTTTTTACCTTACAGCTTAAAAAGCGCCAACTTCCAGTCCCTTCTGGGTTCCACCATCCGTTTGTTGCACCGCTTCCCCATTCTTGAAAATTGGGTTGAAAGGTGTCGTTGTTAAAATGTGTCGGATCATTGTTGACCGTAGAAGGATCTGCCTGAAACTGCCCCGAAAAAGTCAATCGGGGAGAATTTAAATAAGACATAAAAGATTAATTTAAAAGTGATACTAAATGAAAAATCTTATAGAAAGTTAGCCTAAAAACCTTGAAAAAACTAAGTTTTACTTCTTGTTAAAGCGTCTAAATAGTTAGAAAACAATGAGTTGCTTTTTTTATGTTATATAAACAGAATTTAAGTCTTCAAATGGAAATTGTAATGAATTTCATTTTCTAGTAGAAGTGAAAGAAACCAATAAATTTATTAGAAAAGGCAACAATTAATCTGACCATTAAAATCTAATGGGAGGAATATTAATTTCCTCCCTTGTAGGTTTTCATGTATTCAGCCATCTCCTCGGGAGTCATTTTTTCCTCTGAACCGGGAGTTAATTCTATCGCTTCCTGAATAGCTTTATCTGCACGATCAATAAATTGTTTGCTTTTACCTTTTTCCTTGATCAAATCAAATGCATCGTATAAATCCCCCTTGGCTGTATAGGCACCATAGCTAAGACGGTTTCCTTCAATTGTAATCAATTGATAGAGTTGGGTGTTTGATGCAGCTCGGTCCATCCATTTGTCAAAAGTCAGATTATACATTTTTGGACCACTTACAGAGACAACATAGACGGGGCCTTGGCTTTCTGGGTCTTGGTTTCCTACTCCGGAAGATAGGTTTCGGCCTCTTCCATACGAGTGATCATGTCCTTGTAAGACTAAGTCTACTTTAAATTTGTCAAATATTGGCTTAAATGCTTCTCTGAATTCTTTGTTATCCCTTCCTGTTCCTGAGGAATAAATAGGGTGGTGAAAAGTAATGACGGTCCATTTTTGGGTGTTTTCAGTCAATACCTTTTCCAACCAAACTCTCTGAATTTCCATGGATTCTTCATCTGAAACAATTTCTTGAGAGTTCAATGAAATAATTCTCAAATCTGAATAATCGATGTAATACACTGATTCTTCGAAGCCTTCAGGTCCATTTTCAGGAAGGGTGAATTGCTTTTGCCAGTGATAATCCAATACCAATGATCCATCCTCGTCTCGATCGTATTCATGGTTGCCGGGTGTGCTGATGCTGGGGATCATCGCATTGATAAAGCTACCTGCATAATTCCACTCCCCCCATTCTGAGTCCGATTGGGTTCTATTGATTAGGTCGCCGGCATGAAGCATAAAAGCTGCTTTAGGCAGATTTGAATATGCCTGTCTTATGATTCGCGACCACTGTGACTTTAAGTTGTTTTGAGCATCACCAAAGTAAACAAATGAAAAGGGAGCGCCTTTTTCCGGGGCAGTAGTAAATTGAAACCACTCACTCCAAGTTCCTTCATTACCCACTCGATAAGCGTAGGTAGTGGCTGGATTTAAATTTCTAAAAGTCACTGAATGATAATTGGCTTTTACACTATCCACCTCAAGAGATTCTGTTATTGCTTCAAAACTCTCCACGCTGTCTAAATAAATCGGTGTGTTTGGAGCAAGAATAATTTGAGCCTTTGAATTAAGAATATCTGATGCCGTTCTCCAGGTTACAGATTGAGATGTCGTGGGTTCCTCTGCCCAAGTCAGAACAATTCTATCAGGGAATTCAGTAGGGAGGAACTTCTGTGCCGAAAGGTTTGAAGAAATGAAGAAAATGAGAAAACTAACAAATAGAAACTTTACAGAATGGGTCATGATGATCTGGTGAATTTAAAAATAAAGAAGAAGCTAAAAGATGGGATTTAAGTGTTTTTCCTGTTAAGGAATTTTTAATTCTTTCTGGAGTAGTTTGAATCTTATTCTTCTCCCTCTTTTAAATTATAATTCACCATCCATCCATTGCCATATTTGTCTTGAAAACTTCCGAAATAAGAACCCCAAAAGGCTTTCTCGTAGGGCATTTCTATTTTCCCTCCTTTAGACAAGCCCTCAAAAAACTTTCTACCTTGTTCTTTGGAATCAGGCATTAAAGAAATATGATTGTGATTTCCCACTTTTAATTGATGCCCCATACTTGGCATAGTATCACTTGCCATGATTTTGAGATCATCGGAAATTTTAAGAGTAACATGCATTACACGTTTTTTCTCTTCTTCCGTCATGTGGTCCATTCCGGGGATCTCACTGAAATAACTTATCCCTCCATCAAACTCTCCTCCTAACACACTTTTATAAAATGTCATAGCTTCCTCAGCTTCTCCGTCAAAATTTAAATAGGGATGGATTTTCATGTTTATTGGGTTTAAGTTATTGATTGATAGTGTCTTCTAATTTCGGTGTTATTACTGATTTTTTGTCAATTCTAAAGCTTAAATAAGACAAAAACAGTCCTACAATGACCACCGAACAAGCCATTATCCAATTGATGTAGGAGATTTGTATGGAAATGATCTGTAAGGAAAGGCCGGCAAGCCATACAAGGTGAGCACTGGTCGTTCGAACAGCTCTTTCTTTGACGGAGTGACTGACGGTGCTTTCATCAATAAGTGGTCTGAAATAATCTTTGTATTGCCAGAGAATGAAAAGATTGAGAAGCATAAGAAAGCCTAATACGATCGGGGTTCCTTTCCAATTTAAAGAAATGGTCACCATCAGGATATTTCCTATCAAGGGAATCATCATGATACTCCCAAGAAGTTTATAGCGGGTAGTTACCATTAGATAACCAATGATGATCTGACTATAAGCGATAAAAACCCCGTAGAGTCCCAAACCATAAGCGGCTAATTCTTCTATCAACCAGACAGGTCCGATCCAGCCAAAAAATTGGTGTTCATAGAATAATTTTGCCATACCTGCTCCCCAAAATGTGAAGCCGAGAAAAATGGAAATCCCTTGAATGAAGTAGAATTTCAGTTTGTCCATAAATTGATTTCGCTGGTAATTAAAATTATCGAATTTTTTTAGAAGAAGAGCAACGAATGGTATTGCCTTGATTTTTAATGTGTTTCTAGCTCCTTTTATTTAGGGTCTTGATTTTTTTTAGATTAATTCTAAATAAGCCTTGTTTAGAATTAGTCTAAGTAATAAGTTTGCGTCATCATTGAAAACAACACCAATATGAATTGCCGATTATTACTCTTTGTAAGCTTGTTCTTCTTGAGTACGATTACAGTTTTTGCACAGTCAGGAAGTATCCAGGGCGTAGTAACTACGTCAGACTTGCAGCCTCTGGAATTTGTAAATGTAGGCTTGAAAGGCTTTGCCAAAGGAAATACTACTGATCGTAAAGGGTTCTATACAATAAAGAATATTGAGCCTGGTACTTACACAGTTTTTGCCTCTTTTGTAGGTGTAGAAAAGCAGGAGAGGACTATTCAGATAAGTGCCGGTGAGACCATAGATTTAGATTTTACTTTGCCAGAAAGCTCCACTGAATTGTCGGAGGTGATCGTGACCGATCTAAGCTCGAATAGATTTTACGCTGACAGTAATTTCACCGTGGCAAAGTTGCCTTTGACAGATTTGGAAAATCCCCAGGTCTATAATTCTATCTCCCGAAAATTATTAAAGGAGCAGGTGGTGACTAACATGAATGATGCATTGAAAAATGCTACTGGTATCACCCGACTTTGGGAATCAACTGGTCGAGGTGGTGATGGTGCTGAATATTACTCTATGAGAGGGTTTTCTGTTCAGCCTACGATGGTAAACGGAATGCCAAGCCTAAATAATGGGGGGTTGGATCCTGCAAATATTGAAACAGTAGATGTAATCAAAGGTCCATCTGGTACTTTGTTTGGAAGTTCTGTTATATCATATGGTGGCTTGATCAACATTACGACCAAAAGACCTTCCGATTTATTTAAAGGAGAGGTTGGCTTTATCACAGGGAATAATGGACTGAATAGAATTTCTGGAGATGTAAACGTTCCTCTGAATGAAAATGCATCCATGAGGGTAAATACGGCCTATCAACAAAACAACACTTTTCAGGATGCAGGAGGTAAAACGTCCTTCTTTGTTGCTCCTTCCTTCAAGCTTCAGGCGAGTGAAAGACTATCATTTTTAATCAATACGGAGTTTTTAAATTCTAATTCCGTCAATGCTCCAATGATATTTTTAAACAGATCTAATCCATTGACTTTTGATTCGATCGAACCATTTGAAAGAAACTATGAGAGATCATTTACAAGTGATGAATTGAGTATCAACAATGATTCTTATGCAATTCAGGCGCAGGCTTTCTACAAAATTTCCAATGCCTGGACTTCTCAGACAGTAGTTTCCAGAAGCTCTACAAAAACAGCAGGATACTACCATTACCTATTTGATGGAAGTGATGGGGATTCATTTTACCGATATATTTCTGATAGAAATGGGCAAACCCTTACCACAGATATCCAACAGAATTTTATAGGTGACTTCTCCATTGGTTCGATGAAAAACAAAATGATTGTGGGACTTGATTTCTACGATCAGGATATCAAAAACAGCAGCACAGGTTGGGTCGGAAATGGCGTGGTGACTCTTTCTGATGGAAATGATACTGGGGTCTTGACTCAAGCAGGTGTAGATGAATTATTGAAAGATACTTTTGAAGGAAATACAACCGCCGCTACTCGAGTATTGAGTGCTTATGTTTCTGATGTGTTGGAATTGACCTCACAGCTTTCTTTAATGGCCAGCGTACGAGTGGATAATTTTAAAAACGAGTCTTGGGGAACCGATACTGAGGAAAATACACAAACTGCAGTATCTCCTAAATTCGGGATTGTATATCAGCCGATAAAAGACAAGGTTTCTGTTTTTGGGAATTATATGAATGGATTTACCAACATTGCCCCGACTACAGTCTCGGATGCAGATGGTACCAATTCAAGGTTTAAAGTTTTTGATCCAGAACGCGCTAACCAGTATGAATTCGGTGTAAAGACCAATTTATTAAGTGATAAGATCACAGCCACAGCAAGTTATTACAATATCAGGGTGAGCAATCGTGTGATGACTGATCCAACGAATGTGAATAATTCCATTCAAGGTGGAGAAGTAGTGAGCAAAGGTTTTGAATTGAGTGTTATAGCAAGTCCAGTGGAGGGATTGAATTTAGTAGCTGGATTTAGTCACAACGATGCTGAGGTAACCAAGGATTATCCTGAAAGTGGTTACTTAGGAGTGAGACCTGAAGAAGCTGGCCCTGAAGATTTGTTCAATTTTTGGGCTAGCTATAATTTCTACGCAGGACCATTAAAAGGCTTTGGTCTTGGCTTTGGAGGAAATGCAGCGAGTGAGTATTTAACTTTGAATAGAGACAACATTGGATCATTTGCACTTCCTTCTTACCAGGTGTTTAATGCTTCCCTTTCTTATACAGGTTCTCAGTACTTTTTGGCTTTGAAAGTAAATAATCTGACAGATCAAAAATATTACTCTGGTTGGTCAACTGTTACTCCACAGAATCTAAGAAATGTTTCTCTTAGCCTTAATTATAGATTTTAATGAATCTTAAAAAGACAATCAATAAGCTACACCTTTGGCTCGGACTTTCGTCCGGGCTTGTGGTGTTTATAGTGGCAGTGACGGGTTGTATCTATGCTTTTCAGGCAGAAATTAAAGAACTTACTTATCCTTTTCTATCTGTAGAACCGCAGGAATCGGCCGTATTACCACCAAGCCAAATTAGTGAAATAGCACAGGATGTTTATCCCGAAGGACACCTGCATGCAATTCTTTACCCTACCAAGGAGAAGTCAGCTCAAGCGATCTTTTTTAGCTATGGGGAAGGGAATGATCATTACCAGATTGCTTATATCAACCCCTATTCAGGAGAAGTTCTCAAGCTTAAGGATGAGTATGCTGATTTTTTCAGAATAGTTTTGGACGGGCATTTTTATTTATGGCTACCTCAAGAAATCGGGCAACCAGTCGTGGCGAGTTTTACTTTGATATTCTTGTTTATGGTGATTTCTGGATTGATCCTTTGGTGGCCAAAGAAAAAGAAGAATCTAAAACAAAGTTTGAAAATCAAATGGTCTGGAAGATGGAGAAGAAAGAACTATGATCTGCATCAAGTACTGGGTTTTTATGCAATGACTTTTGCTTTGGTTTTTGCTATCACAGGCTTGGTTTGGGGTTTTATGTGGTTTAGAGATGGTGTTTATTTTCTTACCTCTGGTGGAGATAAGTTCGTTGAATATTACAATCCAATGTCGGATTCAACTCAGACATATCAAGGAGAAATCCCTGCTATTGATGCGGTATGGTTGAAGATGAAAGAAGAGTACCCTGATGCTGAATGGATTGAAGTTCATCCGCCTGAATTTGAGGGTTCAGCGCTTGCAGCCAATGCAAATCCAGATGCATCAACCTATTGGAAAACTGACTATCGGTATTTCGATCAGAACACATTAGAAGAAATTTCTGTAGATCACTTTTACAATCGAATTGAGGAAGCTACGATAGCTCAGAAAATCATGCGGATGAATTATGATGTGCATGTGGGAGCAATTGCAGGCTTGCCAGGAAAAATACTTGCATTTTTTCTAAGTGCGATCATTGGTTCTTTGCCCGTAACCGGTTTTATGATCTGGTGGGGAAGGAAAAATAAAGCGAAGAAAAATAAAGAAATAAAGGTGAAGGAAAAGCCTGAGCTAGTGGAGGCTTAATTTTTTAAGAGTATAAATATTTGAATGTGAAATGGTTGTGAGAAATTGCAGCCATTTCTTTTTGCAGCAATGTTTTATGCCAATGGATTAAGAGTTTAGATTTTCCCGGAAATCCTTATTTTGCTTATCTAAAAACTTTTGAAAAATGGCATCAGCAAGTGAATTAGCACCAGGAAGTAAAATAAAGCATCCAAAATTCGGCACAGGAATGATTCTTTCTGTAGACGAAACGTATTACAAGATTTATTTTTATTCGAATGAGGAGGTAAAAACGCTAGCGAGGGATTATGAGGGGTTTGAGGTGGAAGAAGCCAAAACCCCTGATTTCCCAATGCTCACGATGAAGGATGTAGAAAAGGCAATTCGAGAGGCCTTGACTCAAACTTCTGAGCGAGCTCCCATAGTTCCTCTAGGAGGGAAGTGGATGGGAGGAAACGTGGTTTTTGAACCTAGTGATTCAAGCCTTCAAACAAAGGAAATTCCGATGGCTACCTTCTTCCACAAAATTGTTATGGTACGTGAAAAATTGAGAGTGTTGGAGCAGAATATCAATAATCACCCGAAACTCGACGATGAGGATCGTGTTCATCTTCAACAGTATATCACTCGCTGTTACGGTTCATTGACTACCTTTAATGTGCTGTTTGCTTATAAAGAAGATCAGTTTAGAGGAAGCGGATCCTAGGATTTATGATTTATGACAAATGATTTTTTAAACTCTATAAAAAGTGATTGCCTTAAACCTATTTAACCATGATTAAAAATACGATTCTTTTCTTAGTAATGACCTTGCTGTTGGCGTCCCATAAACCAAAGGAGCAAGGGCTGAAGGATATTTTTAAGGATAGCTATCATATTGGGGTGGCACTAAATCGATGGCAAGTAACTAGCGATGATCCCAAAGCGAAATCTGTGATAGAAAACAATTTTAACAGTTTAAGTCCTGAAAATGGTTTGAAGTGGGAAAGGGTTCATCCAGATCCTGATAGGTTCAACTTTGAATTTGGAGATGAATATGTGGCTTTGGGAGAAAAAATGAGGGCTTTTACGATAGGTCATTGTTTGGTTTGGCATCAGCAGGTTCCTGATTGGGTATTTGAAGATGAAGTAGGTGATTTGGTAGGAAAAGATGTCTTATACAGCCGAATGGAAAATCATATCCAAACTGTTGCTGGAAGATATAAAGGGAAAATCAATGGTTGGGATGTGGTCAATGAAGCATTTAACGAGGATGGAAGTTTTCGTGAATCGAAATGGTTTCAGATAGCAGGAAAAGATTTTATAAAAGAGGCATTCCGAAATGCTCAAAAAGCAGATCCTGATGCCGAGCTTTATTACAATGATTACAATGTCTGGAGAGCTTCCAAAAGGAAAGGAATTCTGGATTTTGCCAAGGAAATGAAAGCTGAAGGAATAAAAATTGACGCCATAGGTATGCAGGGACATTATCAGCTGGAATCACCGACTTTAGAAGAAATTGAGCAAGGGATCATCGATATCCATGAGGCAGGATTTAAAGTAATGATCACTGAACTGGATGTGGATGTGTTGCCAAGACCGAGAAGGGCAGAAGGAGCTGATTTGAATATGAACTTTGCTAATTCAGATGAATACAATCCTTATAAGGAAGGAATTACCCCAGAGGCTGAAGCAAAATTGGCGCAACGGTATGAGGATATCTTTGCTATTTATGAAAAGCATAAAGATAAAATCACACGTGTGACCTTTTGGGGTTTGAGTGATCGAAATAGTTGGCTGAATAACTTCCCGGTTCGTGGTCGAACCAATTACCCTTTGCCTTTTGACCGGAACTTGGATCCCAAAAAAGAGGTATTTGAAAAGCTAGCCGGTGTGGTAAAATAATCAAGAAAGAAAAAGGGCAAATCATTTAATCGATTTGCCCTTTTCAATTAAATGCTTTCGTCTATCAACTCCTTGTTGCAGGCAGCTCCGGCCATGGTTCCAGAGGATACCGCAAATGCCACCGAACGGAACATATTGGTATTATCACCACAGGCATAGATCCCGGCTACGGAAGTCTTATTAAGTTGATCGATGTCCACATAGCCGTTTTCTTTTAGCTCGCATCCCAATTCTGAGATCAGTGGAGTACTTTGTTCAAATTCAGGTTTTGCGTAGAGCGCTTTGATTTTTTCTTGTGATCCATCCTCGAAAACCAAGCTTTGAATCTTTCCGTCTTGATGGATGATTTGGCTTATTTTCTTCTCAGAAATAATGACATTTTTGGATAATAATTTCTCTGTTTGCTCAGGAGTTAAAGTTGATTTTCCATTGGTGTAGAGGGTCAAATCATTAGTCCAGTTGGTAATCATTTTTCCAAATTCGAAACCGAATTCACCATTGGCTAAAATCCCAGTTTTTTCATGTCTTACTTCATACCCATGGCAATAAGGACAATGAATGACTGAAATTCCCCAGCATTCCTGAATACCTGGGATTTCGGGCAGGATATCTTTGATTCCAGTGGCAAAAATGAGTTTTTGCCCAGAGAAAGTTGAGCCATTTTTTGTTTTGATTAAGAAACCGGGATCACTTTTCTTAGCTGACGTTACGGTATCAGAATAGAAGGAAATGGTTTCGTATGCTTCGACCTGTTCTCTGGCCAAGGATGAAATCTCCATTGGTGTTTTGCCATCCTGTGTTAAAAAATTGTGCGAATGCGGTGTTTGTCTGTTGCAAGGTTTTCCGGCATCAATGACTAAAACTTTTCTCAAAGATCTTCCTAATGCCATTGCTGCAGCTAGTCCTGCATAACTGCCTCCAATAATGATTACTTCAAAATTCTGTTGCTCCATTTTCTAGGTGGTTGAATTCCAAAGATACTAAAAACCTCTATAAATGCAATAATGTTGCATTTATAGAGGTTCATTTTTGTTAATATTTAAGATGGAATTATGGGTTGGTAGACCAGAGCCCTACTTCCTTCACTAATGCGCGTTTTGGCAGTTTTAAATGCGCAATTAGTAATTCGGCAAAATCTTCTGGTTGCAATACCTTATCCGGATTTCCATCAGTCAAGTTATTGTCCATGGCCAAATCAGTGGCCACAGTACTTGGGCTCATGCTGAACACCCGGATATCCGATTTTCTAACCTCCATCATGAGTGATTCAGTTAGTCCGTTTAGTCCAAATTTGGAGGCACTATAGGCACTTGTCATCGCATTTCCTTTTTGGCCAGCAGTGGAGGAAACGTTCACAATATCACCTGATTTTCTTTCAAGCATTCCCGGCAGAACTTCATGGATGACATAGTAAACGCCAAAAAGATTGACTTTCACGATATGTTCCCATTCGCTGACATCGAGATCCAAGAATTTCCCAAACTTGCCGGTTCCGGCATTATTCACCAAAATATCCGGAACTCCAACTTCTGAAGTCAGAGAAGCGATTGCAGTTTTGATGCTGGAGAAATCTGACTGATCAGCCACGGCGATTGCCACTTTCAAGGAGGAATCAATTCCTGCTACCTCCTCTTTGACTTTCAATAAGTCTGATTCAGTTCTGGATAATATGGCAAGATGTACCCCTTCTTGGGCCAGAGCTATTGCGATTGCTTTACCTAATCCTTTTCCTGCGCCAGTGATCAGCGCTGTTTTTCCTGTTAGTGATTCCATTATTTTTGTAGATCTTAATTGGATATAAAACAACAATCCCTGAATTGAGTTCAGGAATGTCGCTAATAAAAAATCAGGAAGTGATTTCTGTATAAGGTTTTATTTTATTAGAGAACGGCTAAATCACTTCTTCTCAAACATCTCTGCTGTATAATCCAATAACTCCGTTCCTCCAATTTTCCCATGGCCAGGAATTACAATCTGAGTATCCGGAAAAGCGGATTTTACTTTTTCTACCGTTGCAGACCATTCGGAAAGATTGGCATCTTCAAGATTGCCTTTTCCGGCACCAATGGCCTTGATCATGCATCCTCCAAAAATGACTTGGTCTGCAGGGACATAGGAAATGAAATTGTCTTTTGTATGCCCTTCTCCGAAAAATTGATTGACGATTTTTATACTTCCTGCTTCCAAAATCAATTTCTTTTTAAAGTCTATTTCTGGAACGGGATATCCAACTGATTTTGCCAAAGCAATGGTTTTAGCAGATGCATAGGAGTGGATTCCCTTCCTATGAAATTCATCCAACCCACCTAAGCAATCCCAATGGAAATGAGTGGCAACGACTCCTTTTACTGTCACTTGTTGCTCTTTTTCCAGCCAATTGATCAATTCCAGACTGGCTTCCTCATTGGCAGGCGTATCGAAAACCAGAGCTTCACCTTCATTGATGACAATCATTCCATTGCATGCCACTTTTCCAAAATCATCTGTATTCAGGTAGCTGATATGTAGAAAGGTGTTTTGGCTAATTTGCTCGACCTGAAGAGATTCGGAGTTGTAGGCAAACTCCTTTTTTTGTCCAAAAACTGATTGTTGTTGATAGACAAAAAGTAGAATTAAAAGGAAAGCCTGAGTTTTCATGAAAAATTGATTTTTAGGTTTTATTTATGGTTTTTATCATCAAACAAAATCCCAGCCTATTTTCATAAGCTGGGATCAGTTTTCGGGAAATGGAACAAATTACTTTCTCAAAGTCTCCAAGTAGCTGACCAAATCGACCAATTCTGTTTCAGAAAGTGGGAATTTTGGCATTAAGGACAGATCCTGCTGGGTGACGCTTTCCACATCCGCCAGTTTATAAATTTTCTGTTCACTACTTCCCACCAGTTTCACGATCAGGTCATTTTCAGTTTTGGAATTGACAATACAAGTAAATTCGGTGCCGTCTTTCAATTTTACCAGCTGGGTTTCATACCCAAAGCCCATCCCTTCGGAAGGGTTGATGATAGCGTTGAATAATCCTTCTTTGGATAGTTTATCTCCGATTTCCGAAAGGCCTGGGCCAAAATCGATTCCTTCTTCCCCGATTTTGTGACATGCCAGGCAATAGTTAGAAGCAATGGTTTTTCCGTTTTCTACGCTTCCACTGGAAGTAAGCATTTTTGATAAGTCGTAATCGCTATTGGCGGCATCCCCGAAAAACGCATTTGCTTCAGCTCGAAGGTTTCCATTCCAAGAAGAGAGCAGAATCTTTTGTGCGATGGGAAGCAAGTCTGCAGGAACTTTATCTGCCTTCACCAATTCCCATAAATAAGGCTCAGAATTGAATCCTCTGGCAGCTTCCATTGCAGCGGTTCTGATGGCTGTGGAATTTGATTCATCAGTATAATATCCTGCCAATAACTTCGCTATGTTTTCGTTGTCAATGGTTCCAAACTTCTCGATTGCCGTAATCGTTTGGGCCTCGTCACCTTGATCAATCTCTTTTTTTATATCCTCTATTCCGTAAAGGGAAGAATAAATATTGGCGGCCATTTGTGAATGCTGGTTGTTTTCTGATTGATAAACCAATTCCTTCAACCTTTCTTTCTGGTCTTTGATCTCATATTTTCTGACGATATCAAGGAAGTCTCTATTATCAGCAATACTTCCTGCAGTTGATTTTGCCAAAGCCAATAACTCTCTGTCAGGAGAAGATGCATCGAAATTTATCTGCCTTAAAATGATCAATTGATCCTCTTCTGGTGCAGATGCGAGAAGAGATTTAAGGATTTTTGTTTTACTACTTGGCTCCTGAAAGTCCAGAGCTCTGTAATATCTCTCATTATTTCTGCCAGGCTGAGAAAGAATAATTTTCCCTAAAAGTTCTGGAGTTTCAGAACTTCTTGATCTCCAAACAATATCTGTTGCTTCCTGGGATTTCATCCAAGTTTCATCCAAATCCGATAGATAGGCACTTAGATATTCATCCCAAAACCCATCGGCAGCGATTCCCAATGCTTCCAAAAACCATCTGTCGCCAGACTGGTAGGAATTAGCAAGTTTCAGCCATACATCTTCATTATTTTGATATCTGATAGCAAGGGCCACTTCTCTTCGAACTTGAATATCTTCATCTCCAGCCATTTTCATTAAGAAATCAGGGTCGTTTAACTGATTGATTCTTGATGCCCTAACTGCAGCAACGCGTATTAATGGATCAGCATCTGTGGATGCCATTTGAATATATTCATTACCATTTGGAAGTTTTGTCAACACCCAAAAAGCACGAGCTTTCATTCTTGGGTTTTGTGAAGATGTAAACAATGTTTCCAAAGCATCTTTGGCAGCGTCTCCTTTTTCCACTAAAGCCATAAATGCTTTGAAGTGGGTTGCTCGATTGGGATTTTGCAATAGCTGAACCAAAGATTCAATATTATCATAATTAGGCGCTGAAACTTTGTAATCAACTCCCTTTGGAGCTAGTCTGTAAACTCTTCCTTTATCCTGATCGCCCATTGCATGGCCTCCAACTCCCGGGTCATACCAGTCCGAGACAAATAAGGATCCATCTGGGGCGACTGTTACATCTGATGGTCTAAACCAGTTGTCTCGGGAATTACCATCCATTAAATTTTTGATCGTAGCGGTAAAACCAGCTCCATCTTTAGATGGAATGTATGCTCTTACAATATTTGGACCTGCATCCGAATGGATGATCTGCCCCTGATAATCTTCTGGTAATAAATTTCCTTCGTACACCAAAATTCCAGTAGGTGAACCTGCAAAAGTTTGCAACATATTAGGAACCACACCTGGGTCATTTAAATGCCAATGCCTTAGTGGAATGGAATCTTCCATATTGATCCTTCGGGTTCGCCAATCAGCTCCTGTGATCTCGTCTTTGAAGCCATAATTCCCAAAATCCATGACATAGTTGATTCTAGTAGCTCTATTACCGTCATCATCATTGTCTGACTGCCACATTCGACCATAGCTATCCACAGCGACCTCATAATTATTTCTGAAGTTCCAAGCCAATACTTCTACATCTGATCCATCAGGATTCATTCTGAAAACCATTCCTTCTCGATAGGGTTGGGTCTGACTGTTGACAGGCCTACCCAATGGATCCAAAATCGGTGAGCCATCGGCATGATGTATACCTTTGCCCTCATTTCCATAGTTGAAATAAAGCTTTCCGTCAGGGCCAAAAGTAAATGCGTGCATGCCATGATCATGCTGTACTCCGCCCACGCCTTCGAAAAGAATTTCTTTTTTCTCCGGAACATCATCTCCATCTGCATCAGTAAATACATACACATAAGGACTAACCGATACATAAACTTTATCCCCCAATACCGCGATGCCTAATGCTGCATTGATATCATTTCCCTGATAAAAAACCTTGGACTCATCGGCCACACCATCGCCATTGGTGTCTTCCATGATCAAAATCCGATCACCTTCGGCCTTGGTAGGATTTCTTGGATTTAAATGACTTCTGTAATTATACGCCTCCGCAATCCAAACTCTTCCACGATCATCAATGTCCATATTGGTAGGATTAATCATCATAGGCTCAGAGGCAAAAAGTGTCAATTCCAGACGATCATCTTCTACTACAATGCCATCGATAGCATTTGTGACTGATCTTTTTTGTTCGTCAGATAGTCGAGCATATTCTTTATCTGTAATTCCTTGTTTATCTGGTTGGGAACATGAAAAAGTGAGTAAAACAAGGAAGGTGAATAGGTAAGTGGTTTTTTTCATTTTGGGCTAGCTTTTGGCAATTTTATTCGGATAAAAATCCAAATTCTAAAGTAATCTTTTGAGATTATTGAACCAATCAACTATTAAAATATTATCAGGTTTGAAAACCAAAGAATAAAAAAAATAGGCTATCTCAAATAGCTAGTTTATGTCAGACTGAGCGCACCTGCCTAAGGGTAGGTAGGAAGTCGGAGTCTAATTTAACCTAAGAAAGTTGCAATTCGACTCCGCTCAATGTGACAAATAGCTAAAAGGAGATAACCTTTTTCCACTATTTCTTAAGGCGTATATTATGTCAAGGAAGGCTTCAATACTTTGAGTTCTTCTTGAATACTTACCAGTTGCTCCTTCATTTTTAATATGATTTCTTCAGTTTCCCACTGAAATGAAGCCAAAAGCTTTTGGTAGTAATCAATTCCCATCTCTAGATTTTCTTGGAATTTGACAAGGTAATTTTCTTGTTTTGTGCTTGGACTGGCAATGAATTTCTGAAATTCATTTTTTAAATGACTTGCATAGAGCTGGGCTTCTTTCACAAATACATGCGGACGATCAGAGTCAAGATTCAGGTTTAGTTTCCCATAAATATGTGCCGCCATTTCCTTGAGACTAAATGTCCCTTTAAAATAGGCCAAGTTGGGACCAGGGCAAATAGTAACAGCGTTTAGGTTTCGTCTTGGGGTATTTCCACTGGAGAGGATAGCCGAAGCACTTAAACCTTCGCAAAGACAGTCTTTTTCAGCTACCTCATTCCATTCCTTTTTGCTGATTTCACCTTGTTGCAGTTGCTTGTTTTTAAGGTTTTGATACTGTCTGGAGGCGGTGCAAATAGGTTTCTCTGTAAATTCAGTGCTGAATGATAAGAACTTCTTATAGCATGGACTACCTGGCCTGTTTTTCTCTAGTCTTTCTTTTCGCTGCTGCTCTCCACTACTGTTTCTAAGATTGTTAAATGGAACGCCCAAAGGGGAAGCATGGCTAAGGTAAAAGTCAGATTTCTTAGCTTTCAATAACCTATGTAAAGTGTCTTCATCCACTGAAGTTGCTTCAGGAACCAGCAGGAAAGGACTTCCCCAACCGGTTCCATCTAATTGATAATAATTTCTCAAGAAGCTGTCTTCTTGAGCGTTTCCAATTCCTCCTTGGTAAGTGATTTTAAATTGGGCCAGCTGCTCTGGAAAAGAAAGACCTTTTTCTGAAATTGCTTTTTGGTAGACCTCAGATAGGCTGTTTTTTAATTCTTCTTTTTTTGATTTGAATTCCTCCAGTATGGGGCCGATCAGAAAGCCGTCTGTAGCAAAAGCATGGCCTCCACAGTTCAGTCCGGATTCTATCCTAAATTCAGAAACCCAAAGCCCTTTTTTCGCAAGGAATTTTCCCTGAATCAAAGCAGAACGATAGTCCGAAACTTTTAATATGATTTTCTTTTGGGCAGGTTTACCGTCTATTGGGAAAAAGGATTCAAATTGCTCTGCATAACTGTATAAAGCAGGGTTTAGGCCTGCTGAGAACACTACAGAACTATTCAGCTTACTTTTTGCAAAACCCCTTAATGCAGAAAGAGCATCAGAGAATTCACGAGGTAAAGTGGAGCCGTTTTTATCATAATTTAATTTATCCACCTTGGTCATGATATTGACATCGATGGCTCCCGGTTGGATCCACTTGATAAGGCTTTCAAACTTCTTACGTTTAAGATCAGCCGGAGACTTCACAAAATCTTGGTATAGCTCATTTAAGGGGTGGCTTTTGGGGAGTAGTTCAATGTAATTTTGTAAAAGAGCTGGATTCTCCAATCCCTTATGATGAATCTCCAGGATTTGTTGATCAACGATATCCTTGGTCAGATTTAGAAATGCTGTAATTCGCTTAGCACGATAGTCATCCTCTTTTTCAGAAATAGATTGAAAAGGGAAGTTGAATTTATCTGAATAGATTTTCCGCATGTCTTCCAATAGGTGGTCATCCATAATGGATATCACACTTGAAATACCATATTGAGCCACTTTTATAGGGCTGTCAACAGTAAATCCCAATCCCATCACTGGGATATGGAAAGAATGGGGAGATGTTGCTTGGATCATGTTATTCCTTCTGAGTTGAAGCTTCAAATGTACAAGTGATACAAGCTCAAAAGGTGTTTTTCGGTCTGGTATTGATCAGACCTTGAGATGATCTTTGTCAGCTTTTTTTTGCAAGAAAAAAGCACAAACCAACAATTGTCGATTTGTGCTTTGAGTTTAAGGTTGCGTTAATACGCTTTATTTCTGCTGCTGAAGGTAAGTCACTAAAGAAGCGAGTTCTTCAAAAGAAAGTGAATTTGCTAAGCCTGCTGGCATTATTGAGTTTTCCAGTTCTTTTCGGCTTTTGATGTTTTTCTTTTCTAAAGTGGTTGCCTTTCCTGTGATATCTCTTAAAGTCAATTCATCAGCAGATTCAGCTGTGATAAAGCCCATGTAAGATTTATCGTCATTGGTTTGGATCATGAAAGAGGCGAAGCCTTGAGAAATTGAAGCATTTGGCTTCATGATGGATTCAGTAATTTGATCACGGTTCATGATAGACCCGATTTGACCCATGAAAGGACCTTTCATTACCTGTCCTTTTTCTATGCTATGGCAAGCAATACAACCCTGACTTGTGAATAGGGCTTTACCTTTTACAGGATCTCCCTTGATATCGGCAACGGCCAAGATCACATCTTCAATGGAAGCCTCACCCACTTGTCCTTTTTTGTTTTTAATCGCATCTAAATCCACATTAGGATCTTCTTCCACGATTAATTCTTCAGATACTGTGCCCAATTCTGAGATCTCCATTCTGTGACGATCATTTAGGCCCGCAAAGAAATTTTTCTTCGATGGGTTGGAGTTTTCATACTCCTGAACCAAGAAACTCTTGATTTTTTCAGAAGATTCCCATGTGATTCCCTTGTAATAGGGTCCATGTGTATCTGGTCGAGTGCTCCACCACCAGCTTCCGTCATATGGAGCTTCTTCCATATACAATCTGGAAAGAGTAGTTAAAATCTCATCTTTTAGCTCTTGATCGCTACTTGACTCATAAGCATTCATCAATCCTTCTACCGCTTTAGGATCATGCATATATCTCAAAGTCCACAGAGCCAATTTCGGATTGGTATCAATTGCATTTACAGCTGCATCTACAGCGTCTAATTCAACAAGAGATTTTACTGCTAAGTGAGATAAAATGATATCTGAGTTTGGAGTTGCATGAGGACCTTCAGTTCCTGGAGCAGGAATTTTAGCCGAAGAAGGAACTTGGATTTCTAAAAGTTTTTCTGCTGCATCCAGTTTGCCTAATCTTCCTAATCCAACAATTGCAGCTGCCTGAACTCTCGGGTTGGCATCATGAACTGCTGCTAAGTAAGGCTCCACAGGAACACTTCCAAGGCAAGATTTTCTATCTGTTAATGCTCTCAAAGCAAATTCCCGAATCTTATCTTCTTCGCTAAGTTTTAACAAAGACTCCACTCCGCTTTCACACGCTATCTGAGCATAGGTATAAATACCTGCTACACGATTTTGCAAGGGTAGTGATTGATCTTGAGCAATGTTTAATGCTGCCATTGCTGCTTCATCGGCAGGTCTTTTCAAAAGTTCTTGTTGTGCGTGGAATCTTGTCACTGAATTACCTGCTTTCAAAAGTTCTCCTAATGCTTCTACTGAGGCAGCCTTTAAATCAGGGAAAGCTTCATATTCGAAATCATTTGGCAAAACTTTTACTACATATCCTTTGTCTGGGCTACCTCTATAGCCAGCTCCATCCCATGCAGCCAAGTACATTCTTCCTGATCCATCTACATCTACATCGGTGATCTGAGAAAGTTTGATGAAGTTTTCATCTTCCTGTGTAAAGCCTGGCCCATCCATCGTGACACGGTGGATAAATAATTCGCTTTTACCCCAGTCAGACATCATAGGAACATGATTGTATTCTGTAGGCCATCTATCATCATCCATAAAGTAGCTTCCAGTTCCAGAACCTCCACCAAGGTCTGCAAGAGCAGGAATGATTTCATCTGTGAAATTTTTGAATAAGCTTGGGTATCCATATTCACCACTTTGAACGTAGTGGATAAACCTAATATTCCAGCCCCCACCGTCATTGGTATTACCTCGAGTATAAATATTCATGAAGGGGTCGATGGCAACGTCATAGATATTTCTGGTTCCATGAGCATAGACTTCCATTTCGGTTCCATCAGGTCTAACTCTGACAATTCCTCCGCCTAGCATGGTCATTTTTTTGCCAGATCTATCTTCTGCTTCATGAAAACCAAAGTCCCCAACTGCTACATAAATCCAACCATCGATTCCCATTCGGATACCGTTTGTGGCATGGTCAGTACCTCTACTTCTAAGAGAGGCAGGTGAACAAATGTTCTTGATTAGCGGAATAGACGGACCATCTGCTACTCCATCATTGTCTTTATCTACAAACTCCACCAAGTCCATTCTGTCTGCCTCACCAGTTGTTTCATTGAAGACAGTGTGAAGCACAAACACTTGATCTCCCACAGGCATGATACCTCTCGGATTATCTGCTTTTGCAAATTCTGTATGGGTCTCGTAAACGCCATCATTATCCTTATCTATCAGCTTGACGATGCTGCCTTTTCCAGGTTCTTTTCCCAACGATCCCATCATGTCCACGCCGACGAAAATTTCTCCTTGTGGGCTTACCGCCAAACAAGCAGGGCTTGGGACAATGTCAGATCCAGCAATGGTAGTAATATTCAATGAAGTACTATCAGTTATTACTGAGCTAGGGTCAAATCCGGCTGGAGTATAATATTCCTTAAGTTCAGCTATATCAACTGTGGTAGAAGGCTTGTATTTGGAGCATCCGAATAGGGCTGTAAAGGCCAAAATGCTTGCAAATGGAATTTTTATTTTAGTCATGCTAAAATGGAATCGGGTTACTGTAATATTTTAATGCTAATTTTCTAACCTTCAAATATAGACGTTTGGATATCTTTTCGCCTTACATTGAAGTGATTCATTCAGTTTTTGAGGGGGTATTTTTGATAAACGGGCGAATAAACTATTGAAAAAATGCCTAAGCTTATAGGGGACGTTTGGTTTCTTTGTCCTAAACAAAATAGGGCTTCCATTATTTTATGGAAGCCCTATTTTTATAAGTATTAATGGTTATTTCAGCCACCAAGGCATCTCGTGGATGTCATCGTTTCCAGAACCAAATTGTTTCTCTATTGCTGAACTCACATTTTCTGTGTTGTAATTGTATTCAGATTGTGGGTAAATCCATCTGTATGGAATAGTAACACCTGTAGGTCTTCTGAAGGATGGGAATCCAGTTCTTAAGTGATCGTAGAATCCTGACCATTTCATTTGGAAGAAAGACTGAAGGTATTTTTGCATGATGATCAGTTCGATTTTTTCTTCATCTGAGCTCGCCATAGAAAAGTCATTCAGTGGCTCTTGAAGATAGTTACTTGCTGCTTCTGGGCTTACGTACATGCTGTACTCTTCAGAATACATTTCGTAAAACCTGAAGGATCCCATAACACCTTCTTTATAAAGCATTTCAGCATCAGCATTGATCCAGCCACGGACTGCAGCTTCAGCTAGAATCAATTGCTGCTCTGAATAGCCTAATAACTTGTAAGGCTCATTAACCGGATCTCTATGGTATCTATCATTGACTTTTGAAACGTCTCCTCTTGCAGCCTTTTCATTAACCTCACCATAAGGAGCGGCAGGGTCCCCACCTTCGTAGGCTGAAAAGTCATTGATAGCTTTTCCTGCTTCTTTGGCATTTCTTGTCTGAGTAGAGTAAATAAATAATCTAGGATCTTTTCTCTCTTGAAGCCTCTGAATGAAGGTGGAGTCCATGTACATTCCGGAGCTGAATCCACTACTGTTGAAATCAGGATAACGGTTGTTTTGCTGATCTAAGAAAACAAGCTGACCACTTTCTTCTTCACTTTCCATCAAGGGGCTGTTGGTATAAATGGAGTTGAACTCACTAAAATCCACCTCTCCGGATTTAGGAGAAAGTGTGATCAAAACTTTTAGTCTAAAAGCATTGATTAATTTTCTCCAAGATTGCACGTTTCCATTGTAAATGATGTCTCCTGCAATGATGGTATTTAGGCTCGAAAGAATATCATCTGCTTCTTTCAGCTCCATCAAAATGCTTTCGAAAACTGCACTTTGATCATCATAAACCGGGCTATAATTTTGTTCGGTTTCACCTTTTAATGCTGAAGAATAGGGGATATCGCCAAACGTTAAAGTCAGGTTATAGAAATAGTAGCTTCTAAAGAATTTCCCCAAAGCAATGTAAGCGGGTTCGTTAATTCTTTCTGCTTCTTCTATCATCTTGGTTACATTTCTCAATGTGGAGTATGCTCCAAAACTACCTCGGTCCCATTTGTAGTATTGGTTGGAGTTTTCTCCATCCGTTTGTACCAGCATTTTTTGGGCATATAAGGGAGAAGTTCCGCTATACGATCTGAACACGTCCCACTCTACATTGGTTAACAAAAGCTGAGGGTGTGTTTCAGTAGGGAGATTCGGGTTGATGTTCATTTCCTCCAAATCAGAGCAAGAAAGTAACACCAAGGAAAGGAATAGTATTAATATATTATTTTTCATTTTTTCAATTATTTGAATAGCCAAAATCTATTAAAAAACAGCTTTTAAAGTCATTCCTACATACCTGGAAGATGGATCTTGCAAGTTGTTGTCGTTTCCAAAGTCAGGGTCTAGGTAAGGAAGATTCTTTATTACAAATAAATTGTACCCGTATACTGTCAGATCCAGATTTTTAAACCTTTTGGAGGGAATGACATTCATCAAATCATAAGTCACAGAAAGCCTTCTTAATTTTAAGAATGAGCGATCATAAACATTAGCAAAAATTTCGCTTTCGTCTTCTGTCACTTGGGCTCTATAAGGATAGTTTTGTGACCAAGTCTGCCAGCTAACTGCAGTGGTATTATCAGTGTATTCACGAGAATCAGAAATGATATTTCCGTCTACGTCACGAACTAGCTCACCACCGGTTACTACTACACCATCTGGAACATAAATTGGTTGACCCGCAGCATACTCTTCATCACGATATAGAGTAGAATTAGGATGTTTTCCACCCCACCACATTTTTTCAATGGTTAGGGATCTGATTAAACCACCCCAGGCTCCATCTACATCCATCGCAATTCTAAATTTGTTGATGTTGAATTGGTTTTGGATTCCGAATCTCCATGAAGGATCCAAGTGCCCGATTTTGGTAGGAAATGGATCTCTAGTTGGCATTCCTGTGTTGGCATCTAGAATTAATTGCCCATCAGCACTTTTTTGCCATACGGTCGCGTAATAACTATCCGCTCTATCACCTTCCTTGAGGTTGCCATATTTTTCAGCTCCTCCATAGATGTCTGTAATGCTTCTGGTGAATTTTGTCCAGTTTGCTCCGATATTCCATGAGAATTTCTCTCTCTTAATGGCAGCATAGTTAAGCATTACCTCAAAACCATGAGTGGTATATTCATTACCATTGACTTTTCTCGAATTGAAGCCAGAAGCCTCTGAAATATTCAAATCAATGATTTGATTCTCATCTAGAATTCTATAGTAAGTACCTTCTAAGCTAAGTCTTCTTTGGGCAAAGGAAGTAGATAAACCAGCTTCAAAAGTGGTAGACTTCTGAGGCATAATCTCGGAGTTCACCAAGCTGGAAGGGTAATTTACAGATGGAATAGATCCATAGGTTACGCCTTTGTTGTAAGTTGAATAAATACTGTAGGGATTCAAGTCACTGGATACTTCAGACCAAGAACCATAAACCTTGATAAAATCAATTGCTTTAGGCATGGTAATGAATTCCGATACAATTGCACTCACTGAAGCAGAAGGGTAGAAGTAAGAATTATTCAGTTTAGGGAGTGTGGAAGACCAGTCATTTCTAGCCGTAAAGTTTAAGAAGATTGACTTCCAAAGATCAATACCTGCTGATCCATAAACTGATCTAATTTCCTTGTCTTCAACATAGTTTGTTGCTTGAACAGGTCCTTGAGTGTTATTAAGACTGTATACATAAGGGACAATCAAGCCATCTGAGGAGGAGTAATCCTGCTTATAACTTCTGTAGAATGTGGAGGCTCCAGCATTAACTGATATTCCAATAGTTTCATTAAAATCTTTGGAATATGCAGCAAGAAAATCAGTGTCAAGGTTCAGTTGTTCGTTATTCCAAAATTTATAATCACCATTTCTGGAGTCCCCGTAATTCATATAGGATTTAGGACTTTGCATATCCTCAAAAAGCCCCTTTTGTCTGGCGGATACTCTACCCTGAACATAGAAATTTGGAGAGAATTGATACTTCAATTTCAATTTTCCATCTACGACATTTCTATTGTAAACTTGGTTTAATTCGTAAGCAGCAAAATACACATTGTTGTACCAAGCGTAATTGTAATTAGCCTGTCTGTAGCCCTCTAATCCTGGGACGTACATATGGTCTTTAAGGTCTTGACCATTGACATCATCACCCATCCAAACAAGGATAGTATACATGTGGTTTTTTGGCCCATATCCATATCGTGGATAATTTGGAGAATAAACCTTGTTATAACTTAAAGTCGCATCTAACTGAAGTTTTTCACTCAGTTTGAAAGAAGAGTTGAAGTTAAATCCGCCTGTATTCACAGAGGTGTTGGGCACTTGGCCTCTTTGAAAAGCATAATTAGCGGAGAATCGGAATTGGGCTTTCTCTCCTTGGTAGGCAATAGAAAGGTCATTTTTTGTTACCACACCAGTTCTGATAAAATCCTTTAAGTTGTCATGTCTCACCCATGGGGTAGGAACTCTTTCATATCTTGATTTATCATCATAGACAGTCCCAGCTACATTTCCATACCATTCGATTTCTTCTCCAGTTACTTTATCTCGAATGGGGCTATTCCACTGCGGAACCATCACTCCGGGTTCGAATTTAGGCCCCCAAATCATATCTCCATCAGAAATACCTCCGTCAGCACCATCCCAGAATTCATATTGACCATTTGACCCATTACCATATTCAGTTTGAGTTTCTGGAAAAACAGTAAAACCTGCAGTCACCATATTATTGGTAGTGGCAGTGATTGTTAATCCTTCTTTTGAAGCATTTTTTCTGGTGATTAAGATAGCTCCATTTTTTCCTCTGGAACCGTAAAGTGCGGAGGCTGAACCTCCTTTTAGCACGTTGATACTCTCAATGTCTTCAGGAGAGATGTCAAATAGATCTGTTTCTACAGGAATACCATCTAAAACAATCAATGGGCTTTTGCCTCTAAGGCTAAAAGATGGTGACTGAAACATTCCAGTTGGGTTATTGACTGTCAAGCCGGCAATCTGTCCAGTAAGCGCATTACCCAAATTTAATGTAGAGGCTTCTCCTACCACATCCATCGGAACTTCCTGTGTCGCATACCCGAGCTTTTTCTTCTGTTGCTTGATACCAATAGCCGTAACAACCACTTCATCCAATGATCTGCTGTCCTCATTTAATGTGAGGTTGATAATACTTCTACCATTGATAGCTTCCTCCTTAGTTTCGAAGCCAATAAAACTAAAAACTAGCACAGCGTTTTCGTCTGCACTAATCGTGTAGTTTCCTTCAAAATCTGCAATCGTTCCTTTGGTGGTGCCTTTCACCAAAACCGTAACTCCAGGAAGTCCTTCTCCTGTTTCATCAGATACTTTCCCCTTTACTTGGACTTGTGCAAGCAAAAAGCCGGGGCTTAAAAGCATCAATAAAGTAAAAAACGTAAAAGTTTTTTTCATGCTAAAATTGTGTTTAGTTTAAAATTTTGCGTAAAGTGTTAGTGAATCATTAAATAATCAGTATAAATATTAAAGATTAAGTAATGATGATTTACTTCACAAAAGTATTGAGTGTGGCAATGGAAGGGGAGATAAGGCAGTTATATTATCATTAATTCAAAATCCAGAAAAGTAATGAAGGATTAACCTGTTTTAAGATTTTGTTTGGAAAAATAGGATTTTAGTTTATTGGGCTGGTAATATTTTGAGATGAATGCGGGTTTTGCTTAACGCTGGGGAAATATGGCTATTGATAAGCGTGAATACATTTAAAAAAAGTCTCTGTGAATGTGATAAAGGTATTTGATGATTTAGGAAGAAGAACTACTCTGATTTCATCTTTTTAAGGTATGAGAGAAACCAAAATATTTTTTTTATTACAGTTTAAAATGTGTTTTATAAATAAAAATTTGCATTAAAAAAGACAATTTTTCAAATTATGGTGATTATTTAATTGTTTAAAGCATCGAATATTTTTCAAGCATATGTTATTAATTAAGAAAATTTCTTTTCTCAGTATTTTTCTGGTGGGTTTGGTTTCAGCGACATCAGTAAATTCCGTTCCTTTTAAAACCTCTGATGCCCCATTTCTTATTGAGGAATTGAATACCGATGGATTGTATTTCGCGGAGTTCTATGATTATATCTATCGTGGTCATTTCGAGCATGTAGAATTAGCGAGAGAGGACCAACTTTTTTTAATGATTTACTCTAAGTATTTGAGGACTTTTGGTGCGACCTGTCCTGATCAACTGCCGGAAAATAAAGTGGAGATCATGGATCTCATCTGTGTGACCGAAGAAGTGACCACCCAAAATGGAATGGAAACAAGTCGGGTTTGTGTGGAATATGAACGAGTGGGGAGTGGAATTTTTGCTGACCCTGAATTGTATGCTGCTCAATTGAGATTAGAGAAGGAGCAAGCATCTGATTTTTTTCCTAAAACTTTGGAAATGTTATCTGACCCAAACTCTATAGGCAATTCATTAGATATGGTCCATAAGTCAAAAGGCCTATTGGGGGACATGGAGAGGTTTTTTATTCTGAATCCTTGTGAATCTGAAGCCTTAAAGCAGTTTGAAAGAAATCTTATGAATTATGCCCTGAATCAGGAGTCTGATCGACTGGAAGGAGTAAGCAAATATCAGCAAATGAAAGAGTCTGGTGGACCCACTGGAGCTCAGGATTTTACTAAACTATTAGATAACCTTGTCAAAGACCAAGCGAGAACTTGGGTCTTTAATAAGTATCAGGCTGGCAGCATATCCGATGTAGCTATTCAAAGTAAAGATCAGTCAGGAAGGCCTAAAATTATTCAAGCCAATTATAAGTTTTCAGGATTTATGGGGAATAGCCAAGGTTGGGTGCGTGTGTTGTTTGAAAATGGATTACCTGAATGTATAATTTTTTATGATTACCCAGAGAATTGTAAAACTCCAAATTCTGGTATTGTCTCAGACTATGCTGAGGGTGGGTATAGAAAATAAGATTCAGTATTTAGAGAAAAATTCGACGTAAATCGATTCTAAAAAAGAAAAAGACTAACATTTTTCAGTATTGGGCTAAATCAAGATGAGAGTGGGTTTTGAACTTTGCTGTTGTTAAACTTGATAAATGATAAGCTTAATCACTAGTGTTTATTTTCTATTTGAGGTTTTAGAGTTCGCTTGCAAATATTTTAATTCATAAATGAATTTTGAATAGTCCCATATATTCTTAATTGACATCTTTTACCCAAAGTTATGGTTCAAACCTATATTAATTACTTTGAATGATTAACCTTAAAATTTCGCTTGCAACATCATTATATTAAATCTTCTATTAAATGGGGATTTAAGGTGGTTCTAGTTTGAATATGGTGCATACTGAACCTTTGTTTTAATTATTCACATTGATAACTGTAATTATACTCCCATATTCTAGTGACATTCCGACCATTAGAATAAAAAGAATGACTATCTATTACTGAAGTCAATTTGCCATTTTCATCAAAATTATAGGAGAAAGCATAAAATTTATTTGCAGGATAAGTTTGTGCACCTGTATTTATTCTTAAACTAATTATTCTATTTTGAGGAAGCTTACCGAAATACCCTTGTCCATAAAGTATGTTACAGCCTTTTATTTCGCTAGCTAAGACCATAGTGTTTGCAAAGTAGAATGGAGTATGTTTTAAAATCATTGTATTTATATAGGGTTCATCACTGCTGTATTCTAAAGGTGTTTCACTTTCAAATACCGTGAAATTTCCATTTTCATAGCCAATTTTAACTTCAATGTTATTAGACTTATTATTAATCCTAATAAGCTTTTCATCTTCACTATATTCAAAAGTTAAAGTTATGAGAGAACCGGATTGATCGAGTTCAGCCCTGTAAATTAGGTTGGAATCATTTAGGTAGTATTTAACTGATTTTCCCTTTGTAGTGGCTAAGATTTCAGTAGGTGAATAGCTGAATGAAACAATTTGATCCTCCCAAAAATACCCTTGGGTAATTTTGCCCTCTGAATCAATCATAATAGGGTAGTTATTTGTCTCATCAAATACTTCTCCTTCACTATCATATTTTACTTCTAACGATGACAGTGAACAATTTTGTCTTTTTGGTTTTGGATCTTCACTAGAACAAGATGAGATTAGAATTAGTAGACAGAAGAAAAAGACACTAAAAAGTTTCATTTTATTTGTAGTTAATTAAAGTTAAAAAAAACTGGTTTAAAGCGATAAGAAAAGACTTACAATTTCAATATCAGGCTTGATGCAGAGTAGGAGAGGACAGAGCGTAAATAAACAGTCCAGTGGACCGTTTTAGCGATGGGCCAGGTAGCGGGTAGCCCCAACGACTTGAAATGAAAAAAACCAAGCAATTTTTCTATTTTTTAAAAAAAGAGGGATTGACTTCGTCGATCCCTTTTGGGGAATATGGTACAAGCAAAACCCACCTCGCTTCTTTCGGCTTTTTTTGTTGAACTATTCGCTCAAGCAAAGCTTTAAACCTGAGATAATTTCCGATTCTCTAAAAGGGTTGTTTAGCAGAGGAGGAGAGGACAGAGCGTAAATAAACAGTCCAGTGGACTGTTTTAGCGATGGGCCAGGTAGCGGGTAGCCCCGACGACTCGAAATGAAAAAACCCAAGCTATTTTTTTATTTTTTAAAAATAGAGGGATTGACTTCGTCGATCCCGTTTTGAGGGGAGTTACAAAAGAAAAGCCTGCTCTCTTCGTTCGCACAGGCATTTTTACTGATTAGTTGAATCAAGCAAGCTTGAGCAACTAAACGCAAAAAAGCCTTTCCGATCACGGAAAGGCTTTTCTTTTGCAGAGGAGGAGGGATTCGAACCCCCGGTACCTCGCGGTACAACGGTTTTCAAGACCGCCGCATTCGACCACTCTGCCACTCCTCTAGGTCTAAATCAGGATTATTTCCCCTGATTTGGATTGCAAAGGTATTATAAATGTCAACTTTTGCAAAGCCCTTATTTCAATTTTATTCTAAGCCCCTGATTCTTTTGGGATTAATTTTTCAACGAAATCAAAATATCTTATTCGGAACCCAACGATTTGCTGATCCAAAGGTCTACTTCTTCCTCCAATAGATTCAAAGGCAAGGCTCCTTGACCTAATACTAGGTCGTGAAATTTCTTAATATCAAACTTATCTCCCAATTCGCTTTCAGCTTTGCTTCTCAACTCCTGAATCTTGAGCATTCCGATCTTATATCCGGTGGCTTGGCCTGGCATTACCATATATCTTCTCACCTCAGCCTGAATTGCTCCGTCAGCAATAGAGGAGTTGTCCTTGAAATACGCAATGGCTTGAGCTTCTGTCCAACCTTTGGAATGCAATCCAGTGTCAGTAACCAATCGGATGGCTCTCCATATTTCATTGACTAATCTGCCGAAGTCGTAATAGGGATTTTTGTACTGCCCCATTTCCTTTGCTAAGGCTTCAGAATACAAGGCCCAACCTTCTACATAAGCATTGAAAAAGAACTGTGTTCTGAATTTTGGGATTTCCTGTAATTCTTGTTGAATAGAAATCTGCATGTGATGCCCAGGAATCCCTTCATGGTAAGCAACGCCCTCCATGGTTGTTTTAGGCATGGCAGTCATATCAGAAAGGTGAACATAGTAAGTTCCAGGTCTGCTTCCATCAGGTGTGCCCTGAGAGTAATGTTGAGGGGCTCCGTCTTGTTCTCGAAATGGCTCCACACGTTTAACCACTAACTCTGCTTTTGGAAGAATGCCAAAGTAGTCAGGAAGCTTTTGCGAAATGGTGTCTAAGAAGGCACTGGATTCATCTAAATAAGCTTGTCTTCCCTCGTCGGTATTTGGGTAGAAAAACTGTGGGTCTGTATTGACAAATTTGAAAAACTCTTTTAAATCTCCTTCGAATCCAACTTGCTCTTTGATGGCTAGCATTTCTGCTTGAATTCGCTCTACTTCTTTCAATCCAATCTCATGAATTGCTGAAGCCGTAAGATTAGTGGTGGTGGCTTGATTTAATTTAAAATTATAGAATGCTTCACCATCGTGATGTCTGGAAAGCCCAGTTGGTGTCTCTTCAAGGGTCGGTAGTTCCTCATTCAGCCAAACAACTAGGTTTTGGTAAGCAGGCTGAAATGAATCTATTAAGGTTTGCTTTGCTTTCTCCTTCAGTTCTTCAGCTTGCTCGGCATTGATTAACTCTTCTTCTTGAAGCTTATCAATCTTGGAAATGGCATCACTCCATAATGGTGCATCCATTTCAGAACTATCAAATGGTTGTCCCGAAATCAAATTTTCGGATTGGGTGATCACATATTCGTAAGCAAATTTAGGTGGTTTATATCCAGCTGCTGTCTGAACTTTGGCCCTTTCCAAAAGCTGATTCATAGCTCTTCCTAATTCTGCATATCTGGAAATCAAAGCTTCCATATCTTCTAAAGAATCCACCTTATGATAATTGATCAGCATATTGGGAAGGTTAGTGTGCATTCCGGTCATCTGATTAAACATGTAACCTGAGTTTCGGAATTCCCATGCGGTTTTTGCCTGCTCATATTGGTATTCCCATAAATTCCAGGATAGCTGAGCTTCATGATTGATTTGATCATAAGAGAATTTTTCATTCATCTCCTCGACGCTAGCTTTCAACCAATCCAATTTTTCCTTTTCGGCAGATTCACTCATATCATCAATTTCTGAGTAATGATCCTTCCTGCCTTGAGCTGTCAATTGCAGAGGGCTCATTTGAAGGTATTCTTCATATTCTTCATCAAACCATGCATTGAGTGCATCGGTATCATCAGTAGCTTCTTTTTCTTGTTCACAGCTACTCAGAGAGAACATCATAAAAGAAATGCAAAACAGTGGAATTGGAAATTTTAGAAATTTCATAAGGCTTTGGTTTGGTGGGTAATAGGAAACCTATATTTGCTAAAGATAGCATGTACAAGGTTGGAAAATCAATTATAAAGACTTATTTCTGAGGTAATTAATCGTTGTCATTCTTCGCTACAGGAATGTATTTCTCCTCCTCCTCGAATTCTCGCAGCTTCTTATCCTCCTCTACTAAGTCCAGACTCACATTGACCTCAAAGCATACCAATACGATTAATGATGTGATTAGAAGCCAAAGCATCAAAGCGATTAAGGTACCGATGGATCCATAAAGTTTGTTGTAGCTGGCAAAGTTGTTTAGGTAAAATGTGAAGCCATAAAACCCAAGGGTAATCAAAAGTCCTCCTAATCTTGCTCCGGTAGAAAAAAACCTCCATTTGTCGTGGACAGCTGGCGCAAAGCGAAAAATAAATGCGGTGGTGATATAAAACATAAAGAGGAGTACCATAAACTTCAAGGTGGAAAAAAGAAAGATCATGAAGTCAGAATTAAAAAGCTGCAATTCATCCAGCCTTCGAATGATTACACCACCGATGATCATTACAGCACTGGCAGCAAAAATTGTAAGGACTAGGATAAAAACGATACTTGCTGCTATCGCTCTGGTTTGAAAGAAGCCTCGATTTTCTTTGGTTTGGTATACGGAGTTAAAGGAGTTCATCATTGAAACCACGCCTTGAGTGGAGGAAAACAAGGCGAAGAAGAAACCCAAGGAGATTAAGCTTTGTCTGGGTCTAGAGACAATATCCATGATGGTGGTTTCAGCCTGAGCGTAAAGTTCTCCGGGAAGCATTTCCTGGATAAAAGTCAGAATGTTTTGGGTGGTAACAATGGGAATAAAATCCTGCAGGTAAGGGATAATATTCAATAGAAAAAGAATCAAAGGGAAAAGGGCAAGGGTAAAGCTAAAGGCCACAGAACCTGCTCTTTCTACAATATCGTCTTTTTGAAGCTGCTGTATAAATATCCTTCCGACATCATATACGTTTTTGTCAGGATCGCCAAAATGGACTTTTTTAAAATACTTCGCTTTATTTTCCAGACGTTGTCGGAATAATTCAATCTTTTCCTTGACCACAAGCTACTTGATTCTAAAAATACGGTTTCAATAAAGCTAATAAATTCTGCGGAGGTCTCGTCGGAACGTGGCTGTCTTTTTTCAGAAAGGCTAAGGTTGTCCAACCTTTGGTGATTAATTCTTGATTTGGATTATAGACTTCGTATTCAAATTTTATGCGTACGCCAGGAAGTTCAGGGATGGTAGTTTTGATAGTTAATGTTTCATCGTATTTGCCCGGCTTGAAATACTGGTAATGGCTTTCCAGTACTGGCATCATCACACCGTCATCCTCCATTTCCTTATAGCTGAAACCAATGTTTCGCATCGCTTCCACTCTTCCCACTTCAAAATACATGGCATAATTACCATAGTAGACATAACTCATCTGGTCTGTCTCGGCATATCTTACCCGAATTTGAGTTTCTGACTGGTACATGGTTAGTATATTTTTGCAGCATTTAGCGCTGCTTGATATCTCCTTGCATTGGCATTATGCTGAGCTAAATTGGTAGCAAAAGCATGATAGCCTGAAAAATCCTCCTTGGCACAGAAATAAAGATAGTTATGGTCTTGGGGGTTTAACACTGCTTCTAAAGAATTAATATCAGGAAGGTTGATTGGTCCTGGAGGAAGCCCTGGATATTTGTAAGTGTTGTAAGGACTTTCGATTTCCTTATGGACGTTCAGAACTCTTTTGATGGTGAAATCACCTAATGCGAAAACCAATGTTGGATCTGCCTGAAGAGGCATATTTAAATTTAATCGGTTGAGGTAAACTCCGGCAATTTTTGGGCGCTCATCCGATTTTTGGCTTTCCGATTGGACTATGGAAGCTAGAGTGCTAACCTCTTTGGGAGAAAGGCCTAATGCGTTTGCCTTTGCTTTTCTTTCATCCGTCCAAAAAGCCTGATATTCCTTATGCATTCGATCAAAAAGTGCTTCTGGACTGGTGTTCCACCAAACCTCATAAGTATTCGGAATGAACATACTCATGATGGTTTCTTCATTAAAATCAAACTTTCGGATATATACTGAGTCCTGAATTAATTCCAGAAACTGATCTTCATTCATTTCAAGATTGTTGGTGATGCGTTCTGCTAGATCCTCTTTCGTCCGGATATTGTTGAAAGTGATTCTAACAGGCGTTTGGTCTCCTGAGCGAAGAAGGCGAACCAATTCTAAATTGGTCATTTGTGGTTTGACGATATACAATCCAGGTTTGACTGCCTCTTGATAGCCTAGTACTTTGGAAACAAAAGAAAAGCTCACTGCATCATTAATGACCTGATCTTTATACAAGCGATCTGTTACTCCTTTAAATGTGCTATTGCTTGGTATTTTTAAGGTGTAATTTTCGCTAGATTCTATCAAAGTGTTTGGGCTAAAAAACACTTGATAAAAGTAAAAGGACATAGAAATAGCCAAGACCGAGAAGGAAATGATCAAGACTAGAAATATTTTGTTTTTCTTATCGCTACGCATACGGATTCAAAAATAGGAAAAAATAAGTTCCCTGAGATTACACGGGACTTTTCACTTTACGTTCTTTTGCTATCGATTATCTTTATCTATATGAAAACCATCGCCGTAACTTGTGCTATTATTATCCATAATGGAAAGATTTTAATTACTAAAAGATCTGATAAAATGGATTTGGCAGGGTTTTGGGAGTTTCCAGGAGGGAAAGTCGAACCTGATGAGCTTGCTGAAGAATGCTTGAAAAGGGAGATTTTGGAAGAGTTACATATCAAAGTGGAAGTTGGTACAAGACTTTCTTCTTCAAGATTTCAAATTTCTCAGGAAAAAGTAATAGAATTGATGCCTTTTCTTTGCTCTTGGATTTCAGGAGAAATTAAATTGACGGAGCATGAGGAGGTTCGATGGGTTAATATAGGTGAATTGGAAAGCTTCCAATGGGCACCTGCTGATATTCCCATTTATAAGGAAGTTTTAGTAAAATGGCCTTTTAAAGATTAATCAGAAAAATTAAAATCATGGCTGCGGAGCTTATTCGATTGTATGAAGAAAACCCTGATCCTAAAAAGATTCGGGAAATAGCTGCTCTTTTGAGAGATGGGGCAGTTGTGATCTATCCTACGGATACGGTTTATGGACTCGGCTGTGATATCACCAACACCAGAGCTGTAGAGAGGATTTGTAGGATTAAAGGTATTAATCCTAGAAAGCACAATTTCTCATTTGTATGTGCCGATTTAAGTACCATTTCTCATTACACCCGAGTCATTACCAAACCGGTGTTTAAAATGATGAAAAAGGCATTGCCAGGACCTTATACCTTTATTTTGGAAGCTAATACCCAGGTTCCAAAAATTCTTCACAGCAAGAAAAAAACCGTGGGGATTCGTGTGCCCGACCATAAAGTTCCAAGAATGCTGGTGGAGGAATTAGGTCAACCTTTGTTATCTACTTCCATAAGAGATGAGGATGAGGTTTTAGAGTACAGCACAGACCCTGAATTGATCTTTGAAAAATATGAGCATTTAGTGGATGTAGTTATTCATGGAGGTTTTGGTCAAAATATAGGTTCTACAGTCCTGGATTGTACTGGTCATGAAATGGAGATTATTCGTGAAGGACTTGGAAACGTTGAGGAGATTTTATAGTCATCTGAGGCTGGGTATTCGTAAATTGATTTTTTTAGAGTTTTAAAGAAAAATATGAAAAGAGTCGCTGTAGACTTACATTTCCTTCCTTGTATTGAGTTCTTCGTGGCAATCTTAGATGCGGATGAAATCTTGATTTCTCCTCAGGAGTATTATCAGAGACAATCTTATTTGAACCGGGCAAAAATCAGGTTGGCAAATAAAGTGGAAACCCTAAGTGTTCCGATTCAGGGTCGGAGGCCAAGGCTTCCTTTAAACAAAGTATTGATAGATTATCGACAGAATTGGCAGAAAATTCATTTACGCGGAATCCAATCTGCCTATGGTAAGGCACCTTTTTTTGAATTTTATTTTCCATACCTGCAGCCTGTTCTAGAGAAGACACATACTAGTTTGTGGAGTTTAAATCAAGAAATGCTGACAATATGTCTTAAGTTATTGCAATTTAAAGGCAAGGTGACAGTTTGTGAAAACCTCTCAGAGGAGCAAGTGGATTTGGACATAAGGGGGCAAATTATGCCCTCAAGGCCATTTACCGAAAGAAATTACTATCAAGCCTTTCCGTATACCCAACTTTTTGGCTTAGACTTTGAGCCTAACCTGAGTATTATCGATCTTTTGTTTTGTATGGGACCTGAAGCAAAAAAGGTTTTGTTAAGTTCTATAAAAAAATTATGAACAATCTTCAAAAGGATTGTGTTTTTGAAACAAATTCGGTAACATACGTACAGGTATATTAAACAATCAGAAAGGAATTAAATGGAAGCTAAATTTTCAAACAGAGTTAAAGAGGTGATCTCTCTCAGCCGTGAAGAAGCGCTTCGCCTGGGACATGATTATATAGGTACAGAACACCTCTTGCTGGGGATGATCCGAGAGGGTGAAGGTGTAGCTGTTTCCATTCTTAAAAAACTTGGAGTACCACTTGACGAACTAAGGGGTGCTATCGAAAGAGCAGTGAAAGGTACTGCCAATCACAATGTGAAGAATATGGCCAATATTCCTTTGACTAGACAGTCGGAGAAGGTATTGAAAATAACATATTTAGAAGCTAAAATTTTCAAAAGTCAACTGATAGGAACGGAACATCTATTATTGTCCATACTTCGGGATGAAGATAATATTGCTACTCAGATACTGAATAAATTTGATGTCAATTATGACTCTGTCAAAGAGATGCTGGAAATGCAATCCGATGGCGGAGCTTCTCCTACAGCTAGAGCAGAAGCTGAGGATGGAGATGAGGATGGATCAAAATTATTTGGCTCTACAGGTAGTGGATCAGGATCATCTAAATCAGGTACTGAGAAATCAAGAACTCCGGTTTTAGATAATTTCGGTCGCGACCTAACCAAGATGGCCGAAGATGATAAGCTGGATCCTATAATTGGTAGAGAAAAAGAGATTGAGCGTGTCGCTCAAATACTTTCCAGAAGAAAGAAAAACAATCCAATTTTGATCGGTGAGCCAGGTGTGGGTAAAACTGCCATCGCAGAAGGACTTGCACTCAGAATCGTTCAGAAAAAAGTATCCCGTGTTCTCTTTAACAAACGCGTTGTAACCTTAGATCTTGCTTCTTTAGTGGCAGGGACCAAGTATAGAGGTCAGTTTGAGGAGAGAATGAAAGCAGTGATGAATGAATTGGAGAAATCTCCAAATGTGATTCTATTCATTGATGAGCTACATACGATAGTGGGAGCTGGTGGAGCCTCTGGTTCGCTAGATGCTTCCAATATGTTCAAGCCTGCCTTGGCAAGAGGAGAAATCCAATGTATTGGTGCCACTACTCTGGATGAGTATCGTCAATACATCGAAAAAGATGGAGCTTTGGCACGTAGATTCCAAATGGTCATGGTGGATGCCACCTCACCAGAGGAAACAATCCAAATCTTAAATAACATCAAGGATAAATACGAGGATCATCATAATGTAAATTATACCGATGCCGCGATTGATGCCTGTGTAAAACTTTCTGATAGATATATTTCTGATCGTTTCTTGCCAGATAAAGCCATTGATATTTTGGATGAGGCAGGAGCTAGGGTTCACATCAACAATATTCACGTTCCAGATGAAATCCTGAAACTTGAAGCAGAAGTAGAAGATATCAAGACGGAGAAAAACCGAGTAGTGAAATCTCAAAAATATGAGGAAGCAGCTCAGCTCCGAGATAAAGAGAAAAAGTTATTAGAGCAGTTGGATGCTGCCAAAGTCAAATGGGAAGAGGAGTCAAAGACCAAAAGATATGTGGTCGATGAAGAGCATGTAGCTGAGGTAATAGCCATGATGACGGGAGTACCAGCCAAGAGAATTGCTCAGAAAGAGGGAGCGAAGCTTCTTACAATGAATGATGAGTTGGCAGGAAAAGTTATCGGCCAAGATGAAGCAATCAAGAAGTTAACAAAGGCAATTCAAAGAACTAGGGTTGGTTTGAAAGATCCTAAAAAGCCTATTGGTTCCTTTATTTTCCTTGGGCCTACAGGAGTAGGAAAAACAGAGTTAGCGAAAATGCTTGCTACCTATCTGTTTGATAAGGAAGATTCTTTGATCCGCATTGATATGTCTGAATACATGGAGAAATTCTCTGTATCCAGATTAGTAGGAGCGCCTCCAGGATATGTTGGCTATGAAGAAGGTGGTCAATTGACAGAAAAAGTCAGAAGAAAGCCTTATTCAGTAGTCCTTTTGGATGAGATCGAAAAAGCCCATCCAGATGTATTTAATATCTTACTTCAAGTATTGGACGATGGGATTTTGACAGATGGTCTTGGAAGAAGAGTTGATTTTAGAAATACAATCATCATCATGACTTCCAATATCGGAGTAAGAGACTTGAAAGATTTCGGTGCAGGAATCGGTTTTGCAAACAAAGCCAAGAAGGATAATATGGATGATGTAGTGAAGTCTACCATTCAATCTGCTTTGAAAAAAGCCTTTAGTCCTGAATTCTTGAATCGATTAGATGATGTTGTTGTATTCAACTCATTGAACCAAGAGCACTTATTTAAGATCATTGATATCAGTTTGGGTAAGTTGTTCTCCAGAATTACGGACCTTGGCTATCAAATAGAACTCACTGACAAAGCGAAGGGCTTCTTAGCGGAAAAAGGTTATGACCAACAGTATGGCGCAAGACCTCTAAATAGAGCTATTCAGAAATATTTGGAAGATGCTATTGCTGAAGAAATCCTAAAAGGAGATTTGTCAGAAGGAGATGTGATTACAGCAGATTATCCTGGTGAAGGATCAGAATTGGTCATTACCGTAAATAAGAAGGAGAAGGCTGATTAATAGTATTAGCTTAGAAAATAAGAAACCCCGGATAATTGAGATTCGGGGTTTTTGTTTTTTAATGTTTTTGGAAGAGTGTTCTTAATCAGATTGTCAAAATGAAAAACACCAAGGCTGCTGCCAATACCACTATCATCTTTTGAGCTTTTTCTTTATCCTCTTTGCTTACTTTTCGTTTTCTGATTACCAAAATGGCTAAGCCCACAGCGAAAAGTTGAAGGATCAGGCTTACTCCATTCAATGGACCCATAGGAATTTGGAACAATTGAAATTTTGTAATGACAATCGAAATTGTGCCCAAAATGATGCCTACAATCCCAAACAGGAAAGACCTTTCTAATAAAACCCCATCGGGCAAATCACGCCATTTCATAATTACTGAATCTTTTGAAGCTCGAAGATAAACAAAGAAAGAGGATTCTTTAATTTGTGTTTGAAGAGATGGCTTTTTTCCGATCCGAAAAATACTTTTCAATTTCAGAAAGGCTCATGGAATTGAAGGTCATTTCTTTACCTAAACCACCTTTTCTACCCACCAAAACGCCGTATTTCATATCTGCATAACCATCGATTTCATGGGCATCCGGATTGATGGAAAGTTTAACTCCCTGATCCAATGCATAGCGAACCCATCTCCAATCTAAATCTAGTCTCCATGGATTAGCATTGATTTCAATTACCACATTGTTTTTAGCACAGGCATCTATGATTATTCGATGATCTATAGGGTATCCTGCCCTTCTTAATAATAGTCTTCCTGTAGGATGACCAAGTATGGTTGTGTAAGGGTTTTCTATCGCTCTTAAAAGGCGGGTAGTTGCCTTTTTGATATCCATATTGAGGACAGAATGGATGGATGAAACAATGAAGTCAAAGCTTGCTAAAACTTCATCTGGATAATCTAGGCTTCCATCTGGCAAAATATCGCTTTCAATTCCCTTAAAGATTTTGAATGGCGCCATTTCCTCGTTAAGGGAGTCGATTTCCCGGTGCTGCTTTTGTATTCGTTCCACTTCTAGTCCTCCGGCATAAAAAGCAGTTCTACTGTGATCCGAAATACCCAAGTATTCATATCCTAAATCCCGACAGGCTTCAGCCATTTGTCTTAAGCTATGCTTGCCATCACTGTAGGTGGAGTGGTTATGAAGAATTCCTTTCAGGTCTTGATCTGTCAAAAGCTCGGGGATTTTCTTCTCTTTTGCCAAAGCAACTTCGCCGTATCCTTCTCTCAGTTCGGCAGGGATAAATTGTAATTCATTGATTTGATAAAACTCCTTTTCCGAGCTAAAATTCTTTAATGCCAATCTATCTGAAATACTTCCCTTGTCATCGACTAGCTCAGCTAAATGCATTGGACTGGAGCTTAATGCGATTTTTCGACCAGCAAAATCCTTTTTGCTAGAGAAATGAACAGTGATTTGAAGATCTATGTCTTTTACTTTTCCTCTCCATGCAAAGGGGCCAGAAGCGCTCATATCCCAGTCTATAATCTCCCATTTCTTCAACTTTTCTTTTCCTCCAAAAAGGGACTCTAAACCGATCAGCCATTCTGCCTCAGCAATTATTTCCATTTGCCTAGCAAACTCTCCCACGATAGCAATTTCTGCATCAGGGTATAATCCTTTAAGTTCCTGACCTAATTTTTCTATGGTTTCTTCTATGTCTGCATAAAGCCATTTTCCAGCATTGGAGGCTTTAAACTCAAGGTTCTGGATAATGGTCTCTTGGGTTTTTGCCCCGAAGCCTTTAGTGTTTGCTACTTTGCCTGATTGACAGGCTTCCATCAACTCATGGGTACTTGTGATTCCCAGCTCCTCCCAAAGCAATTTCACTTTTTTAGGTCCAAGTCCTTTTATCTGTAGAATTTCCAGTATTCCTGTAGGAGTTTTTTCTAGCAATTCATCCAACAAGGGAAAGCTATCAGTTTCTTTCAAAGCAATAATTGCTTCAAAAATGCTTTTTCCTATTCCTGGAATTTTTTGAAGTTCAGAATCAGATAAATCCATTAAGTCATCGTTTCCTCTATCCAAGGAATTTAATGCACTTTGGTAGCTTCTGACTTTAAATGAATTCTCCTCATGCAATTCCATTAGCTGGATGCAGAGTTTAAGTTTCTTCAGGATGGTCTTGTGATCCAAAATATTTTTATTTGTTTTTGACTAATGAGAGAATTGTCCCGACTTATAGTTTCAATTTAAAGGTCGAAACCTTAACTTAAATTTGAAATTTAATTCTGAAGAAATGAATTATTGGATGGTAAAATCTGAGCCAGGGTCTTATTCTTGGGAAGATTTCAAAAAAGCGAAAGAGGATATTTGGGATGGAGTCAGGAATTATCAGGCAAGAAATTTCCTCAAAGAAATGCAGTTGGGTGATAAAGTACTGTTTTATCATAGTGGAAAAGAAAAAGCAGTGGTAGGAGTGGCAGAAGTTTCAGAAGAGCACTTTCCAGATCCTACGGATGAAAAATGGGAAGCAGTAAAATTAAAAGTAAACAGTCAATTGAAGAATCCCGTTACTTTACATGAAATCAAAGCTGAAGATGCGCTTGCCGATATGTTGATGCTTCGACAAAGTCGCTTATCTGTAATGTCTATGGAAAAAACTGAATTTGATCTGATTCTAAAGATGGGATCATGAAGCCAATTTTCACAATCACCTTATTTATCCTTGTCAATTTTTCACTGCTAGCCCAAGTGAAATTTATTGAAAGGTTTGAAGTTCCTTCTGAATTCTACCAATCAAATTTTGAGATTGCTAGATCTGATGATGGGATTATTGCCTTTAGGACGATTCCGGAAAAGGGGCTCAACTCTAGAAGGAAGTTACAGTACTTTACTACCAACACTTCTCTTGATTCTACTGACCTAATAGAATTTCCTGTTAAAGAAGGCTTCGATATTTTAGGATATGACCTAGACGACAACTTTTTGTTTCTATTATTTCAAAAAGGTAGTAGTTACAACGCAGATAAATACATTTTCAAGATCGATCTTGATACTAAAAGGGGGCTTGAGTTTGATGCCAATAACCTCTTAGACATGCAGCTAATCGAATTTTTGGTTGAGGACGATAAAGCTATCTTTTTAGGGTCTACTGATAAAAATCCAGCGCTTCAGATTTTAGATTTAAAAACTTCTTCTGTTCATACAGTACAAGGAATTTATAATCCATCCACTCAAATTCTTCAATTGAGAAAAGTGCCTGAATACAAAGAAATAGAGTTAGTGATCAGTAAAGAATACAATCGGAGAAGCAAAGAGATTTTAATCAATACCTATGATTTGGAAGGAAACTTAATGCGCGAAGTTAAGGTGCAGGACTTTGCTCAGAAAGACCAAGAAATCATGGATGCATTGCTTCTTCCTATCAATAATTACCAGCAGTCAATGATAGGTGCTTTTGGGATTGAAAGAAGAAGCCTCTACCAAGGTATGTATGTCATGGATATTAATGAGTTTGGCGAGTATGGAGTCAAGCTCTATACTTTAGAAGATTTTCCAAACTTCTATAATTATTTAGAGGACAAGCAGAAGCAAAAAAAGCAAGAAGAGATTTTAAAAGACATAGAAAAAGGAAAAGAACTCAATATTTCTAATATCTATTCTATCCGGGATGTTTATACCACTCCGGAAGCCTATTATGTTTATTTTGATCACTATAATATCGTCAATGCCAGGGGGAGTACGAGACCAGGAGCCTATTCTCCTTCCAGTATGTATCGTTATGATCGAACCCGAAGAATGGGATATACACCCTATTTTTCAGATCCTTTTTACCAATCAACCCTTCCTAATAACGGCTCCTATCAAGTAACCACAGAATTTCACTATATCTCTTCTCATTTTGCTAAAATAGCGAAGGCAGGAAATGTGATATGGGATAACTCTAGTTCTTACGGAGATTTTGTAACGACTTATTCAGATCCTTTTGGAGAAATGGCAGTTGTTGGAGAGGATGTGTATCACATGTATGTTGAAAATCTCGATATCGTTGCCAGTTATTTTAAAAATGGTGAGAAAATTTTTGAAAACCAGTATTTTGAAATTGAGTTAATCGATGAAGAAGAAAGAATAAGAGATACCGATGTGGAGAGTCTCCGATTGTTTCATTGGTACGATAGGTACTTCTTACTTAGTGGCATGCAGAAGATTCGATTCTTATCTGAAGATGGTAAAGAAGAGGTCAGAGAGGTGTTCTTTGTAAGTAAAATTTTAATTGATGGAGATTTGTACCAGCCTGAAGAAGCTCAGGACTAGAAATTCTTTCTATATTTACCCCCAAATCTAACCCATGCAAAAACGGCTAGTCTTAGACGAAAAACAAATTGCAATCACCCTCAGGAGATTTTGCCATCAGCTGATCGAAAATCATGATGATTTCGAAAATACTGTGCTTTTGGGACTCCAGCCTAGAGGTACTTTGGTAGTTGACAAAATCGTAGAATTGTTAGAGGAGATTTCCGGAGTTACCGTACCTTCTGGCTACCTAGATGCTACTTTCCATAGAGATGATTTCAGAAGGAGAGATCTTCCATTAACTGCAAATGAGACGAAAATCAACTTTTTAGTAGAAGGTAAAAAGGTGGTTTTGGTTGATGATGTGCTTTATAAAGGCCGCTCTGTCCGGGCTGCAATGGATGCTATGATCGCATTTGGGAGACCCCAGAAAGTAGAGTTAATGGTCTTGGTGGACAGGAAACTCACTCGGGATTATCCAATTATGCCTGATTATTTTGGCGTTAGAATCAATACATTAGAGAGTCAATATGTGGTCGTGGAATGGAAAGAGAAAGGACACGAGGAAGACGCAATTTGGATCACCGAGAAAGATAAAAGTTAACCATGTCTCAACTCAGCACAAGACATCTGCTAGGCATCAAAAACATCTCTGAAGATGATGTTCAGTTGATATTACAAACGGCAGCGAATTTTAAAGAAGTTATCAACCGTCCGATTAAGAAAGTACCTTCTCTTAGAGATATCACGATCGCCAATGTGTTTTTTGAAAACTCTACTCGGACTAGGCTATCATTTGAACTTGCAGAAAAGAGACTTTCTGCAGATGTAGTAAATTTTTCTTCCGGGAATAGTTCCGTTAAAAAAGGAGAAACCCTGGTAGATACAGTAAACAATATTCTTTCCATGAAAGTGGATATGGTGGTCATGAGACATTCCAGTCCCGGAGCACCCCATTTTTTAAGTAGAAATGTTTCTGCGAATATTGTAAATGCGGGTGACGGAACTCACGAGCACCCTACCCAAGCCTTGTTGGATTCATTTTCCATCAAAGAGAAGCTGGGAGATGTTGCAGGAAAAAAAGTAGCGATTATTGGTGATATCCTACACTCCAGAGTAGCGCTTTCCAATATTTTCTGCCTACAAAAATTAGGGGCCGAAGTGATGGTGTGTGGACCAATTACCTTGCTGCCAAAGCATATAGCTAGCCTTGGTGTGAAAGTAGAACTGGACGTTCGAAAGGCTCTCCAATGGTGTGATGTGGCAAACGTATTGAGAATTCAATTAGAGCGTCAGCAAATCAAATATTTCCCTAGCCTTCGAGAATATTCCCTCTATTATGGCATCAATAGAAAAATGCTCGAAGAATTGGATAAAGAGATTGTAATTATGCATCCGGGGCCTATCAACAGAGGCGTTGAATTGAGCTCTGATGTGGCAGACTCCGAACATGCAATTATTTTAGAGCAAGTTCAAAATGGTGTGGCAGTGCGAATGGCAGTGCTTTACCTTCTTGCTGGCGCAAAGGGTTAAATTAAAGATTGATCAAATTGCATTTAGAGGAAATCTATTGGCTTCCTTAATTCCAAAGGGAATTCCATCGACCTCCCCCAACGTAAAAACCGAGGGTAAAACCAAAATACTGGTTAATGGCCTCGCCAATAACGTCTCCTGAAGCATTTTGTAGATTGCTGTTGGGGACAAAATTGTATTCTGCACCTAATCTGAATTTACCAAGCTCTAAGCCCGCTCTTACCATAGGAGCCCATTTGAAGTCAGCTGCTAAGTCCCCAAAGTTATCCGGATCATCAAAGTCTCCACTATTTACCTCAATACTACTCAATGCAAAATAACCAAAACCAGCTCCAATAAATGGCGCTAATTGGTTTTTTCCTTTATTGAAATAATAGTCAAAAGTCCCTGTTACTGAGAAGTTACCAGAAATTTCACCCTCATAATCATCAGCGATATCATAGTAGGTAACATCTTTTGCGAGTGCTGCTACTCCAAACCTTAACCCAACATTCATATTGTCTTTTAAATTGATCTTGGGCTCGATATTTACTAATGCACCGATTCCCCCATCTTTAGGGATGGCAGGACCTAAATCCATTCCTATTCTGAATCTCCCTTCTTGTTGGGAAAAAGCAAAAGGAATACAAGCGATGATGAGAAGTAGTGTGAGGATCTTTTTCATGGAAATGCAGTTTTTGTGAATTTCGGAATACAAAAAAGGTTTCAAATCTTAGAATTCCTAAGACACAGGATGTAGTTTTAGGTTCAAATATAAAAATATGCTGATAGTCAACAATCTTGTCAAAAAGTACGGGAAGCAAAATGCGGTAGATGACATTTCATTTGAGCTAAAAGGAGGAGAGGTTGTTGGTTTATTAGGCCCCAATGGAGCTGGGAAAAGTACCACGATGAAGTGCATTGTTGGACTGCTAAGAAAAAGCTCTGGTGAGATCACTATAGGCGATCATCATCATTTATCATTGGAGGCAAAAAAGATGTTTAGCTACATCCCCGAAACCCCTTATGTGTATGATATGTTGACGGTTTGGGAGCATTTTCAGTTTGTTGCTCAGGCTTACCATGTGGAGGATTGGAAAGAAAAAGCAACTGAACTAATGGAGCTTTTCGAGCTTGATGATAAGAAAGATAAATTGGGGAGAGATTTGTCCAAAGGGATGAGACAAAAAGTCTCCATTTGTTGTGCTTTAATACCAGATCCGCAAGTATTGTTTTTTGATGAGCCTATGATTGGTTTGGATCCTAAGGCAATAAAGAACACTCGTCAAATATTTAGGAAATTAAAGGAAGAAGGAAAGACCATATTAGTAAGTACCCACTTGATCGATAGTGTAGAGTCCATTGCTGACAGAATTATGATTCTTAAAAACGGAAAAATTCTAGGTAATGACACCATTTCCAATTTGAAAAAACAGTTTGTTCAGGAGGAAGGAAGTACTTTGGAAGACTTATTTTTAGAATTGACCAAAGATGAATGAAATCCGCTTACTCTTAAGGAAAGACTTACTCATACTGGTCAACAACCTTAAGTTAATTCTTAGAAATCCGCTTCGACTGCTTCCCTATGCTGGCCTTTTGGCTTATTTCTTTTTCATCTATACGATGAGAATGAGAAATAGGGAAGATCAGCCACTTCAGTCTCCTGATTTAGAGGGTTTGCCATCAGTGGATTTTGCGATGCAGAATCTGATTGGTGGGTTCACCTTATTGGCCTTGATTTTCTTTATATACCAACTCTACCGAGCCACAAAAAGTAATGTGAGTTTTTTTAAAATGGCAGATGTGAATTTGCTATTTACAGCTCCAGTTAAACCTGAGAATATCCTGATTTACTATATGGCCAGGTCTTTTCTACCTGCCTTAGGTGGGAGCATTCTGTTTATTATATACGGAGCAGGTCAAGTAGCTGATAAACTTGAGTTGACAGCGGTAAACATCACTTTTCTGATGCTAGGCTTTGCTCTTTTCTTTTTTATGGTTTCCCCGCTGAGATTTTTGATCTATACACTTCATACAAAATATGGTGTGATGTCTTATATCAAAAATGGTATAGTGATTCTTGGTGGAACATTGACCTTGATGATTGTGATCCCAGGATTGCTTGCAGAGAAATTTTGGATGGGAATGTTCAGCTGGATAAGTTCTCCTTGGTTTGATTTTTTTCCAATTGTAGGATGGAGTAGGGGGATTATGACCTATGTAGGACATCAAAACATCATCCTATCATTAGGTTTTCTCTGTTTATATGGATTGGCCTATTTTTCTGTCGTGAAGTTGGTTATTTATTTTTCTGGCTATTACTACGAGGATGTGCTAGAGGCCACTAAGAGCAATGAAGAGAAGCTTGAAAAAGTAAGAGGAAAGAAGCATGCTTCAGAGAGCAACTTTAATCTGAATTCAAAAAAGAAATTGGATTTGGCTAATTTCGGATTTGGAGCGAAAGCATTTTACTGGAGAAATTATGTGCATTCTAGCAGGCAGGATTTTCATCCGATTTTTGGTATTTATTCCATGATTATGGCTGGGATAGGGATTGTTTTTTCGATCCTATCCCATTTTGATTGGTTCTCACACATTGTCTTTTATGTGTACATGATGATTTTGTTTGTTTTTTATTTCCTAGCGGGAATAGGAAGGGCTTCCGTGGGAGACTTAAAGAAACCCTATTTTATCTTAGTCCCTGCTACATGGGGAGCCAAGTTCTTTAATATTATCAAGCTCGATTTAGTGCAGATTTTGACTTTCTCGGCTATCATGATTATTCCGTCGGTATTTATTGCTGGACTAAACTGGGCTTTAATTCCTTTGTTTTTACTAGGAATGTTTGGCTTTTATTTAACAGGTTTTGCGATCAATGTGATCCCTCAGGTAGCTTTGGAAGAAAGCTGGGATAGGTTTTTAATCAAACCTTTACTCATTGGTGGAATCTTCATTTTTGGAATTATTCCTTCTGGAGTGGCTGCTCTAATTGTCTTTATTTTAACCAAGCAATTTGTCTTTGGCTTATTGACATTGGTTCTGGGAATTGGTTTTGTTACCGCCATCTTAATGCACGTGACGCTTGATGTGATCAAAAGAGTTGAGTTCAAGGAAGTATAGTCAAGCACTTGGTTTTCGAAGTAATTTTCATTTGATTTTGTATATAAACTCGACAGGCCAATAAATTCCTGTATTTTTGAACTCCAAATATGACCGACTATGATCTATAATTCCATCATTGATACCATCGGAAATACACCGATGATCCGACTGAATAACCTAGCCAAAGACATTAAAGGAGAGGTATTGGTAAAAGTAGAATACTTTAATCCCGGGAACTCCATGAAAGACCGCATGGCTATCAAAATGGTGGAGGATGCGGAAAAAGCAGGGCTTTTGAAGCCTGGAGGAACCATTATCGAAGGGACATCTGGTAACACCGGGATGGGACTTGCTTTGGCTGCTGTTGCAAAAGGCTATAAGTGTATTTTTACCATGGCAGATAAGCAGTCTAAAGAGAAAATTGATATTCTAAAAGCTGTAGGAGCCGAAGTGATCGTTTGTCCAACCAATGTTTCTCCAGAAGATCCTAGGTCTTATTATTCAGTAGCTAGAAAGCTGAATGCAGATATACCCAATTCATTTTACCCTAATCAGTACGATAACCTTTCGAATACGGCAGCTCATTATGAGACTACAGGTCCAGAAATTTGGAAGGATACAGAAGGCAAAATAACGCATTATGCGGCCGGTGTTGGGACGGGCGGTTCCATGTGTGGTACAGCCCAGTACTTAAAAGAGCAAAATGCAGATGTGGTGACTGTAGGGATTGATACTTATGGCTCAGTTTTTAAGAAGTACAAAGAGACTGGGGTTTTTGATGAGAAGGAAGTGTACCCTTATCTGACAGAAGGTATTGGTGAGGATATATTGCCAAAGAATGTCAACTTTGATATGATTGATCACTTTGTAAAAGTGACTGATAAAGATGCTGCAGTAATGACCCGAAGATTAGCTAAAGAAGAGGGCTTGTTTGTAGGGTGGTCTTGTGGATCTGCTGTGCATGGAGCTTTAGAATGGGCCAAAGAAAATTTAAAAGAAGGAGATCAGATGGTGGTGATCTTGCCAGACCACGGAACGCGCTATCTAGGAAAAATTTATAATGATGATTGGATGAGGAATCATGGGTTCCTGGAAGATAGAACTTATTCGAAGGCACGAGATATCATTGCTCAGAGAAGCGGTAGCTATACATTGGTATCCACCAAGAAGACGGATTCTGTAAGAGATGCTATTCACCTGATGAACAATACCAGCGTTTCCCAAATTCCTGTGATGGAAAATGGAGAAGTAGTAGGGAGTTTGACGGATAATAAGCTATTGGCAAAGATTATTGAAAACCCTGCTCTCAAGGATGCCAAGGTTTCTGAAGTCATGGAGGAATCCATGCACTTTGTTGCCATGGATAGTACATTGGATGTGCTTTCATCAATGGTAGATAAAGAGAAAGCTGTTTTGGTGAGAGATGTGCAGGATCAGATTCATATCATCACTAAGCATGATATTCTAGATGCCTTTACCAAGTAATTAAAAAAGAATGGATCAAAACAAACTTCATCGAATCATCGATTCGGGGGTGGATTTTAATATTTCACAAATCATTGACAAGGCCTGGGAGCTTTTTAAAGCCCGGGCCATGTTTCATATAGGCTTTGCTTTTTTAATCGGATCGATTCAGGCATTTTTTTCTATTTATCTGGAAGATTATGCCTTTATCTACTCAATCTTCATAGCACCTCCGCTGGTTGCAGGATTTTATCTTGTGGGAAATCGGATGACTCAAGGTGAGTATTTTGACTTTCAAAATTACTTTGATGGATTCAAGTATATTCTTCCATTGATTATTGTGAATTTAATTTCTTCGATCCTGATAGTTTGTGGGCTGATATTATTGATTGTTCCGGGGATCTATTTGGGAGTAGGCTATATGTTTAGCTTGCTTTTTGTACTTTTTGGAGGGTTTGATTTTTGGCAGGCAATGGAATTTAGCCGAAGGCTTATCCATAAAAATTGGTGGAAATTCTTCGGGTTTGGATTGGTTTTGATTTTGCTCAATATTGGAGGCTTTCTGTTCTTAATAGTAGGGCTCTTAGTTTCCATTCCTGTTACCTATCTATCAGTGTATGTTCTTTTTGAGGAACTGACGATTGATGCAGCGGATACAATTGATGAGGGGATTCATCCAGAACAGCAAGGACTTTAAGAGAGAAATTAATCTATTGGCATTTTTTCTTCAATAAACGTTTCCAGTTCTATTCGGCATTTTTGTATAAATGCCTCCAGTTCTTGGGATTGGGAATCAGGTGGATCAATGGGGTTTAAAAAATAAATTCGAACCTTTCCCGGGCTTAATAAATAGGAACCTCTTTGATGGATTTGAGCTGCTCCAATGATAGCAATGGGATAAATAGGAATACCAGTTTCTATAGAAAGTCGGAATACTCCTTTATGGAATGGTAGTAAAATCTTGTCAGAGTCATTCCTAGTTCCTTCTGGAGAAACTACAATTGAGATTCCTTTTTCAAGAATCTGAACCAGTTTCGCTAAACTTTCCTTTCTAGATTCAGGATTTTCTCGATCTACCCAAACTGTCAGCCTACTTATTAAGAATCCAAAGACCGGAATGTTTTTGAGTTCTTTCTTGCCAAGTGCTCGCACTTGCTGGGGGATGGCTACTGGGATGATGGGTGCATCAAAGAAAGAGCTATGATTGAAAATATAGATATAGGGTTTTTGAAGGTCTATTTTTTCTCGACCATGAATTTCAAAACGAAAACCTGATAAGAATGACCAAGTCCTTGCCCAAACCCGGATAAAGAAAAATGATATCGTGCCTGCTTTATCACTTAATAGGACTGGAATAAGAATAAAGGGACCTAGAATCAGCATGAGGATACTGAAAATTAGGAGGGAATAAACAGTAAAAATTGCTTGAAAGATCTTTTGCATTCCAAGAATTGGTTACATTTGGGTTCGAATTAATCCTTTTAACTCTTTGCTTGCATAAGCCTCCGAGCGTTCGGGGGCTTTTTATTTTTAAAGTTAAGCGATAGATTTTTGATTTCTTAAAGAAGAGAATCTACCATAAAAAGTGATATACTTTTCATTTTTTCTATATCAATTTACGAAATAAAAGAAATTCCGTACCTTTGCAGTCCGTTCGAGTGATCGGCATGATTTAGAAGGTTCTAAATCATTGATTTACAACTAAAAACCCGCAGTCAAGTGACTCGAGGACTGATGGGATTTCAGAGTCAAAAATATTATGTCTAACAAAGAAGATTTTAACTGGGACAATTTCGAAACCAAAGGTTTTGGAGAAGGATACTCTAAAGAGCAGAAAGCTCAAATGGAGTCCATGTACGAAGGTACGCTAAATGAAATCACTGAGAAAGAGGTGATTAAAGGAACTGTAGTAGGTGTTAACGACAAAGACGTGATCATCAACATCGGTTTCAAATCAGATGGTTTAGTGCCTTTGAACGAATTCCGTGATTTGGAATCCATCAAACCTGGGGACGAAGTAGAAGTATTCATCGAAGAGCAGGAGAATGCTTTGGGTCAATTGATCCTTTCCCGTAAGAAAGCCAAAATCGTTCGTGCATGGCAAGACATCGAAGATGCGCTTGAGCATGACAATGTGATCGAAGGTTTGGTTAAGAGAAGAACTAAGGGTGGTTTGATCGTAGATATCTACGGTGTTGAAGCATTCTTGCCAGGTTCTCAAATCGATGTGAAGCCTATTAGAGATTTCGATATCTATGTAGGTAAGAAAATGGAAGTGAAAGTGGTGAAAATCAACCACGCCAATGATAACGTTGTAGTTTCTCACAAAGTGTTGATCGAGAAAGATCTTGAGAAGCAGAAAGCGGAGATCCTAAACAACCTAGAGAAAGGTCAAGTATTGGAAGGTGTGATCAAAAACATGACCAACTTCGGTGTATTCATCGACTTGGGTGGTGTAGATGGTCTTCTTCACATCACAGATATTTCTTGGGGACGTATCAATCATCCAGAAGAAGTATTGCAGCTTGATCAGAAAGTTCAGATTGTTGTACTTGACTTTGATGATGATAAGAAGAGAATTTCTTTGGGTATGAAGCAATTGACTGCTCATCCATGGGATTCATTGGCTTCTAACCTTGAAGTTGGTTCTAAAGTAAGAGGTAAGATTGTAAACGTAGCTGACTACGGTGCATTCCTTGAGCTTGCTCCAGGTGTTGAAGGTTTGATCCACGTATCTGAAATGAGCTGGTCTCAGCACTTGAGAAACCCTGCTGACTTCGTGAAAGTTGGGGATGAAATCGATGCTGTTGTATTGACTCTTGATAAGGACGAAAGAAAAATGTCATTGGGTATCAAGCAATTGACTGAAGATCCATGGACTAAGAATGATATGAGCACTAAGTATGCTGTAGGTACTAAGCACACTGGTGTAGTAAGAAACTTGACTAACTTCGGTCTTTTCCTAGAATTGGAAGAGGGTATCGACGGTTTGGTTCACGTATCTGATCTTTCTTGGACTAAGAAAATCAAGCACCCATCTGAGTTTGTGAAAGTTGGAGATGAGCTAGAAGTAGCTGTACTTGAGCTTGACGTAGACAACAGAAGATTGGCACTTGGTCATAAGCAATTGGAAGAGAATCCATGGGATACTTTCGAGAATGTATTCCCAGTAGGATCTATCCATAAGTGTACTGTTGTTTCTAAAAACGACAAAGGTGCTGTTCTTGAGCTTCCTTACGGATTGGAAGGTTTCGCGACCATCAAAAATCTAGACAAAGAAGACGGTTCTCAGGTTGAAGCAGGTGATTCTGTAGATTTCCGAGTAACTGAATTCTCTAAGGATGACAAGAGAATTGTACTTTCTCACACTGCAACATTCAAAGAAGAGGCAGCAGCTCCAGCTCCTAAGCCAGCTGCTAAGAAAGAAGCGAAGAAAAAATCTGAGTCTTCTTCAACTCCAGCTGAAAAGTCTACTCTAGGTGACTTGGATGCATTGTCTCAATTGAAAGAGCAAATGGATGGAAAGAAGTAAGAATTTAGATTCTAAACTTTCTATATAATAAAGAACGCCGGCTGCGAAGTCGGCGTTTTTTCGTTTTTAACCACAGATGTAGGGAAGTTCACCCAAAGTGCGCAATTGTCAGGCTGAGCAAAGTCCAAGCCTTATTGGCTTTCATTGCTGTCCTGCTTCTCCAGAAGCTGGACTTCTTCTAAGGATTATTCCAGCTTTTAATTCGGATGTGTAGCATAGCAGTTCTTACTTCCGTCTTGGCATAGCTATTTGATCATTAAATTGAATCCTATGAAAACCAAACTCTTACCATTCGTATTACTGTTGATTAGTTTTTCAGCTATAGCTCAATCTTCTTTAGAGGTTAAAGGTTATTTTGGAGTATCAGGTAGTACTGTGGCAAGAAAAGTGGAACTAACTGGCGCAAGTTCTGTGGAGATGAATAGTCTAATGGAACTTGGTCTGCTTCTTTCAAAAAATGTAGGAGGAAACTTTAGAGTCACCACGGGGATTAATTATTCATTTGGAGAGGTGGATTTTAGTCCGATGATCTGCCCTAACTGCAGCATGGATTTATTATATGTACATAATTATGATTTCAAAATGATTTCAGTTCCAGTGTATGGAGAGTATCATTTTTGGAACTATCTCTATCTGGCTGCAGGTCCATTGCTAGACTTTCAGCGATCAAAAGATAATAACTTCTCTGACCAAAGTGGCTTGGGCTATTTGATAGGCTTGGGAGGGAAGTATGACGCTAACAATTTTTCTTTTTCCATCTTCCCAAATTACAAAAGGCATGGAGCAATTCCATTTGATGATTCGGCCCAATACAAGCATATCCTTCAGGAGTTGGGCCTTCAGTTTGGTGTAGGGTATCGGTTTTAAAAAAGAAACTTATAATTAATTGAAAGCGCTCTATTCAAATAGAGCGCTTTTTTTATTTGTCTTGGTGAAAGCGATTAGAGATTTTGGGAAAAATACAATGAAACAAAAAAAGCATCCCGAAATCAGGATGCTTTTTGGATGAGGTCGAGAGCGGATTCGAACCGCTGTACAAGGTTTTGCAGACCTCTGCCTAGCCACTCGGCCACTCGACCATTTGTGAAATGGAATGCAAATCTAGAGAATATCTTTTTTGAAGCAAAACTACCTTCCAATATTTTCTCGATAAAGCATCAATGAACTTCCCAAAGTATTGAATTTCAAGTTAGAAAATTTCTAAAAACGAACATTTTTTCTTCTAGTTATATCCTGAAACAAAAACTATTTTATTTATAAAGATTCTAAATAAAATAACTTGATGAATAATTATTGTAAAATGTTGAAAATCAATAGGGTAAACTGGTAATTGCTGGAATGTAATGTTAGTTATTAGTATTCAATTCATGTTTGAAAAATAGAGCCCGGGTAGTACCTTTGCAGGGGTTATTGAAAACCGCTTAAACTATTTAATTAGCTAAATTATGTTATCCAAACGCTCGTTAGTAGGGGTTCGATGGAATGTTCGCACGCTGGCAGTGCTGTTTTTCATGCTGATGGGGATTCAGGCTTTTGCCCAGGATTCTTCTGTCGATAGTAGTGATGAAGCAGTATCAGCAGGTAAAACTCTTTTTGATACAAACTGTAAAACGTGCCACAGACTTGATACGAAGTTAGTAGGTCCAGCTTTAAGAGGAGCTACCGAAAGGCAACCTATTGATAATGTTAAGAGCTTTATCAAAAATTCCCAGGCCTTAATCGCATCTGGAGATTCTTATGCAAACGATTTGTATGCAGAATACGGGAATACTCAGATGCCTGCTCACATGTTCTTAAGTGATGATGATTTAAATAATCTTCTCTCTTATATAGAATATGGAGACAAAGCAGATCCAGCTGCGGCTGCTGCAGCTGCAGGTACTGAAGGAGCGGCAGGTGCTGCTACTACCGGTGGAGGTATTCCTAATGAATATCTAACAGTTATTTTAGCTGTATTGGTAGTTGTCTTGTTGCTGATTTTGGTTGTCTTGGGATTGATTATCTCAGTTCTAACCAAGTACCTAAACAAGCAAGAGCTTGATGAGGACGACAAAGAGTTTGTTTCTCAAAAGTTCGAAGCTGGCAAAATCTTTAAGAGTGATGGATTTATCATCATTGTCACTGCAATTGTTATTGCTTTGGTAGCGAAGACTGCTCTTGATGGACTTTACTCAGTAGGTGTTCAGCAAGGTTATGCCCCAAAACAACCTATTGCATATTCACATAAATTACATGCTGGTACCTTAGAGATCGAATGTCAGTATTGCCATACGGGTGTCGAGATCGGAAGATCAGCAAATATACCTTCACCTAATATTTGTATGAACTGCCACACTCATGTGCAGAATGTACAAGGAGCAGAAGGTGTTTCTCCAGAAATCCAGAAAATCTACGATGCTGTGGATACCAACACTCCAATTGAGTGGGTGCGTGTTCACAACCTTCCGGATTTAGCATATTTCAATCACTCTCAGCACGTAAAAGTGGGAGGGATCGAATGTCAAACTTGCCACGGACCGATTCAGGAAATGGAAGTGGTAGGACAGCATAGTGCTTTGACTATGGGCTGGTGTATCGATTGTCACAGAAAGACCGAGATTGCTACTGAAGGCAATGCCTATTATGATAAGTTGGTACAGATTCATGCAGATTCTAAAGATGCCCTAAAGGTGAAAGACATCGGTGGGCTCGAATGTGCTAAGTGCCACTATTAATTCATTATCCTTTTTGCAAATTCATTCCTAGATCATAAAATGAAGGAAAATAAAAAAACATACTGGAAGGGGCTAGAGCAACTTAGCAACGATCCGGAGTTTGTAAAGCACGCTGATAAGGAGTTCGCAGAACTTCCTTCTTCAATCAATGAAGACGGCAGTGCCTCCAGAAGAGATTTTCTCAAGTTGATGGGATTTAGTTTAGCGGCTGCATCTCTGGCAGCTTGTGAAGCTCCAGTTAGAAAGGCTATTCCTTATGTGAATAAGCCAGTCGACGTTAATCCCTCTATCCCAAATTATTATGCATCCACTTTCTCTTCAGGAGGTGACTATGCAAGTATTGTTGTAAAAACTAGAGAAGGTCGTCCGATCAAAATTGATGGAAACGAACTATCTCCTATTAATAAAGGCAAAGTCAATGCGATCGTTGAAGGCTCAGTGCTTTCTCTTTATGATAAGCAAAGACTTACCGGACCTTATATTTCTGGTGAGAAATCTGATTGGGCAACTCTTGATGGACAAGTAAAGTCAAAATTGGCTTCTGCAGGTTCTGTGAAGATTGTTTCCAATACAATTCTATCTCCAACTACCGAGAAAGCACTACAGCAGTTTGCTGAAGTATTTGCCGGTGCAGAAGTTATTCAATACGATCCGATTTCTAACTACGGTATCACAAAAGCTGCTGAAACTTATTATGGTTCTGCGGTGATCCCTTCTTATGCATTTGACAAGGCTAAAACTATTGTATCCTTCGGAGCTGACTTCCTAGGTACTTGGATTTCTCCAATTGAGTTTGCCGGTGATTATGCTAAGACTAGAAAGATTTCTAAGGAGAAGCCTGAAATGTCTAGACATTATCAGTTTGAATCTAATCTTTCTCTTTCAGGAGCAAATGCTGATTATAGAACTTCAATCAAAGCTTCTCAAAGTGGATTGGCTGTATTAGCATTATATAATGCAATTGCAAAAAAAGCAGGTGTGGCAACAGTTTCTGCTCCAGCAGTAGAAATAGCTCACCTAGATAAAGCCGCTAATGACCTATGGGCTGCAAAATCTGCAGGTTTGGTTGTTTCTGGCTCAAATGACCCTAACGTTCAGGTTGTAGTAAATGCAATCAATGAATTGCTAGGATCAACTGGGACAACAGTAGATTTCAATTCTCCAGTTTACTTCCGAAAAGGAGATGATGCGAGAATGAATCAATTTGTCAATGAATTGAAAGGCGGACAAGTAGGAGCGGTTATTTTCTATAACTGTAACCCAGTGTATGATTTCGCAAGAGGTGCAGAGGTAGCAGAAGGAATTGCTAAAGCAAAAGTTAGTATTTCTACCAATGGTACAATGGATGAGACTTCATCTTTGGTACAAATGGTTGCTCCTGATCATCATTTCTTGGAATCTTGGAATGATTTCCAGCCTAAGAAAGGTCATTTTTCTTTGGCTCAGCCAACGATTTCTCCATTGTTTGATACAAGACAAGCACAAGATTCTTTCTTGACTTGGGCTGGATCATCTAATAATTATTATGATTTTCTTCAACTAAACTGGGAATCTGAGATTTTCACAATGGTTGAAACTGGCGGTAACTTCCAGGAATTCTGGGACCGCTCTTTATATAATGGTGTTTTAGCTATTGAATCTGAAGCAGGTGAAGCCATCGCACCTATTAGCGATGTGGCTGCAGCAGCTTCTAGTGTTGCTAAAACTTACCAGGCTGACAATGCTGCTGCGGAGTTAGTCATTTATAGTAAAGTAGGTATTGGTAATGGTGCATTTGCTAATGTTCCTTGGCTTCAGGAAATGTCTGATCCAATTACAAAGGCCACTTGGGATAACTATTTAACAGTTTCTCAAAAATGGGCTTCTGAAAATGGGGTTACCATGATCGAGGGAGAAACCTCTAAGGCTTCTGTCACTGTCAATGGAAAATCATTGATCGTACCAATATTAGTTCAGCCAGGTCAAGCGGAAGGAACCTTTGGTTTAGCGCTTGGATATGGTAGAACAAAAGCAGGACGTGTTGCAAATGGAGTAGGTGTTAATGCTTACGAATTATTGGATGCTTCTAAAGGCTTTGTAAACTTTGATATTACAGCCGGTGTAGAAGTTGCCGCAACAGGCGAAGCTTATAGAATCGCAAGAACTCAAACTCACCAGACTTTCATGAATCGTGAAAACGTAATTCAGGAAGCTACTCTTGGGGAGTATAAAACAGATGCCGGTGCTGGTAGATATCACCCTGAAATCTACAAGGACGGAGAATTTGTTAAGCCTAGCAAGATTTCACTTTGGTCAGGTCACCAATATTCTCAGCATCACTGGGGATTGGCGATTGACATGAACTCTTGTATCGGTTGCTCGGCTTGTTCTGTGGCTTGTCAGGTTGAAAACAACGTGGCAGTTGTAGGTAAGCAAGAAGTATTGAATAGAAGAGAAATGGCTTGGATCAGAATTGACCGCTATTATTCTTCTGATGCTGAAGCAGATGATCTTGATGGTTTAGAAGTAGCTTCTTCTAATCCTGAAGTGACTTTCCAGCCGATGATGTGTCAGCAATGTAACAACGCTCCTTGTGAGACTGTATGTCCGGTTGCTGCTACAACACACTCCTCTGAAGGTTTGAACCAGATGACTTATAACAGATGTATTGGTACAAGATATTGTGCAAACAACTGTCCTTATAAAGTACGTCGATTCAACTGGTTTAAATACCACGATAATAAAGACTTTGCCGGCGTCAACATTGCTCAAAATGATGACTTAGGTAAAATGGTATTGAACCCAGATGTGACTGTAAGAGCGAGAGGTGTCATGGAGAAATGCTCTATGTGCGTTCAAAGAATCCAAGCGGGTAAATTGGCTGCGAAGCGTGAGAAGCGTAAAGTAAAAGATGGAGATATTAACGTGGCCTGTGCAGTAGCTTGTCCTACTGATGCATTGGTATTTGGTGACATGAACGATCCAGGTAGCAAAGTTTCTAAAATGCTTAAAATCAAAGAGAACACGACTTCTGCTTTGAAAGAAGTAAATGAGGAAAGAGCTTACCACGTATTGGAGGAGATCAATGTGAGTCCAAACGTTTGGTACTTTACCAAAATCAGAAATAAAGACAAAAACGAAGCGTAATCATAATTTTATAAACTATGCAGGTTACTTCATCCGTACGTGAGCCGTTAGTTACCGGAGGTAAAACCTACCACGATGTGACACATGATGTGTCCCGTCAAGTAGAAGGAAAGCCAACATTACTTTGGTTCCTAGCCTTTTTAACAGCCGTCGGTACTTTGGCTATAGGATTAATTGCCGTGACTGCCACCGTCTGGGAAGGCATTGGAATGTGGGGGTTGAACAAGACCATTGGTTGGGCTTGGGATATCACCAACTTTGTTTGGTGGGTTGGTATTGGTCACGCAGGTACATTGATTTCAGCAGTATTGCTATTGTTTAGACAGAAGTGGAGAACTTCTATTAACAGAGCGGCTGAAGCGATGACAATTTTTGCGGTTATTTGTGCTGCGATGTTCCCGGTTCTTCACATGGGTAGACCATGGTTAGGAGCTTATTGGGCACTTCCGCTTCCAAACACATTTGGTTCGCTTTGGGTAAACTTTAACTCCCCACTTCTTTGGGATGTGTTTGCCATCTCTACTTATTTCTCTGTTTCCTTAGTGTTCTGGTACATTGGGTTGATTCCTGATTTCGCCACGATTAGAGATAGAGCGACAGGTTTGAGAAAAGTTATTTATGGAGCACTTTCTTTTGGATGGGATGGAGCTGCAAAAACTTGGATGAGATATGAATCTGTTTCCTTGATTTTGGCAGGCCTTGCAACACCTTTGGTACTATCGGTTCACACGATTGTATCCTTTGACTTTGCAACTTCCGTGATACCAGGATGGCACACCACGATTTTCCCTCCGTACTTCGTTGCTGGAGCGATTTTCTCAGGATTTGCCATGGTATTGACCCTGATGATCATCACTAGAAAGGTATTTAAGTTAGAAGACTATATCACGATGACTCATATCGAGTTGATGAATATTGTAATTATCATCACTGGATCTATCGTAGGTATCGCCTATATCACTGAATTCTTTATAGCCTGGTATTCTGGAGTTGAAGCAGAGCAATATGCATTCATCAACCGTGCTACTGGTCCTTACTGGTGGGCATATTGGTCAATGATGACATGTAATGTGATCTCTCCTCAATTGTTCTGGGTGAAGAAAATCAGAACATCAATCATTGCCACTTTCGCCTTGTCGATTGTAGTAAATATCGGTATGTGGTTTGAGCGTTTCGTGATTATCGTAACCTCGCTACACAGAGATTATCTTCCATCTTCTTGGGCGATGTTCTACCCATCGATTACTGATGTTGGGGTTTATTTATTCACATTTGGATTGTTCTTTACTTTATTCTTCTTGTTTGCCAAATTCTTCCCGGTAATCAACATGGCTGAAGTAAAATCAGTATTGAAGTCTACATCTGAAAAAGTTCGTAAATAATCATGGAAAGAGATAAGAATTTTATTTTAGGAGTTTACGACGATGAAGACGTATTACTCCATGCCGTATCCGAAGTTAGAACGAGCGGAGTAAAGATTCATGAGGTATTTACTCCCTACCCAGTTCATGGTTTGGAGGATGTCCTAGGTTACAAGAGAAGTCGTTTACCAATTGCTGCATTCCTTTTCGGATTGCTTGGTACTACTTTGGCTTTGACCATGCAGCTATACATGATGCGTTTTGACTGGCCAATGATTATTGGTGGTAAAGACAATGCAGCAATCCCTGATTTTATTCCAGTTACCTTCGAATTGACAGTTTTACTGGCAGCATTCGGAATGGTTGGAGTATTTATGATCAGTTCAAATCTGAAACCATGGGCTCAACCAAGGATTTTTGATTTGAGAAGTACGGATGATAAGCATATCATGGCAATTGATATTGCAAACAATACAAGTTTAGAAGTAGTTAAAATTCAGGAGATTCTTAAATCATCTGGAGCTACAGAGGTAAATAATAAAAGTTTTGAATAGTAATTCTGGAAAAATGAAGATTGCTAAAGCACTAAGTTTATTAGGGGTGGCAGTAGCTGGACTTACACTTTTCAGCTGTAGAGCTGATGGTGATTTCCAAGGCTTAGAATATGCCCCACAGATGTATCACTCTGTAGCTTATGAGCCATTAACTCAGATCAAAGATGAGTCTAGAGGAGAATGGTTATCAAACAGAGAAGATGAAAAAGGAGAGTTCTTCAACAGTAACATATACAACCCTCATGCGATGAACATGAGAGAGCCTGTAGCTGGAACAGTTCCAAGGAATAAAGGAGGCTATTTGCCTTATCGTTATAAAGCATTTGAAGTGGAGATCGCTGGTGAGAATGTTACCAACCCGGTTGAACTGACGGATGAAGTTCTGAAGGACGGAGAAAGATTATTTATTCAGTATTGTTCCCCATGTCATGGCAAAAAAGGTCAGGGCGACGGAAAAGTCGGAGAAATTATCGGTGGTGTTGCTAACCTAACAGGTGGTGCATATATCAATTTGTCAGAAGGACATATTTTCCATGTGATCACAAAGGGTAAAGGAAGAATGGGATCGCACGCATCTCAGATTTCTCCTGAGAGAAGATGGGAAATTGTACACTATGTTAAACAAGTAATTCAGAAGCAATAATCATGGCTCACGACGTACAGCATTATAATTTGGATCAAAAATTTGATTTTACCGCTGCGACTAAGAAGTCCATATTCACGGTATTGATCATTGGTGCAGCATTGTTGGTCATCGGTATTTTGATGGCAATGTTTGGTGGTGGTCACCATGAAGAGGCTGCTGAAGCAGGTGGACATGCATTTCATTGGTACGAGCGTCTTTACGCTAACCTTTGGATCAATAATGTCTACTTTACTGGTATCGCTATTATAGGAGTATTCTTCTTTGCTGTGCAGTATGCTGCGCAAGCAGGTTGGTCCGCTCCAATCTCTAGAGTTATGTTATCTTTTGGTAGCTGGCTTCCATATGCAGGGATTTTAATGATCGTTACATTCTTTGTAGCAAATCATGACTTGTTTCACTGGACGCATGCTTCCCTATTCGATGAGAATTCTGCAGATTATGATAAAATAATTGATGGAAAAGGTTCTTTCTTTTACTGGCCAATGGCTAAAGGAACTTTCCCGGTATTCTACATCTTGAGAATGGTTTTATTCTTTGGATTCTGGGTTTTCTTCTTCAATAAATTCAAGAAAATTTCCGCTCAGGAAGATGAGTTAGGTGGAACCTCTCATTGGTTTAAAATGAGAAGTTGGTCTGCTTACTTCATTATTTTCTTTGCAGTATCTTCTTCTATCAGTGCTTGGGATTGGGTGATGTCTATCGATACACACTGGTTCTCAACACTATTTGGATGGTATGTTTTCTCTTCTTGGTTTGTATCTGGTCTTTCAGCAATTACTTTATTGGTAATCTTCCTGAAAAGCAAAGGATACTTAGAGATGGTTAATGAAAACCACGTCCATGATATGGGTAAATTCGTCTTTGGGTTCACCATTTTCTGGACTTACCTATGGTTCTCTCAATTCCTTTTGATTTACTACGCAAACATTCCTGAGGAATCTGTGTATTTCGTCGAAAGACTATCTAGTGATATTTACGGTCCATATATCTTTGTGAACCTTATCATGAACTTCTTCTTGCCTTTCTTGATTCTTATGACAAGAGATGCGAAAAGACATGGTATCTTCTTGAAAGTAGTATGTACTTTGATTATTGCTGGACATTGGGTAGACTTCTTCCTAATGGTTCAACCAGGAACTTTGGGACACAACGGAGGTATTGGTTTTATGGAAATAGGAGCCTTCCTAGTTTATGGATCCGCTGTCACATTAGTTGTATTGACTGCGCTTTCTAAAGGAAATCTAATTCCGAAAAATCACCCAATGCTTGAAGAAAGCTATCATCATCACATTTAATATTAGCCGAAAAAATTAAGCTATGTACGGATTTCTTATTGGAGTAGGAGTTCTTTTGTTACTATCCATTATTTGGATGGTTTATAGAATTCAAACCTTGGTTTCTGTAGTAAAAGGATCTGACAAAAAGATCGCTACAGGTAGCAATAAGGTAAATGCTATTTTGTTTGTATTATTTCTTGTAGGAACTGGAATCTTGATGTTCTGGTATTCTATCAAAGAATTTGATAACTATGAATTACCAGTAGCCTCAGAACATGGGGTGGTGACGGACAGTCTTTTCTGGATTACCATGGCCGTAACTGGTGTGGTATTTCTAATCACTCATGTTTTGTTGTTTATCTTCCCTTATAAATACCAATATAAAGAAGATAGAAAAGCGACTTTTTATCCGGACAACAATAAGCTTGAGATCATTTGGACCGCAGTTCCAGGTGTTGTTTTAGCGGGATTGGTTATTTCTGGCTGGATGGCTTGGTCTGATATTACTGCTCCTGCTCCTGAAAATGCTCATGTGATTGAAATCATGGGGTCTCAGTTTCAGTGGGATGTAAGATACCCTGGTAAAGATAATGTCTTAGGAGATTATGATTACCGATTGATTACCGCTACCAATGGTCATGGAGTAGATTTTACTGATAAGAATGCAGTAGATGATTTCCCATCTCCGGTAGTAGTTATCCCTAAAGGTGAGCCAGTTTTATTCAAGATTAGAGCAAGAGATGTATTGCACTCTGTTTTCGCTCCTCATATGAGATTGAAAATGGATGCGGTTCCAGGTATGCCATCTAGATTCTGGTTTGTTCCTACAAAAACTACCGCAGAAATGCGTGAAGAAACAGGAAATCCTGAATTCCAATACGAGATCGCCTGTACAGAAATCTGTGGTCGTGGTCACTTCTCCATGAGAAAAATCATCGAAGTAGTAGAGCCTGCTGAATACCAGAAATGGTTTGCAGAGCAACAGACTTTCATTCAAATGGACCCTGCATTGGCAGAAGGATATCAACCTGAAGTGAAAGAGGTAGCAGAAGTTCAATTAAGCGAAGGAAATTAACAAAATTAGAGATTATGTCAACAGCATCTATCACCAATCATGATACAGACGCTCACGATCATCACGATCACGAGCATCATGGTAATTTTGTGACAACATATTTATTTACTACTGATCATAAAATGATTGGTAAGCAGTTCTTGGTAACTGGTATTTTCTGGGCTTTGATTGGAGGTTTCCTTTCTATCTTGTTCAGATTACAACTTGGTTTCCCTGACATGAGTTTAGAATTCCTTCGACCTCTTTTGGGCGGATGGTTAGACGATGCAGGTAAATTGGACCCTAACTTTTACCTGGCTTTAGTGACAATGCACGGTACCATTATGGTATTCTTTGTATTGACAGCAGGTCTTAGTGGAACGTTCTCCAATTTCTTGATTCCATTACAAATTGGTGCCCGAGATATGGCATCTGGATTTATGAACATGTTGTCCTACTGGTTCTTCTTTGCATCCGGTGTGATCATGTTTATCTCTCTATTTATACCAACTGGTCCAGCCGGTGGTGGATGGGTAGTGTACCCACCTCTTTCTGCTCTTGAGCAAGCAATTCCTGGTTCAGGTTTAGGTATGACCCTTTGGTTAGTTGCGATGACTTTGTTTATTGCTTCTTCCTTACTTGGTGGAATTAACTATATCTCTACCGTTATCAATTTAAGAACGAAAGGGATGTCTTTCTCTAGACTTCCATTGACCATTTGGGCGTTTTTCTTAACAGCTGTAATCGGTTTGCTTTCTTTCCCAGTATTGGTAGCTGCTGCATTACTTCTTGTATTTGATAGAAGCTTTGGTACATCCTTTTATTTATCTGATATCTATATCAATGGAGAGGCTCTTCCAAACACTGGAGGTAGCCCAGTACTATACCAACACTTATTCTGGTTCTTGGGTCACCCTGAAGTATATATCGTACTTCTTCCAGCACTAGGTATTACTTCTGAAGTTATTGCTACCAATTCCAGAAAACCAATTTTTGGATATAAGGCGATGATTATTTCAATGTTGGGAATTACGATTTTGGCATTTATTGTATGGGCTCACCATATGTTTGTGTCTGGTATGAATCCTTTCCTTGGATCAATCTTCATGTTCTTAACATTGATTATTGCAGTTCCATCAGCGGTGAAAGTATTTAACTACTTGACCACTTTGTGGAAAGGTAACTTGATCTTCACACCTGCGATGTTGTTCTCCATTGGTTTGGTTTCCTTCTTTATCTCTGGTGGTTTGACAGGTATTTTCCTTGGTAACTCTGCTATTGATATTCAGCTTCACGATACGTATTTCGTAGTAGCTCACTTCCACTTGGTGATGGGGTCAGCTTCTTTCTTCGGAATGATTGCTGGTATCTACCACTGGTTCCCAAAAATGTTCGGAAAAATGATGGACGCCAAGTTAGGCTACATTCACTTCTGGTTAACATTCGTTGGGGTTTATATGGTATTCTTCCCAATGCACTACATTGGAATCGCAGGTTTCCCAAGAAGATATTACTCTTGGACAAACTTTGAATTTGCGAATATGTATACTGATTTGAACATGTTTGTTTCTGTTGCTGCCATTATCACATTTGGAGCTCAGTTTATCTTCTTGTTCAACTTCTTCTACAGCATGTTCAAAGGGCGTAAAGCTAGCTTGAACCCATGGAGATCTAATACATTGGAATGGACTACTCCATTGCATCCTGGACACGGTAACTGGCCTGGAGAAATCCCTGCAGTTTACAGATGGCCTTACGATTATTCTAAGCCTGGAGCTGAAGAAGATTTTATTCCTCAGACTGTACCTCTTTCCGCTACCCCAGAATCCAACTTGCCTCATGAGCAAGAGCAGGTTAAGCTTGAAATGGAAATCATGAAGGATGAGGAAGAGGTTTTGGTTGCAAATGAGTCAAAGCACTGAAAATAAAATAAGCAGCTTTCGCAAGATTAGTTTTCTAACTGTGATAGCTGTTTATTTCCTGATTTTGGTAGGAGGGATAGTCAGATCTACAGGATCTGGAATGGGCTGTCCCGATTGGCCAAAATGTTTTGGAAGTGTAGTCCCACCAACAAGTGTTGACCAACTTCCGGAAAATTATCAGGAAATATATCTCCAAAAGAGAATTGCCAAAAACAATCGGTTTGTGGCTACCCTTGAAAAACTTGGATTCGATGAAATGGCTGATGCCATTGCCAACGATAAATCCATTCTGATAGAAGAAGAATTTAATCCGGTTAAGACCTGGATTGAATATCTAAACAGACTAGTGGGAGTAATTATAGGTTTCTTTATCATACTGACAGTATGGAAATCATTCCCATTATGGAAGCTGGATCGCTGGATTCCAATACTTGCTATTGGCTCCTTAGTTTTAGTGCTGTTTCAGGGATGGATAGGTTCTCTAGTCGTTTCTACCAATTTACTTCATTGGATGATTACATTTCATATGATGTTAGCCATACTTCAGGTAGGCGTCATGATATACTTGTATCACCGGTCGGGAAGGTTGAGGAGCAAAAGAGGAGTTAGTATGGATGTTCCATCAAAAATTGAATGGGTACTTATCCTTGCGCTTATCTTAATGTTGGTTCAAGTAGTTTTGGGAACACAAGTGAGAGAAGAAATTGACCAAATTTCTTTTGCTTTAGGTAATATGTTGAGAGGTCAATGGATAGAAAAGATTGGATTACCATTCCTTATTCATCGATCATTCTCATTACTTCTATTAGGAGTTCATGTGTTGTATTTCTTCTGGGCATTTAAGTATACGCTAAGAAAATCTACAATTAATTATTGGTCCCAGTTGCTGATGGTATTGGTGATTGTTGAAATCGCCACCGGAATGGGAATGGCATATTTTGCAATTCCAGCCTTCCTTCAGCCGATTCACTTGTTGATAGGGATCTTAATATTAGGAGTTCAATATTTATTGATCTTACAATTGCGAGAGCAAAAACAATTTCGATTAAACGCAAATTGAAAATGAGGACAGTCGGCGTAACTGACCATAGTATATATCACTTGGTTCAAACCAGATTAAAAGCCTATTCAGAATTATTAAAATTCAGATTATCGGCTTTGGTTACATTTTCTGCTGTATTCGGATTTATCTTAGGGGATACGGGTACTTCTTTTGGCTGGACTAGTTTTCTAGGATTGGCTTTAGGTGGTTTTCTTATCAGTGGAGCTTCTGGTGCCGCCAATGAAATCATGGAGCGGGACTTGGATAAATTGATGAAAAGAACAGAAAACCGTCCGCTTCCTTTACAGATTATTTCTCTGTCAGAGGCTTACTGGTTTACTTTCTTGATTGGATTTATTGGGATAGGTTTACTATGGATTTTCACTAATCCATTGACCACTTGGCTTGGAGTATTGAGTATGGTGCTTTATGTATTTGCTTATACACCGCTTAAAAGAGTAGGACCTATTGCAGTATTTGTAGGAGCGATTCCAGGTGCCATGCCTCCTTTATTGGGATGGACAGCTGCTACAGGAGCCATTTCCTATGAAGCCCTAATCATATTCGGGATTCAATTTATTTGGCAATTTCCTCATTTCTGGGCTATCGCCTGGGTAAGTGATGAAGATTATAAAAGAGCTGGTTTTAAATTACTTCCTAGTGGAGGAGGTAAAGATTTAAACACAGCTATTCAAATAATGATTTATACCTTATTCCTTCTTCCTTTAGGTTTACTACCTAGCTATTTTGGGTTGACAGGATTGAATTCTGGTATTGTAGCTACCATTTGCGGAGCTTTATTTCTTGCTCAAACATTCTCCTTGATGAGAGACTGTTCAAGAAAATCTGCTCTTAAAATCATGTTTGGTTCGTTTTTATACTTGCCAATTGTTCAGATAGCTTACCTGCTTGATAAATTACCACAATAATGGAAAAGGAACTCAAGTATGTAGATTTAGTGGAGCAACCAATCTCCATGCACCCAAAGAAGTTTGCTTTATGGCTTTTTATGGTGAGTGTGGTGATGATATTTGCAGCGATGACTTCTGCCTATATTGTAAGGCAATCAGAAGGCAATTGGCTTGAATATGATTTACCACAAATCTTCTGGTTAACTTCTGGAATCGTGGTTCTGAGTAGTTTATTCCTACAATATGGATATTCGTCTGCTAAGAAAGATAATATAGCGGGCTTAAAAATAGGATTAACTGGAGCTGTCATTTTGGGTATAGCCTTCCTTATTGGCCAGTGGTACTCTTGGGTAGCATTAGTCGATGAAGAGGTTTTCTTTGTGGGAAATCCTGCTGGATCTTTTCTGTATGTCTTTACAGGATTACATGCCCTACATTTAATCAGTGGTGTGATATTTCTGATTATTGTATTAATTTCGAGTTTCAAATATAAGATACATTCAAAAGCCATGGTGAGAATGGAAATGGCCACAACTTATTGGCATTTTCTCGGTGGGCTTTGGCTTTATCTCTTTATGTTTTTGCTTTTAAATCATTAAAATAAATTTATTACAAACCAATAATTTATGTCTGCGCATTCTACTGCTATTGGAGTAAGCTCAAAAAGGGGCATTTGGGGAGGTGGAAATGAACCTCTGAAGGCCAGCTATGGAAAACTGATGATGTGGTTTTTCCTGCTCTCCGACATTTTCACTTTTGCTGCGTTTCTGATTACTTACCTTTCGATCAGAGTTAGTTATCCTGCTTATGCTGGACCTGCTACTGACTTTGTTGGGTCAAATGAATATTGGCCAATACCAGAATTGGTATTTGATGCTATCCCATTTGTGCATGGCGTTCATGCTCCTTTGGTGTTTGTTGGTATCATGACGTTTATTTTGATTTCCTCTTCTGTAACCATGGTATTGGCTGTGGAAGCGGGACATAGAAATGACCGTAAGGATGTAGTGAAATGGTTGCTTTGGACGATTGTTGGTGGTGCTACTTTCTTAGGCTGTCAGGCTTGGGAATGGAATCACTTTATCCATGGAACAGACGGAGGTACTACATTGACCTACATTAACTCCATGAATAATTTGGTTACTGAACTTGTACATGGAGCCAATCTTAATGTCAATGAGTATGGACCTGCAGCATTTGCTCAGTTGTTTTTCTTCATTACTGGATTCCATGGTTTTCACGTAACGATTGGTGTCTTCCTTTTATTCCTTTGTTTCTATCAGGCAGCTGTAGGGATTTACGATCAAAGAGGTCATTATGAAATGGTAGAGAAAATCGGTCTTTACTGGCACTTTGTAGACCTTGTATGGGTGTTCGTATTTACCTTGTTCTATCTTATCTAAGCTTTTAAAATTTTCGAGATATGGAAATTCAACAAAATAAATCCACGCTAGAAGTTCATCCACGTAACGATGAAAAAATTAAAAAAATCTGGAAAACAGCCGGAATTCTTTTAGCAATTACTGTAGCGGAATTTATCATGGCATTTACCATGGATAGAGGTTTGCTTTTATATTTCCTTTTCATCGCCTTGACGATTTGGAAAGCTAGATATATCATGCTTGACTTTATGCACTTGGGAGATGAAGTAAAACCATTATTCTATTCCATCATTGTACCTTTGATTTTCTTAGTATGGTTGTTAATCGCTTTAGCTAAGGAAGGATCAGATATCTTTATGCTGCGCTGGTAAACAGTAAAAAAAAATCTAAAAAAGATAGGTTGGAGTGAGACACTTCAACCTTCTTTTTTGTTAAGTGATATTATGAGAGGACTTAGATTATTACAGGGATTGGTTTTGGTATGTATTCTTTTGATACCATTATTGATCTTTTTGTTTTTAAGAGGTTTTGGTGAGAATAACTATGAGATCCCCGTTTATTATGAGAACGGGACCAATAACCCTTTTAAAGAGTGTCCTATTGGAGATTCAACCCAGCATTACATTCCTGAATTTACTTTTACCAATCAAGAAGGAAATCCAGTGGGCAAGGAACAAATGGAAGGAAAGATTACAATTGTAGACTTTTTCTTTACCTCCTGCCCAAGTATTTGCCCCATCATGTCACAAGAAATGGAGCGAGTGAATGATATTTTTAGAGATAACCCAAACGTAAGGATACTTTCTATAAGCATAGATCCGGAATACGATACACCGGAAATTTTACAGGAATATGCCGACAAACATCATGCGGATGCAGGAAAGTGGGATTTTCTTACTGGTGATAAATTAGAGACCTACAGATTAGCTAAATGTGGATTTATACTTCCCACTTTAGATGGAAATGGAATTCCCGATGATTTTGTTCATAGCGATAAGTTTACTTTGATAGATGAACAAGGAAGAATTCGCGGGTATTATAGTGGTACGGACCGTGAGTCTGTAGACTTGTTAATATTAGAAACTAAAATATTGTTGCATGGAAACGAGTAAAACAACTCTGATGCAAAATGAAAGGAAGGTAAAGAACTGGATAATCGCTATTTCAGTAATTATTCCTGTAGCTGTTGCAGTTCTTTTGTTTATGCCTGCAAAAGTAGATGTGGGTAGTGATTGGGTTTATTTTCTACCTCATTTAAATGCTGTAATTAATAGCGCTGCCACGATTGCATTGATTTTCGGATTAGTTTTTATCAAGAAAAAAAACATCCCTTTTCATAAAGCCTCCATGACGGTTGCTTTTGTGCTAGGGGCGATTTTCTTAGTGTCCTATGTGATTTATCATGGAGCTGCAGAAAGCACCAGCTTTGGAGGAGAAGGGTGGATCAGGCCTGTTTATTATGGTCTTTTAATCAGCCATATCTTATTTGCTGCAATCGCATTGTTCCCGATCTTATTTGCTTATTATTATGGGTATACAGATCAGCGGGAAAAACACAGAAAATTGGTTAAATTTGCCTATCCTATCTGGTTATACGTGACGATTACGGGAGTAGTGGTTTACCTGATGATCAGTCCTTATTATATTCATTAAACTGTCGGAATAAAAATCCGTTACTTGGAATATGAACCGATTACTTAAAATTGTCTTTGCTTTTACGCTGTTTATGTTGCTGCAAGTTCAGTCTTTTGCACAATGTGCGATGTGCCGGGCTTCAGTAGAAAACAATGTATCAAATGGGGAAACAACAATTGGAGCTGGTCTCAATGCCGGAATTCTTTATTTGTTTGTGATGCCTTATTTGATGGCCATGGTAATCGGTATACTTTGGTATAGAGCTGCCAAAAAGAAGAAAGCAAAATTGTCTTGGCATTAACATCTCATTTATAGCAAAGTTTGATTCAGGCTTTGCTTTTTTTATTTTTAGATAAATGAGCTACGGATCCCGACGCTTGATCATATTGATCAGTGTATTCTCCTTACTAACTGTACTGGTACTCAACTTCTTTTTCTTCCAAAAAAGCGAGGAGAAGATCTATTTGCAGGCTTTGCAGGAAAGAATACAAAATGTTGATCAAGAATTTGATGAAGATTTTATTCAAATCTTGATGAATGTGAGATCGTCGGATTCTATCTCTTTTGAAAAGCTCACTGCCATACCCAATTCTCACCCTTATTTTATTTTAAGTCCCGAGAGAGAATTATTGTATTGGTCAGATTTCACTTTTTCATTCGATTTTGATCAATTGAATGAGGAAAATGAATATCAGTTGATCGAAGACCCTTACGGTACTTTCCTTGTCAAGATTCGAGAAGTCAGCAGAGAGGGAACTCCCTTGTTAATGGTGCATGCTCTAAGGTTGATTTTCCCAGGGAATATTGAGAATGATTACTTAGTGACAGGAGCAAATCCTGAGGTGTTTGGGAATAACCGATTTGAGTTATTTCCAGTGGAGGAGGAAGCAAGCCTGAAAGTAAAGAACCCTGCTGGAATCCCTATTTTTGGTGTCAATTTTCTTTTTGGTTATCAGCCTTCCGACCGACTGGTTAATCCAGCCATCCTAATCTTCTTTACCTCAGTATTTTTATTGTATTTCCTTTTAAGCTCTGATTTTGTTTTAAATAAGTGGCGTAAAAAACAGCGTTGGCAATCGGTAGGATATGCGATCTTGGTTTTAGGTGCCTTCCGGATGATTATGTTGTTGCTTGACTTTCCGGGAGCGTATTTAAATATCCCGCTTTTTGATTCTGGCAATTATGCATCTTCTTGGTTGAACCCGAGCCTAGGGGATTTGGTCTTAAATACCATTTGTGCTGTGATCGTGTTTGGGATGATTATTTTCCTTCTCGCCTCAAGTGAACTCAGAGAAAAGATCAAAACATTTCAGACTACAACTGAGATTCGAGTTTTTGGTTTGATCATTTTATTGATTAGCTCACTGGGGGTTTATATGATTTGGTATTTACCACGTGACATTATTTCTAATTCCCAATGGGCTTTGGATATCACTTCCATCCCGAATTTTGATTGGTTTAAAGGATTGAGTTTTCTGATTCTGTTCTTTTGGGGAGCGATTTATGCATTGATGTCCTTGACTTTGGTCAACTTGCTTCTGGAAGTTTACAGAAAGAAAAAAGTCCTTTACCAATGGCTAGCTGCCATTGCTTTACCTATCGCCGCGATCATGGCATTTTTCAGCGCCTGGGCGGGAGTAGTATGGCTTATTCATATCGCATTCCTGGTAGTAATCATCAAGTTTGAGTTGTTTAGAAATGTTTTCAAACTGGGGCTTTCGACCTTCTTGACATTCTTCTTTGCTTGCCTGATTACAGCTGGAATATGTGGAGTTAGTACATTCCAAACAGAAAAAAATAAGTTGATTCAATCTAAAATCAGATTTGCTAATCAAAATTTGATTGAGAATGATTTGATGACAGAGTTTTTCATTAGCGAGATTTTCACTAGGATAAAGTCTGATTTGTTTATTCAAAATCGGATGGCCGATCCATTGCTATCAAAAGATCCCATTGAGTCCAAAATCCGTAAAATTTACCTGGATAATTACTTCGATCAATTTGAAGTGAAAATCGGGGTGTTCTCTTCTTCTGGACAGCAACTTCAGGGAGCACAAGACCTCGGAGACTTAAATGATCTTAGACTCCAATACATAAATAGTGATTATGCGACCAGCGTAAAAGACCTATATTTTATTCGTGGAAATGAGAGAAGTGGTGGTAACAGGTTTATCGCATTTATCCCTGTGATGAAAGATAACTCCCTCCAAGGAAACATATTTTTAGAGTTAAATCAGTTAAGAGTACAGCCAACAAGTGTCTATCCCAAATTACTTCTCGATAAGAAATATTCTGAGCGTTTAGACCCTATTAGATATGATTACGGGGTGTTTCAAGGGGAGGAGCTGGTCAGAAACTCAGGATCTTTTAATTATTTAAACCCAAAGCTGCTTGCGCGACTCGGAGAGCCTAAGCTCTTAACTGAAGGGATTCACGTAGGAAATTATCAGCATTTTGGAATTCCTAACGGGGAGGAGTTGATAGTAATATCCTCGCCAAATATATCTACCTCTCATTTCTTCGGTAATATTTCTTTATACTTCGTCTTGTTTGTGTTTTTGACATTTGTGACCATTCTGATCAATACACTTTTCAAAGGATATAGAAATTTTGAGTTTAATTACTCTACCAAACTTCAGCTTTACCTGAATTTCGCCTTTTTCTTTCCTATTATCATCATAAGCATTATTACGATTGGTCTTCTGGCAAATAGCTATAGAGAAGATCTGGATAGGCAATATATTCAGAAGGCAAGCCTTATCCGAGGTAACTTGGGGAGCTTTTTGACCAATCAGAAAGTATCTGACATGGATCAAGATTTGATGAATGAGGAAGTAAGTAATCTAGCAAATACGATCGCCAGTGACCTTCATGTTTACTCAGATGAGGGAGTTCTTGAGTCTACTAATAGGCCTAATATTTTCGATAAAAAAATCTTATCTAATTGGATTAACCCTGAAGCTTTGGCTGAGATAGAAGGGATGAATCAAAATTTGTTTTTAGCGGAAGAAAGAATTGGGAAACTCGTTTATAAATCGGTCTACTTGGCCATCCCATCCCAAAACAATCAGGAAAATCTTGGGATCTTGGCTGTGCCATTTTTCGAGTCTGAAGCAGAATTGAATTCACTGATATCTGATGTGCTCAGTAATATCTTCAATGCATTTGTCATCATCTTTATCCTGTTTTTGATCGTTTCATTCTTTGTTTCCCAAAACCTTACTTTTCCATTTAAGCTGCTAACACAAAAGTTGAAAGCGACTAATTTGGAGGATAATGAACCTATGTACTGGGCTTCCAAAGATGAAATTGGCTTGCTAGTCAATGAATACAATAACATGCTTTTCAAACTGGAATCAAGTAAAAAGGTACTTGCTTCAACGGAAAAAGAATCTGCATGGAGGGAAATGGCGAAACAGGTAGCACATGAGATAAAAAATCCATTGACTCCAATGAAACTCACTTTGCAGCATTTATTAAGGCTGGAAAGTGCTGGGCTTTTGCAGGATCAGGATAAGCTTAGAAAATCTCTAGAAACTTTGATTCACCAAGTGGATGCCTTGAGCGGTATAGCTTCGTCTTTTTCTACATTTGCTAAAATGCCACTTCCCAAAAATGACTTGATGAATTTCAAGGAGGTGTTAAGTCAGGTAATCGAGCTTTTTAAAAATGATGAGCGTTTAGACCTTTATTTTAAAGACGATTCCTACACAAAAGATATCCCCATTTTTGGAGACGATAAGCTGTTCGGTAGAATAATCAGTAATCTGATCATTAATGGAATTCAGGCAGTAGAAGGTGATAAAAAACCTGAAATAAGAATTTGGTTGTGGATGAGTGATCAGGCTGTTTTCCTTGAAATTACCGATAATGGAAAAGGTATTTCGCCAGAGTTACGTGATAAAATATTCATTCCTAATTTCAGTACGAAAACCCAAGGTTCAGGACTTGGTTTGGCCATAGCAAAAAGTGGAGTAGAGACAGCAGGTGGTAAAATATGGTTTGAAACAGAGTTAGATGAGGGGACAACTTTTTACCTGACATTTCCACTCCTCGAATAAATTTTCCTTTTTAGTACATTGGTGATAAAAGGGGCTTTTGTTGATGATTCGTTTTTGGGTGTTTTCTATAATTATTTTACTTGCAGCGGCTGCTTCGGTACAAGCGCAAGAGAAATGTTATTGGGTGAACACTTCTGATTTTTTAAAACCTCAAGTGATAGACTCCCTTTCTGTCTTAGAGGAAAGCATTCGTGTTTTAGATAGAAATGGGAAGAGTTTTGATTTTAAATATGACCTAAATTCGAATAGCCTCCAATTCCTTATTGAAGAGGATAGTTATCCAGACTCTTTGAGGCTTTGCTACCGAACATTTGCTTTACGTTTTGATAGGCCATTGGCGAAAAGAACTTTGATGCAGGATTATGACTCTACAGCAATGTTTAGAAATGCTCAATTGCAAGAGTCGCCTACCTTTGATTTTCGTGAGGAACTGTTTCCTAGCACTAATTTGTATAAATCAGGAAGCTTGACCAGAGGGATTTCCTTCGGAAATACTCAAAATGTATTTGTTAACTCAGCGCTGAATTTACAGTTGGAGGGTAGTATCTCTGAGAATTTAAATATCCGAGCCAGCATCACTGATCAGAATGTGCCCTTTCAACCTGAGGGAAATACACAGCAGATTCAGGACTTTGATAATGTGTTGATTGAATTATATAATGATGATTTCAGCCTTGCAGCAGGAGATGTGGTTTTGCAGCAAAGACAATCTGAGTTTCTGAGGTATTATAAAAATGTACAGGGAATCCAGTTTACATCTAATTATAAATTGAAAGGGAATTGGGAAGCGAGCTCTCAGGCCTTTGCATCTATTGCCAAAGGAAAGTTTGCTTCCATCCAAGTGCCAATTTTGGAAGGAGTGTTAGGTCCTTATAAAATTAAAGGTCCCCAAAATGAGCGTTTTGTGATTATCATGGCAAATTCAGAGCGGGTGTTTCTGGATGGAAAACAATTAGAGCGTGGGTTTAATGCAGATTATGTAATCGATTATAATCAGGCTGAAATCACCTTCACTCCCAAAGTGTTAATCACTCAATACTCCCGAGTTCGGGTAGATTTTGAATATGCTGAAAGGAATTATAGCCGTTCAATTATTGGGGCTAATCACACCCAGAGCAATGAAAATGTTGAGTTCTATTTGAATTATTACCAGGAAAAGGATAACCGAAATCGTCCCCTTTTCACAGAGTTAAATCAGTCCGAACAGCGATTACTTTCTTCTGTAGGGGACAATACTCAAGATGCACTTATTCCAAGAATTGACAGCGTAGCTTTTGATCAAAACCGAATTTTGTACGAGAAAATCATCGATTATAATTCGATGGGTGACTCGATTGTTTATTACCAATATTCTACCAATCCTGAACTCGCTCATTATGCCTTGGCTTTCTCTCAGGTGGGACAAAATCAAGGAGATTATAGACGCAAAAACCAGCTTGCCAACGGTACAGTTTATGAATACGTCCCGAAGGTGAATGGACAATCCCAAGGTGATTATTCTATTTTGACCATGCTCCCTTCACCAGATAGCAAGAGGATGATGACCGCTGGTACTCGGGTGAAAATGAGTGAGCATGAAAAAGTTTACACAGAAATTGCCCTGTCTTCTCAGGATATGAATCTTTTTTCTCCTTTAGATGATGAGGATAATCAAGGCCTTGGGTGGAAAATAGGGCTACAGTCTGAAAAGCGAAAAATAAATTTTCTGAAAGGGTATGAGTTTAATGGACAAACGGAGTTTGAGTATAATTCTACTGACTTTAAATTCATAGATAGATTAAGGTATATTGAGTTTGATAGAGATTGGGGATTATCTCTCGAGGCTCTCCAGAATGCTGCGGCAGAAAAGCTCTTTTGGACTCGGGTTTCTCTGGAAAAGGACCTGCTCAATCACTTTGATTACCGGATTTATCTAAGAAATAGACAAGGTGTTTTACAGGGTAGCCAGCATACCGCGAACTGGAATTTGGAGTTGGGTAAAAGGATACGGGTCCGGCAGGAATTTTTTCAGTTGGAAAGCCAACAGGATAGCTTGGATACAGACTGGATTAGGTATTTAGGGGATATGTCATTTCAGTCAAAATTTATTGTTCCAGGCTATCAATTTTCTGTAGATAGAAACACCCTTTTGGATACGGAAAAGGACTCGGTCATAAGTACTGCAATGAATTTCCAGCAGCATTTGCTCTATTTGAAATCAAATGATTCGCTTTCTTATTCCTTCCTGGTAGATGCCGCTTGGCGTGAAGATCGTGCCCCTTTCCAAGGTAAACTTGAAAACGACACTAAAGCATTTACTTCCAACTTCACCTTTAGCAAGCAATGGACAAAGCATAGCTTGAGAAGTACTTTTACCTACCGGGAATTGAAATACATCATGCGAGAACTTCCTTCAGAACTTACGGTGATGGGTAAGTTGGATTATCAAGGAAGCTTATGGGATAATGTAATCCGAAATGAATTTAGTTATGCGATAGGTAATGGCCGAGAGTTGCAAAGGGAATTTATTTTTCTTCCTGCACCAAATGGTGATGGTACGCATACTTGGAGAGATGATAATGGAGATGGAGTCCAACAGCTAAATGAATTTTATCTCGCTATCAACCCTGAAGAAAAGCAATTTATCAAGGTGTTTGTTCCTACAGACACATTCATCCAGGCATATACTAGTATTTTGAATTACAGGCTTCAAGCGAGGTTTCCAGAAGAATGGAAACAAGAGGGAGGCTTTCGGTCTTTTCTTCACCGCTTTTCCAATACCACCAGTCTAAGCGTGGAAAAGAAAGTTACATCAGATGATTTTGGGGATAGAGTCAATCCATTTATTGGTAAAGTGGATAGAGAGGATATTCTTTCATTACGACAGGTAATCCGAACTTCTTTCTTTTTCAATCGAGCTTCCGCGAAATTTGGGTTTGATCTATCTCTTTTTGATTCACAGCTAAAACAATTACTATCTGGAGGTTTTGAAGATCATATTCAAAAAGACTGGAAACTGAATTCAAGGTTTAATTTCTCAACGAGCAGCTCACTTCGAGTGGTAGCAGGAAAAGGGGAAAGAGTTTCTAGCTCAGATTATTTAGCAAATAGAAATTACCAAATTGGTCAGCATCAGATAGGGCCGGAATTCGCATGGCAACCTAGTCCATTTTTTAGGACAACAGCATCTTATTCCTTCACCAATAAAGAGAATCACGAAAATCTAGAGTTTGAAGAAAAAGCCACACTGCATCAGGTTGGATTGGATTTACGCTATGCAAAGGCTATCAAAACAACTTTAACGGGAAACCTCAAATTGATTCAAATTGATTACAATGGAGTTTCCAACTCCCCTGTAGGATATGAAATGTTGCAAGCTTTGACTCCTGGAACAAACGTAACCTGGACATTAAATTGGCTTCAAAAAATAGGGGAAGGGCTTCAACTTAATTTGGTTTATGAAGGGAGAAATTCCCAAGGATTAGATCAGATCGTTCATGTGGGAAGAATGCAGGTTTCGGCTCTGTTTTGATAAAAAAATGTAACTTTGTTACTTGTAGATAGTTGTTGTACTAACTATTAAAACACGAAATAAATGAGTAAAAGTATTTTGGTTACTGGTGGTACCAAAGGCATTGGAAGAGCGATCATCGAGCGCTTTGCTGATGAAGGTTTTGATGTGATAACTTGTTCAAGAAATGAACAGGATTTAGCCGAATTGAGAGCTTCATTGGAAGAAAACCATGCTTTGATTCATGTATTGGCAGTAAAGGCTGATCTTTCAAAAAAGGAAGAAGTATTAGAGTTTGCGGAAAAAGTCAAAGCATTTTCCATTCCTGATGTCTTGGTAAACAATACGGGGGTATTTATTCCTGGAGCAATCTTAGATGAACCTGAAGGCAATTTTGAGATGATGATGAATACAAACCTTTATTCTGCTTATTACTTGACTCGTGCTTTAATAGGAGGGATGAAGGAAAAGAAAAGTGGGCATATTTTTAGTATTGGCTCTATTGCAGGTTTGACTGCTTATGCCAATGGCGGAAGTTATGCCATTTCTAAATGGGCGATGTTGGGAATGACCAAATGTCTACGCGAAGAATTGAAAAATGAGCAGATCAAAGTAACCTCAGTCTTGCCTGGAGCAACCTATACTGCAAGTTGGGAAGGGGTAGAATTACCCGAAGAAAGGTTTATGCGCTCGGTTGATGTTGCAGAATCTGTATGGTCTGCTTATAACCTTTCGCCTCAATCTGTTGTTGAAGAAATAGTGATAAGACCACAACTCGGAGATATCTAAAATATATGGAATCAATTATTAAGTCAGCGGATCAATTGTATTGCGATAGTTTGACCTCATACGCTCGTAGAAAAACAATACCTGTCAATGTTGGTGGAGTTTTGATCGGCGGGGATAATCCTATTGTAGTTCAATCTATGACTACGGTAGATACGATGGATACTTTGGGTTCAGTGGAGCAATGTATTCGAATGATCGAGTCCGGTTGTGAATTGGTGAGAATAACTGCTCCGAGTATTAAGGAGGCCGAAAATCTTAGAAACATCAAGGATGAATTAAGAAAACGGGGTTATAAAACACCTTTGGTAGCAGATATTCATTTTACTCCTAATGCCGCTGAAGTAGCAGCCAGGATTGTAGAGAAAGTACGTGTTAACCCAGGGAATTATGCCGATAAGAAGAAATTTGAGGTCATAGAATATACTGATGCTACCTACCAAGAGGAGCTAAACCGTATCCGTGATCGCTTCTTGCCATTGGTGAAAATTTGTAAGGAACATGGTACTGCCATGAGAATTGGTACCAATCATGGTTCCCTTTCTGATAGAATCATGAGCCGCTACGGCGATACTCCCTTAGGGATGGTGGAGTCAGCTTTGGAGTTTTTGAGGATTTGTGAAGATGAAAACTATTTTGACATCGTGATATCGATGAAGTCATCCAACACCCAAGTGATGGTTCAGGCTTATCGATTGCTGGTTCAAAAACTAAACGAAGGAGGCTTCAAGCCCTATCCTCTTCATTTGGGAGTGACCGAGGCTGGAGAAGCAGAAGATGGAAGAATAAAATCCGCTGTAGGAATTGGGACTTTGCTAGAAGATGGACTTGGTGATACGGTTAGAGTTTCACTTACGGAAGATCCAGAATTTGAGGCTCCAGTAGCTAAAGCATTGATTGACCGATATTCTCACCGTGCCCCTCATGCTAAAATTAAAGAGATAGATACCTATCCAATCCATCCTTTTGACCATGAAAAAAGGCATAGTAACGAGATTTATAATTTTGGGGGTCAAAATGTACCACGTGTCATTACCGATATTTCCAAAATTGAAAATATAACAGAAAAGGAGATTAAGCAGACAGGGCATTTCTACCTTCCGGAACTAGATAAATGGAAAATGAATGATCAAGGATGCGACTTTGTGTATTCAGGATCCAATCCAATTCCATTTATGTTGCCCAATGGAATGAAGGAAATTCAAGACGCAGAAACTTGGGAGAAATCAGGGGATGCTGTAAATAAATTCCCTCTTTTTGATTTGGCGGCCTATGCTAAAGCCCAAAAATTTCATCCTGAAGTAAATTTTCTAGAGGTCTTCGATACTGAAATAGAATCAGCAATTTCTTTGCTTTCCAAGAGAGATAAAACGGTCTTGATATTGAAGACATCCAATAAACATGCGATGCCTGCGATGAGGAGAGCTATTGTTTCTTTAATGGAAGCAAAAATGGATGTTCCGGTTATTGTAAAAATCGCATATCCAGATCAGAACCAAGACTTGACGATGCTTTATGCGGCTACGGATGTTGGAGGTCTTTTAATAGATGGTTTGGGAGACGGGATTTTCATTTCTCTCGAAAAGGAGAACCAAACGGATCGAGAAGAGGTACTGGAACAGATAAAACTGCATAATTCTGTTGGATTTGGAGTTCTACAAGCAGCAAGAACCAGAATGTCCAAAACGGAGTATATTTCCTGCCCTTCTTGTGGAAGAACTTTATTTGACCTGCAGGAAACTACTGCAATGATCAGAAAAAGAACAGATCATTTGAAAGGCGTGAAGATTGGAATCATGGGATGTATTGTCAATGGTCCTGGAGAAATGGCTGATGCAGATTATGGTTATGTAGGGTCCGGAAAAGGTAAAATCACTTTATATAAGGGAAAAGAAGTCATGAAACGCTCGGTGCCTTCAGCCAATGCGGTGGATGAATTGATAGAAATCATCAAAGAAGATGGAATGTGGAACGAATCTGAGGAAGTTTCTTAAACTAATTTTCCATCCAAGCTGTTCGATCATTAAAGCATAAACTATGTCAGAAAATAATAAAGTAAAGGAGTTCTTTAAGTTAGGAGAGGTAGGAAATTATTTTATCCGAGTTTTTCAAAAACCTGACCCCAACCAAAAGTCAAACCTTAACCTGAGGATGATGCATGGAATCAATAAGATATCCATTATTATCTTTCTTTTGGCCATCATCGTATGGACGGTTAAAAGATTTATTTGAGGCATTTAAAAGAGAAAAAAGGTCATTTCCATAGGGAGATGACCTTTTTTTTATATTCTGAAGAATATTTTCTTTTTGTATAGAAAGTAGCAAAGCCCCCACATACAAGCTAATGTAATAAAAGAGGTGATCACTGCGATGAAATGTTCACCAAGCCCTATTGGGCCTAAAAATCCATCCGTAAATATTCTGATGGTTCTGAAAAGCCATCGATGACCTAATATTTCCGCAAATAGGTAGATAAATATGGAATTCATTCCCACAATAATGAATGGGAACGCCTTTGATTGAAATTTTTTGACATCAATAAGCCAAAAAGAAAAAGCCAATGTAATAAGAGCCCAGCCCCCTGATGCCAAGGCGAATGAACTTGTGCTAATCCGCTTGATGATTGGAGTGATACCAGTTAAATCTAACCCATAGCCGATGATTAATGCTATTACTCCGGCGATCGTAAGAGTTTTGATTTTGTCTTGATCTGATTTTTTTGATAGGAGTAAATTGCCACAGATAGCTCCCCAAATGGTATGTGCAGCAGTAGGGATGCAGTTTATTGCAACCCAACCTCCGCCATTGATTTGTCCCATCAGGATCATGTCAATATAATTCCCAAAGTTTGTCCCATGTTCATAGGGTGTTTCAGGGTTATAAATTCTGTAAAGGAATTCAGTTAATAACAATAGAGCCACCGAGACTCCAAGTTGGATTTTCCAGGATTTTGAAATCAAAAAGTAGGTGACCAAAATAGTGAAAGAAAGCTGAGTCAGGACATTCCAAAGCTCAAATACTAACTCTCCGCTATAGATGCAGTGTAATCCAGTGCCAAATAGAAAAAGGTAAAAACATCTTTTAAGAATGTGTTTGGTGACCTCCGACCTGTTTTCTTGGTTTTCGAGACGTTTGTTTAGCGAGAAAGGCATTGCAACGCCCACAATGAACATGAAGAAAGGTTGGATTAAATCCCAAAACCTAAGCCCGTTCCAGGGGTGATGTGTAAACTGGGTGAAAAAGGAGTTTAAAATGCCAGGATCTGGAAAAGCCTCTAAAAGACTTTCATAAACAAATGCTGCCTCCGCAATCAATAAAAACATGGTGAGGCCCCTAAAAGTGTCCAAGGAAACAAGTCTACCAGACTTGGATAAGGGTGAATTCATTCGGTATAAGGTTGGGTTTAACCCTAATCTAATGAATAGGAGGTAGTAGGCATAAAAAAAGGTGCAGAATTTCTGCACCTAGTCAATTAAATCAATAATCATTTTTTTTACTTTCCTTTTTGGCTGCTTTTGCAGCCCTTTTTTCTTTTAGTGTTTTTGCAGGAGCGGATTTATCACTTTTCGGCTTGCCTTCAGGTTGTTTTGCCATAATTGGATGGTGGCTTTTGTAGAGGCCACAAAGACTTTAACGCAGTAAAATATAAAACAGCCAATTATTCGAAGCTTTATTTTTTTCTGAAGATTTTCTTAAAGGGAGCAATGTTTTGTCCGATAAAATCTTCTGGATAATTTTCTTCATCCGGCAACCCCACAGGCAGATTTTCATCGTCAGATGGCCAATAATTTGTCCTAAAAAGGAAGTCCCATAGGCTCAATGAAATCCCATAATTAAACCCATTTGGGTGTGATTCAGGTAATTCCTTAGCATGATGCCATAAATGCATTTGAGGGCCATTTATGATGTATCGGAAAGGTCCAAGGGGAATGTAAAGATTGGCATGCCCCAGTTGGCCTAAAACCAATGTAAAAATATGTACAATGAAGAAATCAGTAATTCCGAACCCAATCATTGCCAAAGGAATATACTCTAATGTTCGGTAAAGAATGTTTTCCATCCAGTGGTAACGCAGTAAAGCAGCGAAACCCATTTCTCTCGTACTATGATGTACTTTATGAAATTCCCACATCCAGCCTACATGATGATACATCATATGAATGGCCCATTGCATAAAGTCACGGACAATAAATATGATTAGAAGCTGGACCCAGCCGGGTAATTGATCGACTTTAATTGCGACGGTATTCGTAATGCCAAATAGACCGAGAAAGTCATTGAATGCTTCTACAGCTACCATGGACAAGGCATTGTAAGCCACCAAAGCAAATAAGAAATAATTCCAGAATAGGTAGAAAATATCCAGCCAGAAATGCTCTCGAATGATGGGTTGATTTTTTCTCCAGGGAAAAGCTACTTCTAATAACCAAATGGCTAAAGAAGCCCCGACAAGCCAATAAAAATAATTATGCCAGCTTGGGTTTAAAATCTCATTGATCAAATAATTCCAATAGCCGTAATAGCCATCAGAAATTGCTTTGATGTACTTTTCCATGAAGCAAAGATGTACTTTTTATCTTTTTTAGTATGTGATTTTACGCACAAAAAACGCTTCAAAACTTCATTTTGTTTAAAGTCAAAATAAAACAGGGAACAGCCTTTATGGTTGTTCCCTGTTTTATTAAGCTTATTTATGTATTAGTCCACACGGAATGATACCTTGCAAACACATCCATATGAACTCACTTTGCCATCTTTTACGTGAGCTTTGATATCTTTGACATAGACTGAATCAATATTTCTTACTGTTTTTGAGGTCTCCTCAACAGCGTTTTGTATTGCATGTTCTATGCTTTGATCTGACGTGGCGATTACTTCTAAAACTTTTACTATTCCCATCGTTATTTTGGTTTATTTGAAAATTAATCTTGCTTAGAATATACCTAAATTTTATCGGAGGTCTAAATTGATAAATCATATAAGTTGTTCTATACCAAAAGTTTCTATTTATTATGCCTTATGACTCTGACCTATTTTCGTGATTACTGTCTTGCCAAACCCGGTGTAACTGAAGACACCCCTTTCGATAAAGATGCCCTTTGCTTTAGGGTGGGAGGCAAGATATTTTCTATAACTTCCATAAACTCCTTTCAGTACATCAATTTGAAATGTGATCCAGAACGTGCTGTATTGCTAAGAGAAGAATTTGAAGGAATCACTCCTGGATACCACATGAATAAGAAGCAGTGGAATTCAGTCAGCACTACAGGAAATGTTCCCGACACACTGATATTGGAATTGGCAGATCACTCCTATGAACTTATCTTTGGCAGCCTGCCAAAAAAAATCCAAGCACAAATTCGTCCATGAGTTACTTTTCCGTCCAAAATGTATCCAAATCTTACGATCAAGGTTTGGCACTATCCAATTTCTCTTTATCCCTGGAAAAAGGTGAGTTTTTATCGATTGTCGGTGCAAGTGGATCTGGAAAGAGCACTTTATTACGTATCATGGCTGGATTGGAAATACAAGATGAAGGTGAAGTACATTTGGATGGAGAACTAATACTTAACCCAAAGCATAAACTGGTTTCAGGGTATGATGAGATTAAATTGATCCATCAGGATTTTCACTTGTTTCCAAACTCTACTGTGGAGGAAAATATAGCCAGACCACTTCTTCATTATGAGAAAGATTATTCCAAGGCTAGGGTAGAAACTCTGTTGGATTTATTGGGGCTTCAAGAATTTAAATCCCGATATCCCAGGCAACTTTCCGGAGGACAACAACAAAAAGTGGCTATCGCAAAAGCATTAAGTGTGGAGCCTGATTTATTGTTGTTGGATGAGCCATTCAGTTCTTTGGACACTATTCAGACACATCAGTTGATTTCTGAATTGAAGAGTTTGTTTTTAGAGTTAGGAACGACGGTCGTATTTGTAACTCACGATCTGGATGATGCGCTACGGCTAACCGATAATCTACTGATTTTACAAAAGGGGAAGACCGTGCAAACAGGGAGCTCCAAGGATCTTTGTGAAAGTCCTAAAACCCAGTATGTCGCAAGGCTTTTTAGCCCGATTAATCGGTTGCCCAATTCAAAAAGCAGCTACCTACGACCTGCAAATGTAAAATTGAGAACGAAAAATGGCTTACTTGCACATGTGGTAGATTCCCGGTTTTTGGTCCATTTTAATTCGCTCCAAGTGAAATTGAAAGAAAGTGGAATTACTTGGGAAGTGGATGATCCACAGCGAAAGTATGCCGTTGGAGACCGGGTGTATGTGAGCTGGGAGGAAGAGAAAATAATGCGACTCTGATTCGGTAAGGTTTTACCCATGTCAAAAAAAAGACATCTCATTTTAAGTGTTTTATACGAAACCAAACTGTTGGTCAGTCAATCAATTTTATGGTTGTGGATCAAACTAGGTTGGATGAAATCTATTCTGATTGTTCCCTACGAAGGCTTTGGCAATGAGAAAGAAATATTACTCGTCGGTCGAGTAATTCGTGATAATAGAATTGGGGTTTCTAGCCCAGAGGACAGTGTCTGGAAAAACATAGGGAAAATGCGAAGGAGGTTTATGAGTGTGGTCATTCCCAAAGTTACTTTGAGAGCAGAGTTTCAAGGCAAAGAGTATTTCGCAAAAACAGATGAGGAAGGTTATTTTGAATTTAAAATTCAACCTAAAGCCTCTTTGATATTACACTCGAGGTGGCAGGAAATAAAACTGACACTAATAGATGAGGTGATCAAAAATCAAGGGGAAGTAAGTGCTTATGCGGATGTCTTTTTACCAGTAGGGAATATCGATTTTGGGATTATTTCAGATGTGGATGACACTATTATTCCTACAGGAGCAATGCGAATGTTAGAAATGCTGAAAACTACTTTTGCTAAGAATGCACATACCCGTGTTCCTTTTCCTGGAGTCGCTGAATTTTATAAAGCTTTGCAAAAAGGGACAGATGGGGTAGAAAGTAATCCGTTTTTTTACGTTTCAAGCAGCCCATGGAATCTATATGATTTTCTACATGAACTACTTCAGATTCATCAGATTCCCAAAGGCCCTTTACTTCTAAGAGATATTGGGCTTTCTAGAACTGAATTGATTGCAGGTAGCCATTCAGAGCATAAACTTGAGCAAATAAGACAGGTTTTAAGGACTTATTCGCAGTTGCCTTTCATTCTGATCGGTGATAGTGGGCAGGAAGATCCGGATATATATTTGCAAATTGTCAAGGAATTTCCAGGAAGAATAAGGATGGTTTTTATTCGGGATGTACATTCTTCAAGACATGAATATGTAGAAAGAGTCAAGGTGGAGTTACAAAAGCTGGGTGTGGATATGCTTTTGGTGAAGAATACTTTAGAGGCTTCCGAGTATGCTCTATCAAAAGGATGGATTAACGAAGGGGATTTGATTGATATAGCAGAGGGCAAAGTGAAAGATGAAAAAGAAAGTAATTGAATTAATCTTCCAAAGAAAGGATGTAACTCACCATAGCTTTGGCATCATCTTCATTGATTTCAGGATGAGGGGACATGATCGGATTTCCCCAAGATCCTGTGCCACCAGAAATCACTTTTCTTGCCAATAAATCTAGGTAAACCTGAGAAGTTGGATACCTCTTTGCAATATCCCGAAAAGCGGGGCCTTTAGATCTCATGTCATCCTTGTGGCATTCTGAACAATCTGAATAAGAGATCAATACTTCCCCTCTTTGGATCATCTCGTGATCTAATGGTTCATCTATTCCTTCTATAACCCGGATATAATCCTTCTCTTTTATTAAAGAGGTGTCTTTTGTGTCTGCGGAAGGTTTTTGGGTGCAGGCAGAAAGAATCATCAGTAGGATTATGCTACTCCTCAATTATTCTGGGGTTACGTTTTAGAAAACTATAAAAAAAGAGAGGTAAGGCTTTTCGACCTTACCTCTTGAACTAATTAATTTCAGTGTCAATCATGAGCTCCATGTTCTCCATGAACATGGCCATGCGCTAATTCCTCCTCAGTTGCTTCTCTGACTTCGATGATTTTCCCATCAAAATGAAGGTCAAAACCTACCAAAGGATGGTTAAAGTCAAGCATGATTTCCTCGCCAAGGTCTTTGATGATCTTTGCTTGCATTGGTATTCCATCTTCATCCATCAAAGGAAGAAAGTTTCCCTCTGCCAGCATGTCTTCGTTGAACCCTTGCTGCGAGGAAAATTGAGATTTTGGTAGATTTACTAGAAGTTCCTCGTCTGCTTCACCATAAGCCTCTTCTACTGCTAGCGTAAAGGAGAAATCTTCTCCCTCAGCCTGACCAGCTAACAAATTTTCGAATTTTTCTGGAAGCCCACTTTGTCCAAAAAGGAAGTAAAAAGGGTCTTCAGTATCTCTGATTTCTACACTAAATGGTGCAGACTCTATTTCATCTTCTAGTTTGCTGACTTTGAGTTCGTAGGTTAAGCCAACAACCGTATTGTTTTTGATTTTCATAAATTCATTAATTAATGCCATGCTTCAAGCGAATGCTGATTCTTTCTTTCAAAACCTGCCATTTGCTTCTTGGGGTTGATTTTTCTAATGGTTTTTGTGATCTGAAGATAAAATATTGGTAATCTTTTTCAGTATAAAAGACTGGATAGGTCTCCATTTTTTCTAGGTAAAAGCCACAGGAAGTGATGCTTTTAATTAAATCTCCAGAATCTAACGGTTGGTCTATGACCTGAAGTTTTTCGGGTTCATTATTGATCATCCATTGTAAATATCTCGGAGCAGGTATATGCACAAATATGACCGAATCCTGATGTGAATGCTCCTGAATGTTTTGGAATAACCTTTTGTGCTGATCCACTGGGATATGTTCCAAAACGTCTGGAAACACAAAAAAGTCGAATGACTGATTTTCCTTGTGAAAATTGGACATGTCTGAAACTTCAAACTTCAGGTTTTTATGCTCTTTCCAAATCACTTTTGCCTTGTCAATACTTTCAGGGCTAATGTCCACTGCTAAAACTTCTCCTTGAGGTACTTGGCTTGCCAATAAACTACTGACTGTTCCTATCCCACATCCAACTTCTAGTATTCTGTGATGCTTCTCAAGCCCCGCTGCTTTCACCTTATCGAGGATACTCAAATGGCGAGAGTTAATGCCAGTTTTCTCTTGTTTTTCAGAAAACTGATCATAATAGCTGATGATTTTATCTTTAGGCTCTTCCATTTTCATCTTTTATGGTAAAGAATATTCCTGCTATTAATCCTATAAGGATCAAGTATTGGAATATAATCATTGGGGTTTTGGTGCTGTAATAGCTGTCTGGAGCAAATTGAAACTCTATTTCATGCTGCCCTGCTGGTAAGCTTAACCCTCTTAAAAGATAATCAGTTCTAAGAATTTCGGATTTTTCACCATCGATGGTAGCAGTCCAACCCACAGGATAATATATCTCCGAGAATACTGCCAGTCCTCCTTGGTTCATATTAGCTGAGTAAGTCAGCTTGTTAGGTGCGTGCGAGGTAAGTTCAATGCTTCCTGAACCAGCCGGGATTTGACCGAATTCTTCCTTGTTGATGGTAGCTGTCGATTTCGTGTTGATCTCGCCAATGACTTTAATCTCCTCTTCATTACTTGTTACAGTACGAATGTCACTTGGAATCCATGCTGCACCGTTAGCAGCTTGATTTTCAAATACAGCATTTGCTGCATTGCCAGCAATGATATATTTTGTGTTTAACATATTGAAGGTTTGAATTCCTTCAAAATCAAAATCCCCTTCCTGAGCCTTGCTTAAAAAAGCGCTTAATTCATCTGAAAGTCTATAGTCAATCAAGTCCTGAAACCTCCTCATTTTGGCACCATGGTAACCTCCAATTGCATGAAACCTATAACTTGCTCGTCCCGCAGACATTAGCCCTTCAGTTAAGTCCAGAACTCTGAAATAACCCGTGTCTTTTTCAATTTCCTTGTCAGCAGGAGTAGCGCTGAAGTAGGATTGGGAAGGGCTTACATCAAAGGACTCATTATTTAAATAGGGCCTATTGATCGTCCAAAGATCCGCTAAAACCAGAACGAATAAGCCTGCTCCAAGAATAAGGTCATTTATTTTACCTTTTACGGTAAAGTAAATTAAGGCAAATGCAGCTGCCAGAAAGCCTAAGCTTCTAAATGCACTGGACTGAAGCATCGATTTCCTATCTTCTCTAAGTGGTCCAAGTAGCCAGTCTGGTAAAGTCTGGTCAGCGGCTCCTGCATATCTAAACATACCTGCACCCACAATAAAGAGTAAAATTAACCCTCCGGTGACAGCGCCAGCCATCATAAGTGATTTGGTCTGCTTCTCTGTTATTAGTTTTTCTAAGGAAATAATTCCAAGCACAGGAATTGCAAATAGGGTCATCCCAAGAGCCATAGAGACAGCTCTGAATTTATTGTAATAAGGGAAGTAGTCGAAAAGGAAGTAATTAAACCATGAAAGATTTTTACCCCAAGAGAGCATCAGGGAAAAAACTATGATCACTCCGAAGCTAATAAGTGTTTGTTTTGGAGCTGCCCATATACCAAGTACTGCTAAGAAAATCAAGATGACTCCACCATAGATAGGTCCTCCAGTAAATGGTTGGTCTCCCCAATAAGTAGGAGCTCCTTGAACGATCCCATTGATCTGGGCAGGATCCATTCCTTGCTGTCTAAGTGCTGTTTCCGTTGCAGAATTTTTAGGTAAAGGAGAGCTAGACCCGCCTCCATAAAAGTCAGGTATTAATAAAGTGAAAGATTCCATGATACCATTGGACCAGCCAAAAGCATAATCCTTTGCTAAACCTGCTTCTTTACTCTCAATCGTTACTTCTCCACGGGTAGAATATTTAGAGTATTCTAAAGCTGTTGCCAGTCTTCCAATATTTCCACCTACAGCTAGAAACGTACCTAAAGCTAAAATCCCTACCGTTTTTCCTAAGCTCGCCCAGCCTTCTTTTTTCCATTCAAAAATTAGTCTGACGATCACGTAAATACCTAAAATCAAAAAGGTGTAATAGGTGATTTGTACGTGATTGAATTTAAACTGCAATAGAAGTCCTAATGCAAGGATCGAAGCTCCGAGTATCCTTTTTCTTTCAAAGGCAAGGTGTACGCCTGTCAAAATCAAAGGAATTAAACATTCTGCCCATATTTTAGCATTGTGCCCTGCAGCAAGGCTGAGTAAGTTGTAGCTGTTTAAGGCAAAAGCTAAACTACCCAAAATGGCGAAAGTAGGCCTGACTTTTAAGCTTAATAAGAGAATGTACATCCCAACCATGCCTAAGAATAAGCCATTGATAGGGTGAGGAAGACCTAAGCTTAGCACGGATACTACCGCATTGGTAATGTCTCCTGGGAACTCCATGCTAATAAAATAAGCAGGCATTCCGCCAAACATGCTGTTGGTCCAAAGCGCTTCCTCGCCAGTTGCCTCGCGGAAATCCATGGCTTCTTTAGCAGAACCTTCCCATTTTAGTATATCCCCTTGGAATATGACTTTGTCTTCTAATAATAGAGGTGAAAAATAAAATGCAACAATGGCATAAAATATGGCTACTCCTATGGCGTGAGGAAGTATATTCTTTTTAAAATCTATCGTCATGAAAGAAGTATTTTCGGAGATTTTTTCAATGCTTGCGCAAATTAGGAATTTAAACCCAAACAGACCTAATCAAGAAGTAGGGGACATTTTAGGAATAGATGAAATGAATCTTTCTATCCCTGATGAAATTCATTACTTTTGCACCAAATAGCCGCAATAGGAATGTTTGATAATTTAAGTTTTAAACTAGACCGGGCTTTCAAAACTTTGAAAGGAACCGGGACCATCACTGAAATTAACGTTGCCACAACTGTCAAGGAGATCAGAAGAGCCTTGATTGATGCCGACGTAAACTATAAAGTTGCCAAAGAAGTAACAGATAAGATTAAGCAAGAAGCTTTGGGTAGAGATGTATTGATCTCTGTTTCTCCAGGACAATTGCTTGTGAAAATCACACAGGAGGAGCTTACCAAATTAATGGGCGGTACCAAAGTGGAGATCAATCTTAGCGGAGATCCATCTGTTGTCTTGATTTCAGGTCTTCAGGGTTCTGGTAAAACAACATTTTCCGGTAAACTAGCAAGTCTTTTAAAGAAGCAAGGCCGCCAGGTGCTTTTGGTAGCTTGTGATATTTATAGACCCGCTGCAATCGACCAGTTGAAAGTATTGGGAGAGCAAGTTGGAGTGGAGGTTTATGCCGAGCCCGAAAATAAAAATGCTTTAGAAATTGCAAACAATGCGATTGCTTACGCAAAAAAATCTGGAAAGAAAACAGTCATAGTCGATACTGCAGGTCGTCTAGCAGTTGATGAGCAGATGATGCAAGAGATCGAAGCTTTGAAAAAAGCTTTGAACCCATCAGAGACCTTGTTTGTAGTAGATTCCATGACGGGTCAAGATGCAGTGAATACTGCAAAGACCTTTGATGAGCGATTGGATTTCAACGGAGTAGTATTGACCAAGTTGGATGGTGATACTCGAGGTGGAGCTGCCATTTCTATTCGCCATGTAGTAAATAAACCCATCAAATTCATCTCTACAGGTGAGAAGATGGAAAATATTGACGTGTTCCACCCTGATCGTATGTCTCAGAGAATTCTGGGGATGGGTGATGTTATTTCTTTGGTTGAAAGAGCTCAGCAATCATTTGATGAAGATGAGGCGAAGCGAATTAATGCCAAGATCCGTCAAAACAATTTTAATTTTGATGATTTCCTTTCTCAGCTTGAGCAGGTTAAGAAGATGGGTAATATCAAGGATTTGATGGGGATGATTCCGGGAATGGGCAAAGCAATGAAAGGTTTGGATATCGACGATGATTCATTTAAGCCGATCGAAGCGATCATTAAAAGTATGACGCCAAAAGAGCGCCATCAACCAGATATTATTGATGGAAGCAGGAGAAAAAGAATTGCGAATGGTTCGGGAAGAACCATCACAGAGGTGAATAACCTGATGAAGCAGTTCAGCGATATGCGGAAGATGATGAAGCAAATGAATAAAATGGGCGGAGCAAAAGCCGCCATGAGCAAATTAATGCCTCCGGGAGGCAGATAAACAAAAAAGGAGCTTTTCAGCTCCTTTTTTGTTTTAGTTCATCCACTTGCTTATAAATTCCAGAAAAGCTTCTTTATAATTATCGCCGACTGCAATTTGATGCTTTCCTATTTGGATCACATTTTTTGAAACCGAATCAATATGATTCAAAGCAACAATATAAGAACGGTGAACTCTCATAAATTGCTGAGAGGGGAGCAGTTCTTCCATGCTCTTCAGACTAGTCAGAGAGAGCATTGGGTTAGGCTTGGACAGCAAATGAACTTTCACATAATCCTTGTAGGCTTCCACACAGGCGATGTCTTTAAGAATGACTTTGACTAGCTGGTATTCAACTTTCAAAAAAATGTATTCGGGCTGTGCGGAATCACTTTGTGAAGCAACTGCCGGTTGTGAGTGGTTTTTTAAACGTTCAAAATAGCTGAAAGCTTTAGTGGAGGCATTCAAAAAATCCTCATAACTGTAAGGCTTCAGTAAGTAATCAAGCGCTTCAACCTTGTATCCTTCAATAGCAAATTGATGGTATGCCGTGGCAAAGATGATTCTCGTATTATCTGAGTTTTTCTTCCCATCCAAAACTCTTGCGAGCTCCATACCTGACAGATCAGGCATTTGGATGTCCATGAAAATTAACTGAATTTCATTTTGATTGATAAAGCCTAAGGCTTCAACGCCATTGGTGAATTTACCTATCAAATTCAAAAAGGAGGTTTGCTCGATAAATTTACAAATTAGGTCGAGTGCTAATGGTTCATCATCGATGGCTATACAATTGAGTTTCATGCCAAGTTGATTGTCAGGTTTACCCAATATTCATTTTTTGCCTCGTCCTTACCAAATTTGAGCTTATGTTTATTTGGGTAGAGCAATTCTAGTCTTCTTTGAGTATTAACCATTCCAATACCGTTTTCTTTAGCTTCTGGGCTGTCGGAGTGAATCGGGAAAATCTGGTTACGAGTTTCAAAAAACAAGGTGTCTCCCATAACTTCCAATCGGATAGATATTTCACATTCTTTTTGATTGCTTATCCCATGCTTAAAAGAGTTCTCTAGGAAAGGTAAAAGCAACATAGGAGCTATGATTTGGTCTTCTTTGGGCTCTTCAATTTTTAAATTAAGTATCACATTTGGTGTTAACCTCATTTTCATGAGTTCGATGTAATCTTGTATAAAATTAACTTCCTTTTTCAGCAATGTCTCATCCTTTTGATTTTCATAAAGGACGTATCTCATCATTCTAGAAAGCTTCAAAAGAGCTTTTTGTGCTTTTTCTACATTAAGGTTGGTCAGCGAATAGATATTATTTAGTGTATTGAAAAAGAAGTGTGGGTTGATTTGAGCTTTCAAATAAGAAAGTTCGGTGTTGATTCGCTGTCTTTCAAGATCTTGCCTTTTCTCTTCATCTCTTCTCCATTTTTGTACTAATGCCAGGGAAGTACTAAGCCCAATCGATACCATGTAAAGTAGAATCTGGAATACATCACCAGGTAACCATCTTTTTCTTTGCTCATAGGGTTCCCCAGGATTGAAGAACTCATGCATCTTCATAGGATACTTAATGAACTGCTCGAAATATATGATTGAAAAGTAAAAAAGTACCGCCCCACTGACCACCAATAACAGGTATTTATAGTTTCTTCCCTTTAATAAAACCTTTGGGACAAAAATGGAAACGTTGCAATAAAATACACTTATTAAAAAGGCTACCAGGAATACCTGTTTAAACCAAAATGCATCTGGTAATTCGTTATTTCCCATTCTCCAAGAGAGAGGGGAAAGAAGAATGAGGACAATACAGAGCATTACCCATCCGAGAAAATGGACAAGGAATGAAAGGTTCTTTTTCGTGCTAAAAGGGAACATAGGCCTTAATTGTATATCCAAACTAAGGAAAAGAAGCCCGAACCCTCAAATGAATTCGGTCAATAGTATGATTACATCTTCGAAACCCCTATATGAGCGGATAAAGCGGTTTATCCATAGAAACTCTGGGTTTGTCTGGTGAAAAGGGTGTTTTGTCGATAAAACAATCCCAGTGGTCTATTACACCATTAAAGTGTAAAACATACACTGTTGTTTTGCTGTACATAACTGTGTAACGCAACTCAGCAACGACGAAAATGAAGAATTTTATCTACTTATCACTGTTTTTTAGCTTTCTAGCATTTAGCAGTGTAAATGCCCAAACAACTACAGCATCTAAGAATGCTCCAGCAAGAATTGTTGGTGTAGCTAAAGACAATGCGACTGGAGAGCCTGTACCTTATGCTACCGCAGCACTTTATAAGACTGGTACAGAAGAAAATATCGCCGGCGCGGTTGCTGATGATGAAGGTAAGTTTTTTATCACTGGAATGAAAACAGGCGACTATACCCTTAAAATTAGCTTTTTGGGATTTGAAACCAAGGCTGTAAATGTCTCTGTGGCTTCTCCAACTGGTGATGTGAATTTGGGAGAAATCTTAATGACAGATGAGGGAGTTGCACTAGAAGAAGTGACGGTTCAAGGTCAACGCGAATTAATTGAAGAGCGTGTAGATAGAACTATTTATAAAGCAGAGAATGATAAAACCACTGCCGGTGGTGATGGAACAGATGTATTGAGAAGAGTTCCTATGTTATCTGTTGATTTGGATGGGAATGTGTCCATGAGAGGAAGTAGCAATATCACGGTATTGATTGATAATAGACCTTCTGCGATTGCAGCAAGTAGTATTACAGATGCCTTGAAGCAAATCCCAGCGGATGAGATCAAAGCAGTAGAAGTGATTACTTCTCCATCAGCTAGGTTTGATGCGGAAGGAACTTCAGGTGTAATTAATATTGTCACAAAGAAGAATAACTTGCAAGGGATGTCATTAAACATCCGAACTGGAACTGGACTTAGAGGGTCAGATCTTGGACTTAATGCCAGTGCAAGAAAAGGTAAGCTTGGATTTACTTTAGGAGGTTTCGGAAGATCAGGATATAATATCTTGGGTGGATTTGAGAATAAGCAGGTGGTTACCAACCCTGATAATTCTACCTCAACTATTCTTCAGTCTGCAGACACAGAAAGAACTCACTTGTTTGGGAGATACAACTTTGGTGTGGACTATGAGATTGACAAGTATAATTTCTTGACTGGTGCTGTTAATTTCGGAATCAGAAACTCAAAAAATGCACAGGAAAACTTTTTAACTGAGAGATACCTAGAGGGAAATCTTGTTAGTAATCTGCTTAGAAAGACTAATTCGAAGGATAACTCTAACTCAATGGATTTGAGTTTGAATTACACCAGAACTTTTGAGAAAAAAGGAAAGGAAATCAGTCTTTTGACTTTGTATACTAGAGACAATAGAGAAAGCTCTTTCATTAACTCTCTGTACAGTGATGATTTCCAAACGATTGATTCTAGATTGAAAAATGACAATCCAAGTAAAAACGAAGAGTATACAATTCAGTTGGATTTTGTGGAGCCACTTGGAAAAGAAGGGAATTCTATCCTAGAGTATGGAGCGAAAAATATCCTTAGAAAAGCGGTTTCTGACTTTACTTACTATGAGGCAATGGGTGAAGATGGTGAATATGTGGAAAGCGATAACCCATCATTGACGAATGCATTCAATTATGATCAGAATGTTACGGCTGGGTATGTGTCCTACACTACTACACTTTTCAAGAATTATACTATTAAGCCAGGTTTTAGGTACGAGTATACTACGATCAATGCTGACTTTAAAACTGAAGCAGCTGCAGATATTCCATCTTATGGAACATTGGTCCCAAGCTTAAACTTGAGTAGAAAACTTAAAAATGGAAACCTGATTAAGGCAGCCTACAATAGAAGAATTTCACGTCCTTCATTAAGATACCTTAATCCTAACTTGGATGTTTCAAATCCTACTCAGTGGTCTCAAGGTAACCCAACATTGGATCCTGAATTCACAGATAACTACGAGTTGGGGTATAGTACTTATTTCAAAGAGACTATGTTGAACTTCACAGGTTTCTACAGAAATACTACAGGGTCAATTCAAGCAGTGAGAACTGTTCAGGATAATGGTGTGATTTTCACCACTTTTGATAACATCGGACAAGAGAAAGCAATTGGTGGTAGTATTTTCACCAACATCAACATCAGTAGCAAGTTCTCATTGAATGGAAGTATTGAGACTTATTACTCAATGTTAGACAATGGCTTGACAGATCCTCAATATGCAGCATCCAACCAAGGATTTGTAGTCTCTGGACGTATGTTTGGAAACTATACCTTACCGAAAGATTGGCAGATTCAGCTATTTACTTTTGCTAGAGGTAGCAGAGTTCAGTTGCAAGGTACTTCCGGAGGATTCGCTGCCTACGGTTTAGGAATCAATAAGCAATTCAATGAGAAAAGAGGAAGTATTGGATTTGGTGCTGATAACTTCTTAACCAAAGAGTTTAAAATGAGAAATAAGATCGTTACACCTACCATTGTGCAGAATAGTACCAATGTGATGAGGAATATGAATTTCAAAATCAACTTTAGCTATAGAATCGGAAAACTAAGTGTTGACCAAAGACAGAGAAGGAAAAAATCAGTTAATAATGATGATTTGAAAGGTGGAGACGGAGGCGATATGAACCAAGGTGGAGGAGTAGGAGTCAGCAATAACAACAAATAAAAAATTAAATCGAAAGTCATGAGTTCATTCTCATGACTTTCGCTGATTGTAGGGACAGTCCCATACAATCTAAAGAGTATCTTTTATAGATAGATTGGGTAGTAGTAATCAAAAAACCCGACCTTTTTGAGGTCGGGTTTTTTTATGAATTTTAAAGGGGACTTATTTTTTGTAGCTAACTTTTTTGATTGCCTCAACAGTTCTTTGAACATTAGGAATTGTTACCTCAATGTAAGAAGGAGAGTAGCTCAACGGAATATCCATGGAGTTCACTCTGATTACTGGAGCATCTAAGTAATCGAAAATGTGTCTTTGGAAGTGATAAGTTAATTCAGAAGAAATTGCAGCCATAGGATTTGCTTCTTCCACTACTACCACTCGATTTGTCTTTTTAACAGACTCTACACAAGTTTCAAAATCTATAGGTCTAACCGTTCTTAAGTCAATAACTTCACAATCAATACCCTCTTTTGCCATTTCTTCAGCAGCTTGAAGCGCTACTTTCATCATTTTACCAAAGGATATAACAGTCACGTCATTACCTTTTCTTTTGATGTCAGCTACTCCAATTGGCAATAAATATTCTCCTTCAGGAACCTCTCCCTTATCACTGTACATTACCTCAGATTCCATGAAAATCACTGGATCTGGGTCTCTTATAGCGGCTTTCAGTAAGCCTTTTGCATCATATGGGTTAGAAGGGACAATTACTTTTAAACCTGGGGTGTTAGCAAACCAATTTTCAAAGTTGGAAGAGTGCGTAGCACCTAATTGACCGGCATTTCCTGTTGGACCTCTAAAAACGATAGGTACACTATAAGCTCCGCCTGTCATGGCCAACATTTTAGCAGCAGAGTTAATGATCTGATCTATCGCAACCAAAGAGAAGTTGAAAGTCATAAACTCGATGATCGGTTTCAGGCCATTCATAGCGGCACCTACTCCCAAGCCAGCAAAGCCTAGCTCTGCAATAGGGGTATCATATACTCTCTCTGGGCCGAATTCATCGAGCATCCCTTGTGATACTTTGTAAGCGCCATTGTATTCAGCAACTTCCTCACCCATCAAAAAAACGTTTTTATCACGTCTCATTTCTTCAGACATGGCCTCTCTAAGGGCTTCGCGAAACTGTATTTCTCTCATTAGTTCAAGACAAAATTTGGTTCGTAAAAATAGAAAGGAATTGGGCAATTGCAAAAATACCCGAAGGGTTTAATCCCCATATTTAACCCAAATACACAGTTTTTGAATTGACAAATTCTAAAATGCCGTATCGACTGAGTTCTCTGCCAAATCCTGACTTCTTAATTCCACCAAATGGAAGGTGTGGATTAGAAGCTACCATGGAATTGATGAAAACTGCCCCACTTTCAATTTTAGAGGATAAATACTCTCCTTTTTTAAGATCTTCGGTCCAGAGTGATGAGCCTAAACCAAACTCAGAATCATTGGCCAGGGCGATTGCTTCATCTTCATTTTTAACAGAAAACAAAGTGGCTACAGGGCCAAATAGTTCATCTTTATAGGCGGGAGAATTTTTAGGAATATCTGTTAAGACGGTTGGGGAATAAGCCGCGCTTCCATCTTTTGGGGTGTCTCCGCCCATTAAGACCTTAGCACCCATATCTATTGATTCTTGGACTTGCTGCCCTAATTCCTCAGCTAAATCAGCTCTAGCCATACATGCATAGTCAGTATCGTCCTCCAAAGGGTTTCCCTCTTTTAAAACATTTAAATGTTTGCAGAATAAATCAGTAAATTTTTGAAATACTGGTTCCTCAATGATGAACCTTTTGGCAGCAATGCAACTTTGCCCAAAATTAATCATCCTTGCTTTTACAGCTGTTTTTGCTGCCTCATCAATATTGGCATCTTTTAAAACGATAAAAGGATCGCTTCCTCCTAATTCTAACACGGATTTCTTGATGTGTTTAGCAGCTTCTGAGGCCACGGATGCACCAGCTTTTTCACTTCCTGTGAGAGTAACAGCTTTTATCCTAGAGTCAGAAATCAGCTCTGTGGTGACTTTTGAGTCAATCAATAAGCTTTGAAAAGTTCCTGCTGGAAAACCTGCTTTGGTAAATACTTCTTCTATGGCTAAGGAACATTGAGGGACGTTAGAAGCATGCTTGAGAAGGCCTGTGTTTCCTGCCATCAATGTTGGGGCTGCAAATCTAAAAACTTGCCAGAAAGGGAAGTTCCAAGGCATTACTGCCAATACTGTTCCTATGGGTTCATGGCTGACTTTTGCCTTGGCTCCATCTGGAAGTGAAATAGGTTCATCTGCTAAAAAAGACTCGGCTTTTTCTGCGTAGTAGTCACAAACCCAAGCGCATTTTTCTACCTCTGCTTTGGCTTCTTTGATTACTTTGCCCATTTCCTGAGAAATGATTTTGGCGTATTTATCCTTTTCGCTCCGTAATTGATCGGCAGCTTTGGACATTAAATTAGACCGTTCACTAAATGAACTTTCCTTCCATTGATCAAATGCTTTTTCTGAAGCATTTAATTTATTTTCAATTTCTGTTTTATTTAGTGATTCAAATTTTTTTAATAATTCTCCTGTAAATGGATTAATTGATTTAATGTGATTCATTGTTCAGTTGGTTTTCCTTCTGCTAGCCAGCTTGTCATTCCACCGTCTAATAATAGAATGTTTTCAAAACCCATGGATTCCATCTGGATACTGGCTTTTTCTTGCCTTCCACCGGCTTTACAATACAGTAGGTAAGTTTTGCTTTTATCTAGGTTTTCGATTTTACTTTGAAAATCATCTCCCATAAAATTGATTAAAATCGCATCCTTTATATGGCCTTCAGAAAACTCTTCTGGTGTTCTTACATCAAGGATGACTAGGTCCTCGTTTTCAGATTGGACTTTGTCAAAATCTGTGACAGCCACAATCTTGTTACTTGCCTCTTCGGTTTTATTAGAGCAAGATGCTATCAATACTAAAGAGAACAGGGCGAGTGTAATTTTAATTTGTGTTTTCATGAGATATTTTTTTGAAGAGAAAATTTAGAAGACCAACTTGAAAGAAATTTAACTTTATTCGACGTAAATGCCTACTAAGGTCGCTCTCATTTCCGATTCCCACAGTTACATTGACCACAAAACGCTTACCTATTTAGATTCTGTAGATGAGATATGGCATGCTGGAGATATAGGAAATCTACAGGTAATGGAAAGTTTGCCCCCTGGTAAGCAGATTAGAGCTGTTTTTGGAAATATTGATGATGCTGAAATTCAGCAGGAATATCCGGAATGGTTGGATTGGGAAGTGGATGGCGTTCATGCGCTGATGACCCATATTGGGGGAAAGCCACCTCGATATGCCAAAGGAATCAAGGCAAAAATCAAATCCGTAAAGCCGAAGATTTTCATCTGTGGGCATTCACATATTTGTAAGGTAGAGTTTGATAAGGAGTTAAACTGCCTTTATATGAATCCAGGAGCTAGTGGTCAACATGGTTTTCATATCATGCGAACCATGCTGCTTTTTGACTTGGATGCTGGAGAGATAAAAAATTTAAGAGTGGTAGAATTAGGGAAGCGTGGAAAACAAAAAAGGTGATCCTAGGATCACCTTTTTTATGATTTTTCTCTTAGAGAATTATTTCTTGAAAGACTTTTTCAATTCTTCTACGTCCACGTTTTTGATCACTGGCTTAGCGCTCAGCTTTTTGATTTTGATCACGCGAGTAGTTTGACTTTGTCTTCTCCTTCTCAACTTTCTCTTTAACGTAGTAACTGCCATGGTCGTAATATTTATAAATAATGTTTTTGTTTCGAAACGAAGCGCAAAATTAATGAAACAATTCTTTTTAGCCTAATACTATTACGAAATAAATTTCAAATGATTCTCAGTCGGGAAGGCTGTTTCCTTTTTTTTGAATAAATTTGGCTTTTCAAATCACCTGATTAAATCATGCAAAAACCTGGACTTCCTAAAGGAACGAGAGATTTTGGGCCAGTAAAAATGGCTCGTAGAAATTTTATTCTAAATACCATTAAAGACACTTTTCAGCTATTTGGTTATCAGCAAATAGAAACTCCTGCAATGGAAAACCTAAATACTTTGACAGGTAAGTACGGAGATGAAGGTGATCAGTTGTTGTTTAAAATATTGAATAGTGGTGATTTCCTGAAAAAAGTAGAGAGTAAGGATATCGAAGCAGGACCACTAGCGACTTTACCCAAAGTTTCCGAAAAAGGGTTAAGATATGATTTGACGGTTCCTTTCGCACGCTTTGTAGTGATGAATAGAAATGAATTGACTTTTCCATTTAAAAGATTTCAAATCCAACCAGTTTGGAGAGCAGACCGTCCTCAAAAAGGAAGGTACAGAGAGTTTTATCAGTGTGATGCGGATGTAGTAGGGACTGATAGCTTGGTTTGCGAGGCTGAGATTATTTTAATGATCAGAAGAGTCTTCTCGCAGCTTAAACTGAATGATTACGATATTAAAGTTAATAATCGGAAAATCCTGACGGGGATTTCAGAAGCGATCGGTGAGGCAGGAAAAGAAGCTCCTTTATGTGTGGCAATTGATAAAATGGACAAGATCGGCTGGGAGAAGGTGAAAATAGAATTAGCGGAGCGTGGTTTTGCGGATCAGTCTGTAGAGAAATTGGAGCCTTTGGTCAATCTGGATACAGATCTTGAAGGGAAAATCAGTTTTCTAAAAGAATTTTTAGCATCGAGTGAAGTAGGCCTTAAAGGAGTTGCTGAACTAGAGGAAATGATAATAATTCTAGGGCAAATGGGAGCAAATCTTGATCATGTTGATTTTGATATCCTGTTGGCAAGAGGGCTTTCCTATTACACAGGAGCTATATTCGAAGTGAAAGTAAATGGAGTTTCCATTGGTTCCGTGAGTGGTGGAGGTAGATATGATAATCTGACTGGTGTATTCGGTCTTGAGGGCGTATCTGGAGTAGGGTTTTCATTTGGGGTGGATCGTCTGTATGATGTCTTGGAAGAATTAGATTTGTTCCCGGCAGAAAGTTTGGATGGAACCCAAATACTTTTAATTCATTTTGATCAAAAAGGCTTGGATTATGCTTTAAGTGTTTTGCCAAAATTGAGAAATGCAGGGATTAAAGCGGAGATTTACCCTGACAGTGCAAAAATCAAAAAGCAATTTGATTATGCTACAAAAAAGGGAATCCCTTTTGTAGGTATTTGTGGAGATGTGGAAATTGAAAATAGAATGCTTGCTTTGAAAAACCTGGAGTCTGGAAATCAAGAGTCCATGTCAATTGAGCAAGTAATTGATTCTGTTAAAAAGAATTAATCTATTGCTAAAATAGAAGATACCGGAAGTGTTAGTCCACCCTTCAAAGAGATGAAATCTGGACCCACAGCCCATACTGTCGTATGAATTTGGTAGATATGATCATCAGCAGTAGAGAATGTAAGCAATACCTTGGTTCGAAGAAGATTTCCAAGGGTTTGAGATCGAATGAGTTTAGAGAGTCTGTCCTTTTGTAAATCAGGGTTGTTTAAGACTTCCTTTTTGCTGAAGAACAAGTGAGCAAGTTGCTCTTTTTCAATGATTTCGATGGGTTTCATAGGCTCATTGTTTGTTAATTATTAAGACTGGTTTTTGAGGTAAAAAGTTGCAGATTTTCAGCCATTTAAGAACCTTTCTTTACGGATTGAGATTATTTTAAAAATTGGATGATTTGTTTTTCCATAAATCAATAAAATTTACCCCTATGAGGGGTTTTAGGAAATAGACTAAAAAGCGATAGAATTATGTTTGATATCATGGGAATGATGGGCAAAGTGAAAGAGGCCCAGGCGAAGATTAAAGAAGCTCAGGCCAAATTGGTTCATCTTACCGCAGAAGGTGAGTCAGGAGCAGGCTTGGTTAAAGTCACTGTTAACGGTGAGAGAAAAGTCTTGAAAATTGATTTAGATGAATCTTTATTAACGCCAAATGATAAGGAGATGCTAACTGACCTGGTGGTCGCAGCAACAAATATTGCCATGGAAGCAATTGAGGTAAAAATAAAAGCTGCTATGAAAGATGCCACGGATGGAGTAATTCCAAATATCCCAGGTATGGACCTAGGTGGTATGTTTGGATGAAATCCTGCGCTATTGTCATACTCAATTATAATGGGGAAGAAATGCTTCGACAATTTCTTCCCTCTGTTTTGGAATATAGCCAATCCGACATTTGGGTAATAGACAATGCAAGTACCGATCAATCCATTGAGGTTTTAAAAAAGGATTTTCCCAGTATCCAACTGATCACACTTCAAGAAAATTTTGGCTTTGCAGGTGGTTATAACCATGGGCTGGAATTTTTGAAAAATCAGTACAAATATTACATTTTGCTAAATTCTGATGTGGGAGTAACTCTGGATTGGGACTTGAATTTGGTGAGTCACGCAAGCGAAAACCCTGGTTATGCGGCTTTTCAGCCCAAAATCATATCCTTTCAAAACCCTGATCAATTTGATTATGCTGGTGCAGGAGGTGGGTTTATTGATTCGCTGGGATATCCTTATTGTAGAGGAAGAATTTGGGAACATGTGGAAAAGGATTCTGGTCAATATGACGATAATACAGATATCGACTGGGCCACGGGTGCTTGTTGTATTATAAAGTCAGAATTATACCACAAGTTCAAAGGGTTTGATTCTCATTTCTTCGCCCATATGGAAGAAATTGATCTTTGTTGGAGAATGAGAAACGAGGGTTGGAAAATAGGATATTTAGGATCGGTAAAAGTTTACCATGTGGGAGGTGCCACACTTTCCAGAACAAGCCCAAAAAAGCTTTTCCTTAATATTAGGAATAGCCTATCAATGATTTATAAGAATGAAAGCCATTTTGCTTTCTTATTGAAATTTATATCAAAATTCTGTTTGGAGATGATGGCGGCAGCTTCCTTTGTAATGAGGGGGGATTCACAAAATGCAAAAGCCGTTTTCAAGGGTTATCGTGAATTCCTTTTTTCTAAAAGTTACTCCGAAGATCAAATCTCCAAATTGGGCAGAAAGCATACATCTTATACCAAAGGACCTGTATCCTTTTTGATTTACCATACGGGTATCTTACGGAAAAAATACTTTTCCGAGCTTTAATCAAACAAAACAGGGTTGTTGCTCTTTCTAAAGTATTTTCTGATTTTCATCATCATGGCCATGCTCATATAAATAATTACAGGTGAGCCCATTGTGATGAATGAAGTATAAATGAAAAATAACCTGATACTGTCGATCGGGAAATTGAACTTCTCACCGAGTCTGGAACAAACTCCAAATGCTCTTTCCTCAAAGAATAGTTTTAGTTTTTCCATGGCATAGATGTGGTTTAGTAGCTTAAATTTATAAAAAATGTTCGTCGAAACTATAAATTGAAATGTTTAATCGATTGTTTTTAAATTCCTTACTTTTTTCAATTGCAATTTTACTATTCTCGAATTGTGGTTCAAGAATAGTGCCTGAAAGTAATTTTTTAGAGGATATGGAGGTCTCTCCAGCCAAATTGAGCTACTTCAGAGATTCGATTCAATTTGAAGTCTCAGGAACCATACCTATAGAATCTGTTTTAAGTCCCAAAAACCCACAACTTGAACTGGTGTTTCGAGGTTCGGATTCTGAATTGCTGCTTGGTGAAATTGAATTAAATAAAATTCTGGCTGCTTACGAATACAAAGAGTCTTATAAGCTCAGGTATGAGCCATGGATGGAAGGAGCGGTTTTGGAAGCTTATTTTTATCATGGAAAAAAGAAAGAAGATCCATCTGAAAGAAAAATTTTAGCTAAAGGAGTTATCACGACACCCTTGCTTGCAAAGGTAGGGCATGTCAGGGTAGATGAGCCCATTCCTCAAATTGGACTCTATATACCCACTGGGAGCATGGATAAGGATCTATCCCGCTATGGTGAGTTTGTATTGCAGTTTGAGGCTGGATCCTCTGTTGTAAAGTCTACCAGGCAAAACCAGGCAATCTTAGATAGCTTAGAGCAATTTATTTTACGTTACCCTTCCATTTCTTCTATTCGCATTACGGGAACCCAGTCCCCAGAAAATAGTGAAGGAAAAAGTAGTAGGCTAGGGATGGATCGAGCGAATGCAACATTAGCAGTTCTGAGGAAATCTAATATTAGATTTCAGGATAGCGCATTGACAGTTACATCACGATGGAATGACTGGTTTGACTTTAGATTATTATTAAGAGATTATCAACGCTTTTCTACACAAAAGAAAGATGAACTGTATGCGATTTTATTGAATGGACAAGATTATCAGACTCAGGCAAGTCAGTTGAGAAAGGTTTCAGGTTTTTCTCAGGTCTCCAGAGATCTATTTCCCAGGTTGAGGGCTGCGAAAATCGAAATTAATGCAAAGCCTTTGCCTGGCCTGGATCAGGAACAGTCAGCAAAATTAGAAGAAGCCTTAAAGGGGACTGGATTAAATTCAGGTCTAAGTCAGGCTGAATGGGCCATCGCCGGAGAGTCCTCGCCAAGGCTAGATGATAAAGATGAAATCTATAGCAAAATGACAGAGCTTTTTCATTCTGCTTTGCCATATAATAACCTTGCCGTGGTAAGAATGCGCCAAGCCCAAAGGACTTTAGATCAAAAAAAGAAAGACCAACTATGGGAAGAAGCTAATCGATTGTTGGAGCAAGCATCCAAAATGGAGAACAGTCCTTATGTTCTCCATAACCAGGGGCAAATCTTGGTGCTTCAGGGAGACTCATGGTCCGCATATAAAAAGTTGTCAGATGCATCTGTGATAACGAAGAACGAAGACTTTCTTAAAATCAATGAAAGTCTTAGGGGATCTTTGGATATTTTAAGAGGTGATTATAAATTGGCTATATTGCGTTTTCAATATGTATATAGCGAACCAAAGGATTTTTTTAATAAAGGATTGGCTTATTTCATGAGTGATGACTATGCAAATGCCAGTATTTCTTTTGAAGAGTCGGTCACAGCAGGACGGTCATTTGGATATGGTTATTATGGGCTTGCTTTGATTGCAGCGAATAGTGGCCAAGAAGAGGTGGCTCTAATCCATTTAAAGCAAGCTATTGATGCAAGTGAGGTGTTGTATCAAAAAGCTCTTATCGATCCAGAATTTGAAGAATTAAGAGGAACTCAGGCATTTTTTGAAATATTTAAGTCCTCTCCAGAAAATTAATTTCAATTTCATTTTTCTAATAAAGCATGGTGTTTTTTGAAAAATTCCTAATTATTCAGGTTGTAAAAAAAGCAAAATGTAATTCTTGTAGGATAAAATTAAATATTTAATCAATTAGGGTTTATTTTTTTTGATAAATATTGCTCAAACCAAATTTTATTTTTCCTGTTTGGATTTGAAATTTGTTTTAGAATCTTTAACATTGACGATCAAGTAAAACAATAAAACCCAAAATGATTGCCGATGAAACATCTCTTCTAACCACAGCACATCTCAAAAAGCATCACCCGATGCACTCAAACCTATGGGTTAAATTCCCTATGCGCAGGTATTCTTTATTGCCAAGGTATAATGAGATAGAGTACAAAAATTAAATTTCTCATTTCATTATTTACAATGTTTTCGAAATCGATTGCATTGACAAATGAAAGACAAGTAATTACAAGTAATCTTGTTACCCAATCTATCTATGTTTATGAAAAATGTTTACAAAAGCCTAAGTGCACTAGTATTGCTCTTAGTCCTTTCCAGTGCGACCGTTTTTGCTCAAAAAACCGTCACTGGAACAGTGTTGGATGAGTATGATGTAGGACTTCCCGGAGTCTCAGTTTTAGTAAAGGGAACTACTACAGGTACCGCCACTGATATTGATGGTAATTTTAGCCTCAATGTCCCTAATGACCAAGCTGTATTGGTCTTCTCCTTTATTGGATACAATAAAGTTGAACAAACTGTCGGTAATCGAAGCGTTATCGATGTAAAATTAGCTCCAGATGAAACCACATTAACTGAACTCGTGGTAACTGGTTATACCATTGATAGTCGAAGAGAGACTACTGGTGCTATTGCAACAGTCGATCCCAAGGATTTGACTGTAATTCCTACAGGTAACGTCGAGCAGGCCTTACAAGGTCGAGTTTCCGGTGTAACTGTTATTACAAACGGTCAGCCTGGTACAACTTCTATTATACGTGTAAGAGGTTTTGGTTCCTTCGGTGGAAACGAGCCACTTTATGTTGTGGATGGAGTTCCAGTACAATCAACTGACTTTATTAATCCTGATGATATTGCTTCTACTACAGTATTGAAAGATGCTGCTGCAGCTTCAATCTATGGTGCAAGAGCTTCTAACGGTGTAATTATTTATACCACAAAAAGAGGTAGAAGAGGCAACCAGAAGTTGAGAGTAGATTATAACGGAATGTTCGGTGTAACAACTCCAGGTGATGGTCTTGATATGATGAATCCTCAGGATTTCGCAAATACTACTTGGCTAGCTGAAACTAATCAAGCTATTATTGACGACAGAGATCCAAATTATGAGCATCCTCAGTTTGGTACAGGTACTTCTCCAGTTCTTCCTTATTACATCAATGTGGGTGGTGCTGCCGGTGTTCCTGGTCCATTTACTGCTGCTCAATTGGAAGAAGAAAGAGCGAAATATAATGTCGACAGAAATAAAGGTGGTGTTTATCAGGTGGTAAGAGCTGCTACAGGTGAAGGTACAGACTGGTACAGAGAATTAACTAGAAGTGCACCTTTAACACGTCATTCCATTGGATTGAACGGTGGTTCGGAAACTAGTAGATTCTTTATCGGTTTAGGATACCAAGATCAAGCAGGTATCATGAAAAACAATAATTTCAAGAGAATCTCTTTAAGAGCTAACTCTGAATTTGATGTTACTAAGAAATTTAGAATTGGTGAAAACTTCCAAGCTACTTACCGTCAAGTTTTAGGACAGACCGGTGGTAACGGAGGTAGAGGTGTTTCTGCTGACGAGAATGATATTCTTCAGGCTTTCCGTATGCCATCAATCATACCTGTTTATGATGAGTTTGGTGGATATGCAGGTACTGCAGCAAGAGGTTTTAACAACCCAAGAAACCCTATCGCAAACAGAGATGGTTTGGAAAACAACAGAAACTTTAATGCCAACATCTTTGGTAACGTTTATGCTGAATATGACATTTTGGATGATTTGACTTTCAGAACTTCAATCGGTGGTCAGTATAATAATTATTACTACTGGAACTATTCAAGATTGCAGTATGAAAACTCTGAAAACAACTCCTCATTCGGATATAGCGAAGGTTCAGGATTTAATTTCCAGTGGGTATTTACAAATACTTTAAGTTGGAAAAAGACTTTCGACAAGCATGCATTTGATGTAATTCTTGGTCAGGAAGCCTTGAATAATGGATCAGGAAGAAATATTGATGCTTCTGGTCAGAATCCTTTCTCAACCGATCCAGATTTTATCACGGTTTCAAACTTACCTGTATCTTCTCGTCAAGTAAATTCAGGTCTATTTAGAGGTGTTAATTTCGCTTCTTACTTCGGTAGATTAAACTATACTTTCAACGACAAGTATTTATTCAGTGCTGTTGTAAGACGTGATGGTTCTTCTGTATTCGGTGAAAATTCTAGATACGGTGTGTTCCCTGCATTCTCAGCAGCATGGAGAATTTCTTCTGAATCTTTCTTGCAAAGCGCAACTTGGATAGATGAATTGAAAATCCGTGGTGGTTGGGGTCAAATGGGTAACTCAAACCCAGTTCCTTCTACTAACCAATTCTCATTATTTGGTGGAGATGTAGGAGCTTCTTCTTATGATATCAATGGTTCTAACAGTTCAGCACTTATTGGTTTTAGAAGAACACGTATTGGTAACCCAAATACACAGTGGGAAACTGCAGTGACTAAAAACATTGGTTTTGATGGTACTTTCTTCAACGGAAGATTGGATATTATCTTAGACTTATGGCAGAAGGATACTAAGGACTTGTTGTTCCAACTTCCTATTCCTCAGACAGCTGGTAGTAACGCAACTCCTCCTTTTATCAACATTGGTCAAATGAAAAATGCTGGTGTTGACTTATTGGTAGGTGTGAAAGGAAATCTTTCAAGCGCATTTACTTATGACTTGACAGTTACTGCTTCTACTCTTAAAAATGAGATCGTTGCATTGGCTCCTGGATTGGATGTTATCACTTCAATCAATCCTTCTTACAGAGGTATTCAGCCTATCAGAAACCAAGTAGGTCAGTCTTTATCTGCATTCTTCGGCTATAAAGTTGAAGGCTTATTCAGCAGTGCTGAAGATGTTTCTAATCACGCAATTCAAGACGGAGCTGCTCCAGGTCGTTTCAAGTTTGAAGACCTTGATGGTGATGGAGAAATCACTCCAGAAGATAGAACTTTTATCGGTAGCCCAGTTCCTGATTTCACAGGTGGTGTGAACTTTACACTTGGATTTAAAGGCTTAGACCTTTCTGTTTACTTGTATACTTCTATTGGTAACGAGATCTGGAATCAATCAAGATGGTTTACTGACTTCTATCAAACATTTGAAGGAGCAGCTATTTCTGAGCGTTTGAAAGATGCTTGGACACCAAATAACTTGGGTGCTGAGATTCCTGTAGTTGAAAAAACTGCAAACTTCTCTACTTCAAACGTGGGTAACTCTTTCTATGTAGAAGATGGGTCTTACTTAAGATTACAGAACATCACTTTAGGTTATACTCTTCCTGCTACTTTATTGGAGAAATGGAGATTAGAAAGAGTAAGAATGTTTGCATCTGCGAACAACTTATTTACTCTAAGTGGATATAGTGGTTTGGATCCTGCAGTAGGTGGTAATGCTGATACAACTTTCGGTATTGATGTTGGTAACTATCCTGTTACTACAGGTTATACTTTCGGCTTAAATCTAAGCTTCTAAGTATCATATAAAGACAAATCGAGTTATAGAAACTATAATTGATTAAAAAAAATGAAGAATTATAAATTAAAAATCGGAGCGCTTTTGTCTTCAGCAGTCATGATGGTGGCAGTTAGCTGTAGCGATGATTTTCTCGAGGTGCCAGCGACAGGCCAATTGGCGGAAGCTCAGTTGACAACGCTTGCAGGTCTTGAGGCATCTTTGATTGCTGTATACTCCCAGGTGAATGGTAGAGCTAATCGTTTAGCATCGCCATCCAATTGGGTTTGGGGAAGTATCAGAGGTGGAGAAGCAAATAAAGGTACTGACCCTGGTGATTTTAGTACTATCAACCCAATCCAACGTTTTGAAGTAAATGCTGCTTCAGGAGACGTAGGTGCAAAATGGAATGGTGCCTATGAGGGAATTGCGAGAGCAAATAATGTTTTAAGATTAATGTTGAATAAAGCCGATGATGTGACGGATGCAGATGCTACCTCCATTACTGCTCAAGCAAGATTTCTTAGAGGTCATTATTACTTCCAGTTAAAAAGAGACTATGGTGATACTCCTTATGTAGATGAGACTGTGGATTACGGTTCTGGTCTAGAGGAAGTGAGTAATAACCAAGATCTTTATCCTTTCATCGAAGCGGATCTTAAGTTTGCTGCAGATAACTTACCTGCTACACAATCACAGGTAGGTAGAGTGAATTCTTGGGCTGCAAAAGCAATGTTGGCTAAAGTTTATTTGTATCAGAAGAAATTCTCTGAGGCTAAAACTTTATTTGATGATATCATCGCCAATGGTGTGACCAGTAATGGATTGAAGTATGGCTTAGTAGAGTATTACGACGATATGTTTAGAGGTGCAAATGATAACCATCAGGAATCTGTTTGGGCTTATCAGGCTGCTGCTAACACAGGATCTGTAAACAATGCCAACCCTGAGTTTGACTTGAACTTCCCATATAATGGTGGTCCAGGTGGATGTTGTGGATTCTTCCAGCCAAGTTTCTCATTTGTAAATGCATTTAGAACAGATGCTAATGGACTGCCATATATTGATGGTTCTTACAATGACGCTGGAAAAGCTGTAAAATCAGATATGGGTATTCAAAGTGATGCTGCATTCACTCCAGATGCTGGAAACCTTGATCCAAGGTTAGACCACTCTGTAGGTAGAAGAGGTATTCCTTATTTGGATTGGCAAGATCATCCAGGTGCTGCTTGGATTAGAAACCAGCCAAATGGAGGACCTTATGCTCCTAAGAAATATGTCTATCAAGTTGCTGAAATCGGATCTTATCAAGATGGATCTTCTTGGACTCCTGGTTACACTGGTATCAACTTCATGATCATCAGATTTGCGGATGTGCTATTGATGGCTGCGGAAGCAGAGATCGAAGTAGGTAGCATGGAAAAAGCTCGTGAGTATGTTAACATGGTTAGAACTAGAGCTCAGAATTCTAGATTATTGAGAGAAGATGGTACTCCAGCTGCTAATTATAATGTAGGACTTTATACTGCTGCTTGGACTGATCAGGCTACTGCTAGAAGAGCAGTTAGACTTGAAAGAATGCTTGAGCTAGGTCAGGAAGGTCACAGATTCTATGACTTAGTAAGATGGGATACTGTACAAGAGGAACTTGATAAGTATTTGGCTTATGATGGATCTATCCTTGTAGCTGCTTTAGGTGGTGCTAAATTCACTCCTAAGCATAAGTTTGTTCCAATTCCTCAAGATCAAATTGACTTAGTAGGATCTGATATTCTGATTCAGAATGACGGTTTCTAATACCAAACTATAATTAAAGTAATAAAGAGAAGGTCATTGACCTTCTCTTTTTGTTTTTTGACTAAATACTAGAAAAATATTTTCTCCTTATCTTCTAAAAGTACTAATTTGACCACCTATATACCCAATCTTACCCAATTATGAAATTTCAATATGTCCTCTTTTTTGCTGTCTTACTAGGATTAGCAAGCTCCTGCCAAAAAGAGACTAGTATGTTTGAATTAAAGTCTCCAGAATCAACAGGAGTGACCTTTGCTAATGAAATAATCGAATCTGATACATTTAATATTCTAACGGATGAATATATCTTCAATGGTGGAGGTTTAGCAGTTGCTGATTTTGACAATAATGGCCTTCCCGATTTATTTTTTACTGGCAATCAGGTGCCAAACAAATTATTCTTAAATAAAGGTGATTTTCAATTTGAAGATATCACAGAAGTTTCAGGTGTCGCAGCAGCTGATCGCTGGTGTACAGGAACAACAGCTGTGGATATTAACCAAGATGGTTTGATGGATATCTATGTTGTTTCCGCAATGATGGAAGGTCCAGGTGAGAGAAATAATTTATTGTTTGTTAATCAAGGTGTAGACAGTAATGGGGTAGTCACTTTTAAAGAGATGGCCTCCCAATATGGAATAGCAGATTCAGGCAACGGAATGGGTGCTGCTTTTGTAGATTATGACTTGGATGGAGACTTAGATTTGTATGTTCTTAATAATGAACAGAGCAAAGTTACGCCAAGTAATTATCGTGAAAAGATCACCGATGGGTCAGCTATTAATAATGATGCCTTTTATAGAAATAACGGGGATGGTACATTTACCGATGTAACCCTTGAGGCAGGAATTACGATTGAAGGCTTTGGTTTAGGTTTGTTAATAGCAGATTTAAACAATGATGGTTGGCCTGATATTCATGTAAGCAACGATTACATTACCAATGATATTCTTTACATCAATAACCAGGATGGAACTTTTACCAATCAAATAAAAGAGTCTCTCAGACACCAAAGTCAATTTTCCATGGGAGCTGACATTGCTGATTTTAACAATGATGCTTATCCTGACATCTTCACCCTTGATATGCTAGGTGAAGGGAATTATAGAAAGAAAACTACCATTGGTAATAATGTTTATCAAACCTACATCAATAACGATCAGTGGGGATATGAGTATCAATATGTGAGGAATATGCTTCACATGAATAATGGTCCAGGAATACCTTACAGTGAGGTAGGAATGATGGCTGGAGTTTATCAAACGGATTGGAGTTGGGCTCCTTTATTTGGAGATGTGGATAATGATGGATTGCGTGATTTATTGGTTACTAATGGGTTCCCTAGAGATATTACGGATAAAGATTTTGCAAACTATCGGGCAGATGTAGGAAGTGTGGCTACCATCAGACAGCTTTTGGATTCTATCCCTATTGTCAAAATCCCAAATTATGCTTTTCATAATGTTGGAGACCTTCAATTTGAAGATGCTGGTGCTAACTGGGGACTGAATAAACCTTCCTTTTCAAATGGTGCCGCATTGGTTGATTTGGATTTGGATGGAGACCTCGATTATGTCATTAACAATATCAATGATCCGGCATTTATCTTCGAAAATCATTTATCAGAAACTCCAAACCATGGCAATTACTTGCGAGTGGCTTTAAAGGGAACACCAGAGAACCCAAATGGTCTAGGAGCTAAGCTTTTGCTAAAGTTGAAAAATGGAAATCAATTATATCAGGAGCAGCAAATTGTTAGAGGTTATATGTCCTCAATAGAACCTATCATTCATTTTGGAATAGGAGCTGAAACTGAAGTAGATCAACTCCAAGTTATCTGGCCTGACGGCAAGAAGGAAGTGATTCCAAATATTGCAGCAAACCAGGTGCTTAAGGTTGAGTATTCCAATTCTAAGGCTGGCTCGAATAATATGGCCATTATGGACTATGGGTTTGGAGCAAAGCTTTTTTCTGATGTGACAGAAGCCACTGGCTTACTTTATGAGCATCAAGAGGATGATAAGATCGATTTTAATGTGCAGAGAACTGTGCCGCATAAATTATCACAATATGGACCCAGCCTGGCGGTTGGAGATATCAATGGAGATGGTTTAGAGGACCTTTTGGTAGGATCTTCTAGTGAATATTTGCCAAAAGCATTTTTTCAAAACCAAGATGCAACCTTTACTGAAGTCGATATTTTGGCGAACGAAAGCCCAGTTTATGAGGAAATGGGAATGCTGCTTTTTGACTTGGACAATGATGGAGACTTAGATCTCTACATGGTTAGTGGAAGTAATGAATTTTTACCAGAAGCAGCAGAGTTTACAGATAGAGTATATCTAAATGATGGAAAAGGAAATTTTACCTTGAACAAGGATTTTTCTACAGTTAAAGCGAGTGGGTCTACTGTGAGAGGGGCTGATTTTGATGGGGATGGATTCATGGATCTTTTTGTAGGAGGGAGATCACCAGTTGCTCAATACCCACTACCTGAAAACAGCTTTCTTTTAAAGAATCTTAATGGCAGCCTTCAAGATGTGACAGATGAAGTGGCGCCAGAGCTGAGGAAAATTGGGATGGTTACAGATGCGATTTGGTCTGATGTTGATTCCGATGGGCAGGTTGATTTGGTCATAGTTGGAGAATTGATGGCCATTACGGTATTTAAAAATGATGCTGGGAATTTCACTAAAATGGCTGATACAGGATTGGAGAATTATCTGGGGTGGTGGAATTCGATCAGCTCTGGGGATTTCGATCAAGATGGGGATGTTGACTTTATTGTCGGAAATTTAGGCGCTAACAACTCACATCAGCCTTCTGCTGAAAGGCCTGTGAAAGTTTATGCCAAAGATTTTGATAAGAATGGAAGTATAGACCCTGTGACCTTTGCTTATTACAAGGATAGAAATGGTGAGTATAACTCATTTCCAAGCCATTTCTGGGGAGATCTTTATGGGCAAAGTACTTTATTTAGAAAGAAATATGAGCGCTATAAGACATACGCTTTAAGTACTGAGCAAGATTTATTAACTCCCTCCGAAAAAGAGGATGCTCTAATTTTAACCGGGAATTTTGACAAAAGCTCTTATGTAGAAAACCTTGGTGGAGGAAAATTTAAAATAAAGGCATTGCCAAGAGTATCTCAAATAGGCCCAGTGAACGGCATTGTTTCTCGTGATTTTGATCAGGATGGAAATTTGGATGTGGCTTTAATCGGGAATGATTATGGGAATGAGATCTTCATCGGAAAACTAGATGCTCATATTGGTTTGATACTAAAAGGAGACGGCCAAGGGAATTTTAAACCAATGCTGCCTACCGAAAGTGGGTTTTTAGTAACAGGGGATGGGAAAGCCTTGGTGACTGTTTCTTCAGCCCAAGGAAGCTCTATTTTGGTTGCTTCTCAGAATAGATCAGCCTTAAAGGCTTACCAAGCCAAAAATTCAAATTCCCGCACGATGATCCCAGGATTGGATGTTTTGGCAATAGTATTTGAATTGGAAAATGGGAAAAAGCAAAGGGTAGAAACTACTTTGGGAGCCGGATTCCTTTCCCAGTCAAGTAGAGAAGTTCAAATCCCCAGTGGAGTAACAAAAATCCAAGTGATTGACTACAAAGGAGGAGTTAAAGACTTAGATATTAATTCCTTGGATTGATCATTTATATAATTCTCCGGGCTTTGCTTGGCAGATTTCTGTCATTAGTTGAGCCACTTTGTTTGTAGCATCTTCAAAATAAAGCTTTCCTTTTTCAGGGGAAGCTTTTTTTGGATTGCCTATTCCTGTGTCTTCTGATACCTCTGACCACCTTCTCTCAGCCCAAGCCCATTTTTCCTGTAAGCCTGTAATAACTGATTTTTTCTCTGAACCTAAACCAGCTTCCTCCAGTGGTGATACTAGCTCTGGGTGCAAATACATGATAAGCGAGGTTTCCATTTCATCTGCATGATCCCCCATCTCTTCAAAATAGAGTGTCTTATCAAGTGATTGAAACCAATTGCATGTAAAAAGCAGCATATCTGGAAATTCTAATCCTAACTCCCTAAGTATGGTTTTGAAGTCATTTCCGCCATGGCTATTCAGGATTAATAATTTTTTCAATCCTTGTCTATCCAAAACCTCTATCAAATCTCTCAAAATTGCCATTTGAGTACTTGGGTTTAGATTCATGTCCAAATAGATGTCATGTTGTCCAGTATTCACTCCGAATGGAATAGTAGGTAATACAATTACCTTAGAACCTTTCTCCCAAGCTTTCTTTGCACCTATCTCAGCAATAGCATCTGCTTCATATACATCTGTACCATAAGGCATGTGATAATTATGGGCCTCTGTTGCTCCCCATGGTAAGACAGCTAATTCAAATCGATCAGTTTTTAAGTTTTTCCAATTGGCTTCTTTTAATAAATAAGGCTTCATATTATGGGGATTTAGAAAGGATTTTTCAAAAGGTAGGCTTTATTAAAATCAATTTTAATAATTTCAATGCCTCATCCGAAATTAAGTCATATGTCTGAAAGAAGAAAGTTTATTAAGAAGTCCCTGTTAGGGTCAGCAATTGTCATTCCTGCTATTTCTAAATCTATTGCTCAGCCTCAAAGACCAAGTTTGGTCGGTGAAAAACCACTGATATTATCTACCTGGAACCATGGGTTACCTGCCAATGCTGCAGCAATCGCAAAGCTGAAGGAAACAGGAAATATTATTGATGCTGTTGAAACAGGTGTTATGGACACAGAAAATGACTTGAGTAACTTGTCTGTAGGCCTTCAAGGATTGCCCGATAGAGAGGGTATAACCACATTGGATGCATCCATCATGAATGGTAATGGAGAATGTGGATCAGTTGCCTTTGTAAGACAAGTAAAACATCCGGTTTCATTAGCCAGAGTTGTTATGGAAAAGACTCCACATGTGATGATTGTGGGTGAAGGTGCTAGACAATTGGCAATTTCTGAAGGTTTTCCTATCGAAAAGGAAGAGTTAAGTCCAAATGCTAAAAAGGCCTATGAAAAATGGAAAGTACAAAGCCAATACAAACCCATCATCAATATTGAAAATCATGATACTATAGGTATGATAGGGTTGGACAAAGATGGGAATTTAGCAGGTAGCTGTACTACTAGTGGATTGGCTTATAAAATGCATGGAAGAGTAGGAGATAGTCCCATTATCGGAGCGGGTCTTTTTGTAGATAATGAGGTAGGAGCTGCTACTGCAACAGGCCTTGGTGAATCTATTATTAAGGTTTGTGGAAGTTTCATGATCGTAGAGTTAATGAGGCAAGGAAGAACACCTCAGGAAGCTTGTGAAGAAGCTGTGAGGCGTTTGATTTCCAAAAACAAAGGAAATATTAAAGATATTCAAGCGGGTTTTCTCGCAATAAATAAAGATGGAGAGGTGGGAGCATTTGCTGTACAACCAGGCTTTAATTATGCTCAAGGGACCATGAGCTATAACAAGATGATAGACTCAAAAAGTCATTTTTAAGATGGGAAAAGTAACACTAGAAGCACCGGTATTTAGTGTGGAGGCTGCTCTAGAAGCTGCTGATTTCGGAATTGATAGATTGGAGCTATGCGCTAATTTTCCAGAAGGAGGAGAGACTCCAAGTGCTGGGATGCTTAAGTTCTTGAGATCAGAAATTGATATTCCCATTTTTGTGATGATTCGCCCTAGGGGAGGAGATTTTGCCTATTCTCAAAAGGAATTAATGGTCATGAAACGAGACATTGAATTGCTTGGTGAACTTGGTGCTGATGGTTTTGTATTTGGTGTTTTGGATACAGAAGGCGAAGTAAATACTGCTGCTTGCGAAAGTCTAATTCGAACAGCATCCGGTAAACCTTGCACATTTCATAGAGCATTCGATGCCTTGTCAAACCAATTTGATTCCTTGGAAACCATTATTTCTTTGGGTTTTGATCGAATTCTAACTTCAGGAGGAAAAAACTCTGTAAGCGAAGGATTTTCAAGAATTCAGGATTTAATGGAAATAGCACAAGATCGGATTAGTATCATGCCTGGAGGTGGTTCAAAGCCTGAGCATGTAACCTCACTTTCTAAAATCCCCTATTTCAAGGATATTCATGCTTCCTGCAAGACATGGAAATCTGCCAACAATAATTTTGTGAATCCTGATGTTTCTTTTTCTGATGATCCGGAAGCTTTTAGTAAGCACCTTCTAGTAGATCAGGAAACAGTTAGTCAATTTAGAGAAGCGATTGATTCCCTATGAAAATCAATAAATCCTTATCGATTGCTTTAATCGCACTTTGTTCCTGTAATCCCATTTCAGAAAGAAAGCAGCCACCTCCCTCACTCACCCAGTTGGCATCCGCAGATTTAAATCTTGATGGGGAGCAATTGGCAAATGCCTATTGTGCTAGCTGTCACGTGAAACCCGAACCAGAAGTTTTAGATAAGGCTACCTGGAAGGATAAGGTGCTTCCTGACATGAGGAAAAGGATGGGATTGGTAATTGATGAGGATTTTGGAACACTGATGCCAATTGATATGGATGTGCCAAAAGGCATATACTCAGAAGTTCCTTTGATCAAAAGAAAAGATTGGGATAAAATTCTTGATTATTATTTGGCTAATTCTCCTGAGCAACCTTTGCCCCAAGAGCAAAAAATACCTGTAAAAAAAGGAATTCCTGGTTTCGAATTAAGGCAACCGAAATTTGATAAGGATTACACAAATTTGGTCACCATGCTTCAAATTGAGCCTAATTCAGGAGATTTGTGGTTAGGACATCGTTTTAAATCTGTTTTTGTTTTTGACTCCAAAAATGGGTTTGAGCTGAAAGATTCTATTCCTACTGACACCGCGCCAATTGATTTGAAATGGCTAGAAAATGGGCAAGATTTTGAATTGTTGACAATGGGCTTGATGGATCCATCGAATGATTCTGTAGGGGCTTTAGTTCAATATCATAAAATTAATGAGGCTTGGGAGACCTCTTCTGTTCTTTCTGACCTCAAAAGGCCTGTGCATTTGGCAAGTGAGGATTTCAATGGAGATGGGATTGAAGATCTAGTCGTTAGTGAATTTGGAAACCATGTGGGAGAATTGAGTTTATATTTATCCGACGGAGATGTTTTTAAGAAACAGGTTTTGAAAGCAAAACCCGGGGCCAGAAGAGTAATTATTGAAGACTTAGATACTGATGGAGATTTGGATGTCTTAGCCTTGATGACACAAGAGAATGAAGGTTTCTTCGCTTACTTAAATCAAGGAGATGGAAGCTTTAAAGAGAAAATTATTTTACGTTTTCAACCAGCATTTGGATCTAGTGATTTCAGGTATGAAGACATGAATGCTGATGGTTTGAAAGATTTGGTTTTAGTCAATGGAGATAATGCAGATCTGTCCCAGATTTTAAAGAATTTCCATGGAGTCCGAATATTTTTGAATGAAGGGGATTTTGAGTTTAATCAATCTTGGTTTTACCCCATGTACGGAGCCAGTGGATTAGAAGTAGATGATTTTGATCAAGATGGTGATGTAGATTTAATGGCAATCTCTTTTTTTCCAGATCCTGAACAAGTACCAAGACAAGACCTGATTTATTTTGAACAAACCGTAAAAGGCGAATTTCTACCTTTTGTTCCTGAAATTGATTTTAATTCACATTGGTTGACTATAGCCAAAGGAGATTTGGATTTGGATGGAGATCAAGACGTAGTTGTGGGTTCTTTTGAGTTCCAAGATTTGTATCAGAAAGTAAATCACCCTTGGAATCCCATAATAGTCCTAGAAAACACAAAGGAATAATATTCTTTAATTATTGATTATTTCGATTTTTAGTATCGAATAATTTAAATTTTAAGACTTCTATTTTTATATATGATATTATTTCAGTAAATTATTCTTTCACCTATAATCTTTTTTGCTATGGTTAAGAGTTTTCAGGGAGTAAGAATGGCTGAGCCAAAAAAGTCTCCCGCAGCACCAATTTTGGTCAAAGATCATATGAGCACTAAGCTGGTGACCTTTCTTCCGGACGATACAATCGACATGGTTTTGGAAGTTCTCACCAAACGAAAAATTTCAGGCGCTCCTGTAGTGGATGAGTCTGGTAGCTTGGTTGGGATTATCTCAGAGGTAGATTGCTTGAAAGAAATTATCAAAGGGAAATACACTAACACTCCAAAGTTTCCGGGAAAAGTTAAGGATCACATGAGTGTAGATGTCATTACCTTGGGTCCTGAACTTTCGATTTTCGATGCTGCTCAGAAATTTTTAGAATTAAAAATAAGGCGATTTCCTGTGATAAGGGATGGTAGTTTGATCGGTCAGATAAGTTTGAGTGATATTATACGAGCTTTCCCTAAGCTGAAAGACACTACTTGGTAAAGCACTTTAGCTACTAGGATTAAAAAGCCCCTATCATTTATATGATAGGGGCTTTCTTTTACTTCGATCTGTTTAGCGCTTTTTCTACATCCTCAATAATGTCGTCTATATGCTCCAGTCCAACGGATAGTCTTACCAGGCCATCCGTAATCCCAACTCTTGCTCTTTCTTCTTCTGAAAGCTTGCTATGTGTAGTGGAAGCGGGGTGAGTGACGATGCTTCGGCTATCTCCTAGGTTTGCAGTCACAGAAATCATTTGCAACTGATCTATAAAGCGCTTTGCTCTTTCTAGGCCACCCTTTAATGTTAAGGTAATTATTCCTCCCCCAAGCTTCATTTGTTTTTTGGCTAACTCATATTGAGGGTGAGATTTTAAAAAGGGATATTTAACTTGATCTATCTCTTGGTTTCCTTCAAAATAAGTAGCGGTTTTCAAGGCGTTTTCACAATGCCTATCCATTCTTACTCCCAATGTTTCCATGCTTTTGGATAAAATCCAGGCATTAAACGGAGAAATTGCAGGCCCGGTATGGCGAGTGAAAAACTGGACCTCTTTCATCAATTCCTCGGTTCCTAAAATCAAACCTCCTAATACTCTACCTTGTCCGTCGATATATTTTGTGGCGCTATGAGTAACGATGTGTGCCCCCCATTTGGCAGGTTGCTGGAGGTAGGGGGTTGCAAAGCAATTGTCTACTACTAAGATCAAATTATGCGCTTTTGCAAAATTTCCGGCCCATTCCAAGTCAATGATTTCCAATCCAGGGTTCGATGGAGTTTCTATGAAAAGCATTTTGGTATTGGGTTGTACTAATTTTTCCCAATTATGAATATCTGAAATATCTCCATAGGTTGAGGTGATTCCCCATTTAGGAAATACTCTGGTCAACAGTTGGTGAGTGGAACCAAATAGGGATCTGGCAGCAAGCACATGGTCGCCTTGTTGAAGTAAGGAAGCGATACTACCAAACATAGCTGCCATACCTGAGGCGGTGGCAATTCCTGCTTCGGTGCCTTCTGCAGCACAGATTTTATCGATTAAGTCAGTTGAATTAGGGTTTGCATACCTTGAATAGATATTGCCTTCAATTTCATCTGCAAACGTCGCTCTGGCCTCCTCTGCTGAATCAAAGGTAAAGCTAGAGGTAAGGTAAAGTGGAGAGGAGTGTTCCTTTTGATTTGACTTGGATGGGTTGATCCGAATGGAGTTGGTTTCAAAATGCTTACTCATAGCGATTGCCTGGATTATAATTTGATACAATTAGGCTCATACAGTTTGAGAAAGTCAAACCACAGCGGTCTATTCGAACTAAAAAGGGGTGTTTTTGTAAAGCCTGTTTATAGTTCCCGCAGTGGGTAGGACTTGGCACCTTTCCCGAAATCGTGGATGGTTGCCAGAGGGTCAGTGAGCCTAATCTCTCGCCTCTTCTTTATAAATCAGTTACCTGAAGTGCCACAAAGTAAGCTGGACTTTATCTTATTTCCAAATACAAGTTGTCAATTGTTAAATTGATTCATGGTATGTTGGATGCCAATAGTGCAAAAGGCCAAAGACATGTCTATTGCTTGGTCCATGATTTCTGGCAATTGATCGAATTCTTCTTGAGTAAACTTGCCCAATACGTAATCTACTTGTCGTCCTTTTGGGAAATCATCACCTATTCCCATTCTTAATCGAGGGTAATTTTGTCCGCCAGTAAGTGCTTCTATATTTTTCAATCCATTATGACCTGCTGCGCTACCTTTGGGCTTCATTCTTAGTTTCCCAAATGGCAATGCCACCTCGTCTACGATAATGAGGATATTCTCTTTTGGAATCTGAAGTTCTTTCATCCAGTAATTCACAGCTTTACCACTCAAGTTCATGTAAGTGGTAGGTTTGATAAGGTGAATAGATCTCCCCTTAAATTTGTATTCAGTTTTAAAAGCTAGGCGGTCACTTTTCCAAGTTAAATTCTCTTTTTCAGCTAGCCTATCGACTGTTAAAAAGCCAATGTTATGACGTGTCAATTCATATTCAGGTCCGATGTTTCCTAAACCGACAAGGAGGTACTTCATAAGAGTGGAGTTTATTTGGGTAAAAATAAAAAATCCTGCCCAGTAAATGGGACAGGATTTTGTAATGTTGATTTAGGTAGGATTATGCTTCCTCGCCTTCCTCTTCTACTTTTTTGCCTCTTAGTGCTCTTGGGATACCAATGGTTACCAAAGAAACATTTGGGCTAGTTAAGATTTCAAAACCTTCTGCCTTCAATTCAGAAACTTTGAAAGACTTACCTAAGTCTAGCTTAGAAATGTCAGCTTCAATGTAATCTGGAAGATCACCTGCTAAACCTTTAACTTTTAAAGATCTTGTTTTAAATTCAAGTTTACCACCTTTAGCAAGTCCTGGAGAACTTCCAGATACTTTAACAGGAATCTCAAATTTAATAGGCTTGTCATTAGTGAAAGCCATGAAGTCAGCGTGAAGAAGAACTTCACTTACTGGGTGGAATTGAGCTTCTTTCAAAACAGCCTTTACGATTGTTCCTTCGATGTTCAATTCTACTACGTGAACTTCAGGGGTGTAAATCAAATCTCTGAACAAGATAGCCGGAGCATAGAAATGAATCTGCTCAGGAATGCCTGGTCCGTAAACTACACAGGGTACATTGCCAGAATCTCTGATTTCGTTTAGAGTGGCACTGTCGAGATTTGCTCTTTTAAACCCTATAATCTCTAGTGTTTTCATAAGATATATATTTAATAAAATTGGTTCTTAAATAAATAAAGAACTGATCGAAGTGTGTCCTGTTACAGCATGGATAGCTTTGGCGAACAAGTCAGCAACGGTCAATACTCTAATTTTTGAAGAATCTTGTTTGAGTGGAATCGTATCAGTAATAACCAATTCCTCCAAAACAGATTTTTCAATGTTATCAATGGCTTTTCCTGAAAGTACTCCATGTGTGGTAATAGCTCTGACGGAAGTGGCACCTTTGTCTGTCAGGATTTCTGCAGCTTTACAAAGCGTTCCCGCAGTGTCTACCAAATCATCTACCAATATCACATCCTTTCCTTCCACGTCCCCAATGACCTGCATAGAAGCAACTTCATTGGCTCTTTTTCTGTGCTTATCACAGACTACCATTTCTACTTCAAAATGCTTTGCATATGCCCTTGCTCTAGCCACTCCTCCTACATCCGGAGATGCAAAAATCATGTTGGGTAAACTCAGCGAATTCAAATAGGGCACAAAGATAGCTGATCCATTTAAGTGATCCAAAGGGATGTCAAAAAAACCTTGAATTTGTCCAGCATGAAGATCACAAGTCATAATTCTATCTGCACCTGCTGAAGTGATCATATTTGCGATTGCTTTAGCTGCTATAGATACCCGAGGTCTGTCTTTTCGATCTTGTCTGGCATATCCAAAGTAAGGAATCACTGCACATACTTTATAGGCACTAGCTCTTTTAGCTGCATCAATCATCAAGCAAAGCTCCAGTAGATTATCACTAGGAGGGTTTGTGCTTTGGATAATGAAGACGGTACAACCACGGATAGACTCATTAAAACTAGGTGATAATTCTCCATCACTAAACTTTGAGATGGTTAGGTCGCCTAATTTTTTTCCATAGTTTTTGGCAATTTGATCTGCTAAAATATTGCTGTTTCCACCTGAAAAGATTTTGACTTCGGACATATTTGGAGGTTTAATCGGGGAAGAAATGGTATGAATAAGAAAACAAAAATAGTAAAAATTGACAGGATGGCTAAACCTAAGCTAGATCATTAGAAATATTAATTTCCAAGGATTGATTAAGATCGGTTTTTCGCCCTGTTTAATTGAATTTGTAGTGGGAGAGCTTTTTAGGGTGGGTTTTCATTGTGTTATTATCCCGATCCTGTAATATTTTATTAGAAAGACCACAATGAGGATAACATACCTCTATTTTCATAGTATTTTGAAGAGGGTAAAGTCAAACCACCAACCAAATAAATGAATATGAAAAAAAGATTTACATTCTTAATGCTATTGATGAGCATTGGGTCTTTTGCCCTTTTTGCTCAGACAGTCCCCGACCCCAAGTCTCATTTTGGGTTTAATATCGGGGACGACTATAAGTTAGCCAACTACACTCAAACGGAGGCTTATTTTAAAAAAGTTGCTGATGCCAGCGATAGGGTGCGATTGGTGGAAATTGGCAAAACAGAATATGGAAGATCGCAACCAATGATGATTGTGACCGCACCAGAAAATTTTGAAAAATTAGATCTGTACAAAGAGATTTCACAGAAATTAGCCCATGCTGAAATCAGTAAAGAAGAAGCTGAGAAGCTTTCCGTAGAGGGTAAACCGGTTGTTTGGATAGATGGTGGTTTACATGCCAATGAAGTGGTAGGTCCTCATCAGTTAATCGAAACTTTGTATCAATTGGCTTCTAGGTCAGATGAGGAAACTTTGGAAATCCTTGACAAGGTTATTATACTTTTGGTTCATGCAAATCCTGATGGGATGGAGATCATGTCCAACTGGTACATGAGGAAAGATAATCCAGAAGAAAGAGATCAAAATATCCCTATACTCTACCAAAAGTATGTTGGCCATGATAATAATCGTGACTTCTACATGAATAATATGAGTGAGGCAGCAAACATGTCTCTCCAGCAATATGTGGAATGGATGCCACAGATTATTTATAACCATCACCAGTCAGGGCCTGCAGGAACGGTAGTAGCAGGACCTCCATATAGGGATCCTTTTAATCACGTTTTTGACCCATTGATTATCACTAGTCTTGATGGAGTCGGTGCTGCGATGATCAACAGGTTGACGAGAGAGGATAAGCCTGGATATACCAGGTTGGATGGCTCTGTCTTTTCTACTTGGTGGAATGGTGGGTTAAGAACTACTCCTTACTACCATAATATGATTGGAATTCTGACCGAAATCATCGGCAACCCTACTCCGGCTACCGTGCCATTAGTTCCAGATAGGTTAATTCCAAATAACGGAACTCCTTTTCCAGTAACTCCACAGGACTGGCATTTTAGAAGGTCTATTGATTATTCTGTCTCTTTGAATTATTCCATTTTGAATCATGCAGTCAGGCATGGTGATGAGCTTTTGTATAATATCTGGCTGATGGGAAAAAATGCAATCGAGAAAGGTAGTAAGGACACATGGACCATGTATCCAAAGTATGCCAAAGCTGTGGAAGATGCATTTAATGAATCTCAGAAGAAGAAATCCGAGGATGATGAAGATGCAGTGTATTACGGCTATCGATCTGGAATACCTAAGCAGTTTTATGATTCAGTTTACCAAGATCCGGCAAGAAGAGACCCTAGAGGCTATATTCTTTCTGCAGATCAGGCAGATTTCCCTACAGCTATTAAGTTTTTGAATGCCTTGATTAAATCTGGTATTCTTGTTCATAAAGCAACAGCAGATTTTTCAGTAAATGGTAAATCATACCCAGCAGGTTCCTATGTAGTAAAGACTGATCAGGCGTTTAGGCCGCATGTCATTGATATGTTTGAGCCACAGGATCACCCAAATGATTTTCTTTATCCAGGAGGACCTCCAATTAGACCTTATGATGCTGCTGGTTGGACATTGGCTTATCAAATGGGGTCACAGATTGATCGTGTATATGAAGGCTTTGAAGGCCCTTTTGAAAGAATGCCTTACGGAGAATTGTTAAAGCCTGAGCCGAAAGACCTGGTGTCTGGGTCTGGCTTTCTTTTGGACGCAAGAGGTAATAATAGTTTTATGGCGGTGAATGATCTTTTGCAGGCAAAAGTGAAAGTTTATAGAACCTCAGAAGAAATTGACGGAATGCCTGCCGGATCCTTTTATGTAGGAGGGGCTGGGAAAAAAGTTCTTGAAAAAGCAGCCAGTGAATATGGAGTATATCCTGTTTCGACTAGGGGAGTTCCTTCTGGGGCGAAAGAGATTGAAGCTGCAAGAATAGGTTTGTTTGACTATTATGGTGGATCTATGCCTTCAGGTTGGGTGAGATGGATGATGGAACAATTCCATTTTCCTTATGAGCTTGTTTTTCCTAAGGAAATTGATGCAGGTGATCTGAATGATAAATATGATGTTTTGGTATTTATCGGGCCAGGAATCCCTGGAGAAGGCGGAAGGTCTTACTCTAGAAGACAGCCAGATGCCGAAGAGATTCCAGAAGAATATAAACACATGCTTGGAGGTATTTCTGTTAACAAGTCCATTCCTCAGCTTAAGGAGTTTATCGAAAATGGAGGAAATGTAATCACAGTAGGTTCTGCTACGGATTTGGCCTATCACCTTGATTTACCTGTAGAAGATGCTTTGGTGGAAATGGGCCCTGATGGCAAACCACATAGTTTGAGTGGAGAGAAATACTATGTTCCGGGATCTGTTTTGGAAATGCATGTGGACAATTCAGTTCCTATGAATTATGGAATGGGAGAGAAGGCTTATATCATGTTTAATAGAAGCCCAGTCTTTAAATTGACTCCAGCTGCAGCTACAATGGGTGTGAAACCAATCGCCTGGTTCGGTGAAGAGGAGCCGCTGAAAAGTGGATGGGCTTGGGGCCAGTCTTATTTGAAGAATGGTGTCACCGCATTTGAAGCGCAAATAGGGTCAGGAAAATTATACGCATTTGGACCGGAGATTACGTTTAGAGCACAGTCTCACGGAACATTCAAAATGTTATTTAACGGGCTTTACAAATAATTAAATTAGAATAGGTGAAAAAGGTTCTTTCTTCTTGAAAGGACCTTTTTTTTATATCTATTCTTCTTGTCTGATAATAAGATGCAACTTATTGATACTTGATCCAGTATAGGTGTATAAATAAACTTCCATGGATTCCTACCAACATTACGTACGGGCTGAACTTAGTCTCTGGCTTTTTAAAATGAAAAAGAAGGCCGGAATCATGGGGAAAATGACTCATGGTGTTCAGGGTAAAATCAATAGTTGGATACCTGAAAAAATCCATAAAGCCATAACAGTTGCCATAGAGAATATGGTGAAGTTGGTGATATCTGGCTCAACATTAATAAGACCCAAGTCTGGCAAGGGATTGGAGTTGAAAGAACGAGAGGATAAAATCAGAAATAGAATTAAATGGTATAGAAATACCGCATCTGCTGAAGGGGCTATTACGGGTGCAGGAGGGATCTTGCTTGGCTTTGCTGATTTCCCTGCATTTCTAACGATCAAGATGAAAATGCTTTTTGATATTGCCTCAATTTATGGCTTCGATACGAAGGAATATAAAGAGCGTTTATTTTTACTATACGTTTTTCAATTGGCTTTTTCATCCCAACAAAGGAGGAATGAGTTGGTTGAGAAGATAGAGAACTGGGAAAGTTTTCAAGATTCCTTACCTGAAAATTTCGATGAATTTGATTGGAAGACTTTTCAATTAGACTATCGGGATTATATTGATTTGGCTAAACTAGCGCAATTGATCCCTGTAATAGGAGCGGGTGTAGGAGCCATTGCTAACTATCGATTGACAGAGCATCTCGGGAAGACTGCTATGAACGCCTTTAGAGTTCGAATCTTACAATCTTAAAGGTTTTACCTTATGAAAAAGCAAAAGCCTCGTACAAGATGTACAAGGCTTTTTTTGTTGGTCTACCAGGGCTCGAACCTGGACTCTTCTGAACCAAAATCAGACGTGTTGCCAGTTACACCATAGACCAGTTTTAATTGATTTCCTTTCGGGTATCTCTTAAAGTGTCACAAAGGTAGATTTTCGATTCTTTTTTTCCAAACTCCAATAAAAAGTTTTTTCAAGTATTCTCTTAACCTCCTTTATTTCAGCTATAAATAAATTAAAAGTATAGCAGAGGAGCCTCCTTTTGAAATGAAGGGCTTATGATTGAATGTTTTATTGTGATAATGTCACTATTGTTACGAATAAATTTCTAAATCATTAATATTTTTACATATATATTGACTTATTGAAAATATATAGTCAGATTTATTCAAAAATATTAAACCACTAATTAACTAATGTTATGAAAATCGAAAAATTAGAGAAAACAATTCCAGAGGCAATTCTAAAATTAGAAAAATTGAGTATTGGAGGTTCCTTGGCTGCTGAATTAGATTGGTGTTGGAATAGCTTTAAATACGATCAAAATCCTGTGGGGGTGATTGAAAAATCTCAGGAAGTGATTTCCATATTTAAGGAGGCGAGGGAGAAGAATTCCAGAGCGGTTTCTAAAAAACTTATTGAGGAACTGGAGAAGTCTTTGAATTAAGCATAAAAAAAGGCTTGCCAGATGGCAAGCCTTTTTAGTATCAATTGAAATAGCAGAGATTATTCTCCTACTACTACGAATTTCACATCAGTTTTTACTTCTCTATGAAGATCCACCTCAGCGGTGAATTCTCCAGCGCCATCTACTGGGCCATTGATAGAGATTTTCTTTCTGTCTACGTCTACACCATTTGCTGCTAAAGAATCAGCAATTTGTAGGGTAGTCACTTTACCGAAGATTTTACCTGATTCACCGATTTTTGCCTTGATCTCTAAGGTCAATTTTGCAATTTGTTCAGCGATGTTTTCTGCTTCAGTCTTGATTTTTTCTGCTTTGTGAGCAGCTTGCTTGATATTTTCGGCAAGGATTTTTTTGTTTGAGCCGGTTGCTAAAACTGCAAATCCCTGAGGGATAAGGTAGTTTCTTCCATAACCTGGCTTCACCTCAACCATATCGTTTTTATAGCCAAGACCTTTGATGTCTGTTTTTAGAATGATTTCCATTTGTAATGATCTTTTTTGATTGGACGATACAAGACCGAATTATTTCAATCCATCTGTTACGAATGGCAACAAAGCCAAATGTCTTGCTTTTTTGATGGCGTTAGCCACTTTCTTCTGATACTTTGCAGAGTTACCTGTAAGTCTTCTTGGAAGGATCTTACCTTGCTCGTTTACAAATTTCAATAAGAAGTTAGGATCTTTGTAGTCGATGTACTTGATGCCATGCTTCTTGAATCGGCAATACTTCTTTCTGTTTTCGCCTCTGTTGATTGGCTCATTAATTAATGTCATTTGGCTTGCTCCTCCTTAGCTTCAGTTTTTTTGTTAAACTCTCCTTTTCTTCTTCTTTCGGCATAAGCAATTCCATGCTTCTCCAAAACAGTAGTCAAGAATCGCATCACTTTTTCGTCTCTTCTAAACTCTAGTTCGAATTTGCTAATGACGGTAGGATCGGCCTTGAACTCAACCAATACATAGAATCCAGTTGTCTTCTTGTCGATAGTGTAAGCCATCTTCTTAAGACCCCAGTTTTCCACATTAATAACATCTGCTCCCTCTTCTTTTAACAAGTTCACAAACTTGTCTACGGTATCCTTCATCTGAACATCAGACAAAACGGGAGTTAATATGAATACCGTCTCGTAATTTCTTTGGAACATTTTTAAATGTGTTTAAGGAATTTGAATAAACAGACCGCAAAAGTACAAGAAATACCTTTGTCTTCCAAATGGTTCTGTAAACTAATTAGGGAAAGAAATCCAAAAAAAAACCTCCCGAAGGAGGTGGTGATTATTTTACCGAGAAGGTCTTTGAGCCAATCTGATAATTGTCAACAAATATTCGTACTTCATGAGTGCCTGATGTGTAATCAGATCCTTTTTCATAATAAAAGGTGAGTTCTTGCTCTGTATTATCAAATATGATGTCTTGCTTCACAGTATAAAACTCTTCCACTCCATCCATCATAAACGTTCCGGAACCTTTCGCAACATCGAAAATAGGCTGGGCATTTGGGGCTAATATTTGAACATAAACATTTCTAGGTCCCTTTTCTGCTACTTTATTGTCAACAAAATTGAAACTTACTTTTATCCGCTCAATTTGTCTATTTTTAAAGTCTTTTGTGGTCTCAACCCTCTCTTTACCTCTTGAATTGATCGCAGCTATATTAATATCTTCTGCTTTTAGCATTGCTGCTATATTCACTTTTGCCTGGAGGTCTTCCTTCTGGATATTTAATTGGGCTACCTCTTGCTCTATTTCAGCTTGGGTTGTTTTGAGGTCTTGGTTTTCAGCATAAAGCTGTTGGTTCATTGCTCGAAGTTGAAGGATCTCTTGGTCCTTTTCTTCGATCAATCCTCCATAACTTCTGATTTTCTCATTCAAAGCAGCAATCTCATTCGAGCTTCTTTGACGTGCAGAATTTCTTTCTGCTATCAACTGATCCCTTACCTCTTCTAACGCTTCTACATCACCCCCTAATTTTTCTATTTCCTGAATTCGAAGGTCGAGTTGGTAAGTAACAGAATCCAAACGCTTGTTGAGTTCATTATTTTCAGTAGATAGAAGTAGAATCTCTTCCGTTTTTTTACTTCTGTCTATATAATCTGTGTAGAGTTTAATCCCACTAATTATCACTAGAAGTACTAATACAATGATGATAATATTTTTACCTTGGTCTTTCTTTTCTGTGGGCTCTGACTCGAAATTTGTGCTCATAGTATTTGGTAATAAGGCTTTAAATTATGGCTGAGTTAGACGAAAAATACTGGTCCGAACGTTATAAATCTGGATTGACAGGTTGGGATATTGGTTTTCCATCTACCCCTATTGTGCAATATTTAGACCAAATTGTAAATAAGGATGTTGAAATTCTTATTCCAGGGGCGGGGAATGCCTATGAGGCTTATTATGCCTTCCAATCGGGGTTTTCAAACGTTCATGTATTGGATATTTCTCAGGAGCCTTTGAGGAATTTTAAAGATAAGTTCCCCAATTTTCCCAGTAGCAATCTCCATCATGGGGATTTTTTCGAACATCATGGAAGCTATAATTTGATTTTGGAGCAAACTTTTTTCTGTGCTTTGAATCCAAGTCTTAGACCAAAATACGTAAAGAAAATGAGTGAATTACTTTTGAAAGGAGGGAAGCTTGTTGGTCTATTATTTAATAAAGAATTTAATTCACCTGGCCCTCCATTTGGCGGGGGAATTAAGGAGTACCAAAAACTTTTTCATAACTCCTTCGAAATAGATGTAATGGAGGAATGTTATAATTCCATTCCTGCAAGGGCTGGATCAGAGGCATTTATTAGATTGATAAATTCAAAAGGATAATAAATAGTGAGATTTTTCTCCCGGACTGGCAAAAAACAGGACGCCACATTCATAGAAATCCAAGCTTAAAGTAATCGAAGGATCTCTTTTTATTTCCTCCCAAGCTTTATTCATTTCCGAAGACCAATGGATGTCTCCAATAATAATAATTGTCTTTGAATAAGATTTTTTTTTCAATTCGCTAAAGGCAAACAAGGTCCCATCATAGGTGTGATTCGCATCGATTAAGGCAAAGTCTAGTTGTTGTATTTTTTCCAGCTGATAAGGTAACGTGTCTTTTATATCTCCTAGTAAAAAATGAGTGTTATTGCCTTGAAAATTAGTCTGAGCGATTTGTTGAATACTTTCAGAACCTTCAAAAGTGAAAAGATCACCTTTGACTACTTTTGATAAATACCGTGTGCTGATCCCCATACAGGTTCCTAGCTCAAATACATTTTGGCTTGGAGTCTTGCTACAAAAAAATTGAAACAATTGGCAGAATTTCCTACTACTTGTACTGTATCGGGTGATATCAGAAATTTTTCTTTCCTGAGTATTGACTTTTTTGGAGCCAGCACCTAAGTCAAGAACCTCAATGATTTTTTGGGATGCTAACAACTCCTGTCTGAAATCCTCAATTTCAAGATCGGATTGTTTTTTATCTATCAAAAATGCTTTGAGGCTTTGATAAATTTTGAAAAGAAATGGTGATTGGAGAGAGTATCCATCCTCTTTTTTTAGCCAATGGATAAAAAAAGCTAGAATCGGATATGCCTTTCGAAGCAAATTAATTATGGAAAATATTGGCTATCATTTGAAATTCAGGTACCTGTGCCTCGATACTTTTGCCGTCGACCACTTTTTCCATATAATAGACCCCTTTCATTTTGCCAAGTCCAGATTTCAAGTTACAACCTGAAACATAGCTATGGGACTCGTTGGTTTCAAGGATAGGTTGTTGGCCTACCACGCCATCTCCTTCTACAGTTTTGACAGTTTCTGCAGCATCATAAATTTCCCATTTCCGTTTCAATAGTTGAACGGTATAGGGACTTTTATTTAGGATTGTTACTTTGTAGGTAAAAACAAAATGGTGTTGATGTGGGCTGGAAAATTCCGCCTGATAGGTAACTTCAACACTTACTTGTATTCCTTCTGTTACAGCCGTGACCATGACGTTTTGGATTTAAAAAGTAAAGATACAATTGAAAACTGGATAATCAATATAGTAAACTATGGACATAAAAATTGAATCATCTTGGAAAGAAGCTTTAAAACATCACTTCTTAAAAGATTCTTTTATGAAATTAACTTCTTTTGTTAAAGACGAATATTCTAAAGATAAGGTTTTTCCCCCTGGGAAAGAGATATTTAGTGCTTTTTGGCATTGTCCATTAAATGAAGTGAAAGTAGTGATATTAGGGCAAGACCCATACCATGGTCCTGGCCAAGCTCATGGCCTTTCGTTTTCTGTGAAGCCCGGGATTCCTTTTCCTCCCAGTTTACTAAATATTTTAAAAGAGCTTAAATCTGATTTGGGTTTGGATTTACCTCCCAATGGAGATTTGACTCGATGGGCAGACCAAGGAGTGTTTCTCTTGAATGCAACATTGACGGTGCGTGCTCATCAGGCAGGTTCACATCAGAAAAAAGGTTGGGAGGAATTTACCGACGAGGTAATTCAAGTTATTTCAAAAGAAAGAGAGGGAGTAGTTTTTTTACTTTGGGGAGCCTATGCTCAAAAGAAAGCCCTATTGATTGATGAGACCAAGCATCTGATATTGAAAGCACCTCACCCTAGTCCTCTTTCAGCACATCGTGGTTTTTTAGGCTGTAAGCATTTCTCTAAAACAAATGAATACCTACTTTCGAAGGGGAAAGAACCAATCAAATGGTAATAAAAAAGCCTGTCTAAAAACCGGCTTTTTTTATGTTTTAATCAATTCCTTTAAAGAATCGACTCCATCTTATTTTATTAAACATGGATTCATATTTATCCAAAGAAAGCCATAGGAACCATGCCTTGCCAACGATATGATCTTCCGGTACAAAACCCCAGAACCTTGAATCAAGGGAATCATGACGATTGTCCCCCATCATAAAGTAGTAATTCTGCTTGAAAGTATAAGAGTCTACCTTTTGTCCATCGATTAACAAATTTCCATCCTGCAAAACCACAGAGTCATGACCTTCATAATGCTCGATAGTGTAGAAGTATTTTTCCAAATTCTCCTGAGTCAATTGAATAGTCTCACCTTCGGTAGGTACTTTTAATGGGCCAAAATTATCTCGGTTCCACTTGTAATCCGTGTTAGGCGGGAAAATAGTGTTGTCTCTTAGACCTGCTCTTTCTATTCTTTTATTTACAGAAGTAACTACTGGGGAAGATTCAAGTCTTGAAATAACCTCATCTGTAGCAAATACTAAATAACCTGAGCCATCTGAAAACGTGAGAAAACTTTCTTGATTGACACCATATTCCTTAAAAAAATCAGGGTTAAGAGGCCTATTAGAAATTACATCATAAGAGTACTGCATTTCTTCTGGCTTGAATGCCTGCTCTCCATTTACGATGAGTTCACCTAACTTGATTTCGATGACATCACCTGGCGTTCCAACGGCTCTTTTGATATAATTCGTCTTAAGGTCAGGTGGATACTGAAACTCTACCGGATAGTTAAACACCACCACATCATTTCTTTGTACATCAGTAAAACCGGGTAAGCGGTAATAGGGGAGTTGAATAGCATCACTGTAAGAAGGGATTTCTGTCCCCCAGATTTTTTGGTGTGTCAGAGGTACCTGAAGTGGAGTTTTTGGGATTCTAGTTCCGTAATGCATTTTACTTACAAATAGAAAATCCCCTACTAAAAGAGATTTTTCCATTGAGGCAGTAGGAATCGTAAAAGGCTCTAATAGCAACCAGCGAATCAAACTTGCCGCTACTACAGCGAATACCAGAGCGTCAACCCATTCACGGGTTGGGGACTTTTTCTTTTTAGTTTTGCTCATCTTAAATTAAATATTTCAGAAAGATAAAAAATCATCCATAGAAAGCACCCCTTTCTTTGTTGGGATCCATTCTGCGACCATAACAGCTCCTAAAGCAAAACCCTGTCTGCTATGTGCTGTATGACTGATTTCTATATCGTCTATGTCAGATTTATACCTAATAATATGTGTGCCCGGAGCTGGATCAATTCGTTTTGACGTGATTTCCAATGAAGAATCACTTCCTTTTGTTTCACCAGCCAGATTCCAGGAATTTTTACTTTTTAAATTACGGAGTACACCTTCAGCTAGGGTTATGGCTGTTCCGGAAGGAGCATCCTTTTTTGCTGTATGGTGAATTTCTTCAATGCTGGGATTATATCCGCTTGTTTCGTTCATTAGTTTTGCCAAAAACTCATTCACTTTGAAGAATATGTTTACGCCAATGCTAAAATTGGAAGCATAAAAGAAGCTTCCGTTCTGTTCTAAGGCCAGCTTTTCTATACTCGGCTTTTGATCTAACCACCCGGTAGTGCCTACGACTATTGGGATGTCGTTATTCAATGCCCAAGAAATATTTCCAAAGGCAGCTTCTGGTTGGCTGAATTCAATAGCAACATCAATAGTTTTCGGATCTAATTGCTTTAAATCATCTTGGTTATCAATATTGATTTTGCCAGCAATAGAATGTCCTCGGGATTCGGCAATCTCCCCGATTATTTTGCCCATTTTACCGTAGCCAAGCAATAATATGTTCATTTTTAGAAATTCAGTTTTAAAGAAAAACCCATTGAATTGTTTCTCGAAGAAAATGTTTCTACATGAGGTTCTACCGATAAGGAAAGGTCCTCAGATACATTAAATCCCGACAAATGGGCATCAACATTAGCATCAATGATATTTAAAGCATAAATGCCGGCCAACAAAAGTATGCAAAGGTCTCGGTTTCTTCTCCAATAATCCACATTTCTCACCAAACCATCCCGATTTAAATTAGGGAATTCTGTTGTGATCCCATCGTCAAAATCAAAAAGGGCCTGCCTGAAGACCTGGTACCTTCTATTATTAAATCCTATAAAATAGATGTCTGTCATAAACCCAGCATATAGGATCGGTACTTTCCAAGCTTTGTTATTATAAACTTGCCCAGCCCCGGGAAGGATTGCAGATAGAATCGTTGCTTTTCTAGGATCTTTCGGAAGGTTGGAATAATCGGGACGTTCCTTTTTTACTTTTACAGGTTTGGTCTCAACTTCTGCTTCTTGCGCATTTACAGGACAAGTTACAAAGAAGCATAAAACCAAAAGTCCCATGAGGATCCATGGGGCTTGAAGAACTTGAATTTTATGAAATTTTAAGGGTTTCAAGGGTTAAATTATTTCCAGGATTTCCAGAATTCTATTGAGGTCTGAGTTGGAGTTAAAAGGAATCTTGATCTCGCCTTTATTTTTCTTGTCCGATTTCAAAGAAACTTTTGTTCCAAAATGAGAAGCTAAACGTTGCTGGATTTTGCTGATCTCATACTTTTTCACTGGATCTAGATCTGGCTCCGTCTTCTTTTCAGGCTTACCTTCATTCAAAGCTTTGACAAGAGCTTCTACTTTACGAACACTTAATTCCTCTTCTACGGCTTTCTTAAATATGGCAAGTTGCTTATCTACATCTTCCACATTGATCAAAGCTCGGGCATGACCCATTGAGATTTGTTGATCTCTGATGGCTGCCTGAATAGTAGGAGGTAATTTTAAGAGTCGTAAATAATTGTTTACAGTAGTTCTGTTTTTACCTACACGGTCTCCTAATTGCTCTTGTTTTAAATCACATTCCGCTAAAAGTCTTTGATAGGAATGGGCTATTTCCAATGCATTTAGGTTTTCCCGCTGAATATTTTCAATTAAAGCCATTTCCAGCATCTGCTGGTCATTGGCAGTTCTTACGTAAGCAGGAATTTGAGTTAATCCAGCAATTTTGGAAGCTTGGAATCTTCGCTCACCAGAGATCAACTGGTATTCGTTGGTGTCCAGCTTTCTTACCGTGATGGGCTGAATGATTCCTTGGACTTTAATAGACTCAGCTAATTCGCCCAAAGCATCCTTATCGAAATGAACTCTAGGTTGGAATGGGTTTACCTGAATTTCTTCCAAAGGAATTTCAAAAATCCCAGTTTTTACAACTTCCGGTAAAATTTCCTCAGATTTATGCTTGGCAGGACTATCCTCCAGCAAGGCTCCAAGGCCCCTTCCTAAGGCACTTTTTTTTCGATTAGGCTTATTGTCTGACATAAATTAACTGTTCACTTTTTGAAGGCCATTTTTTTGAGCAATCTCACTGGCTAGGTTGAGGTAAGCTACGGCTCCTTTGCCATCAGCATCAAAAGCGATTGCTGGCAGTCCAAAGCTAGGCGCTTCACTCAAACGTACATTTCTTGGTATAATTGTTTCAAAAACCATGTTCTTGAAGTGTACTCTTACTTCTTCTACCACCTGATTAGAAAGTCTAAGCCTTACATCATACATCGTTAAAAGAATACCTTCAATTTCCAGATCAGGGTTTAGCCTTGTCTGAATGATTTTGATGGTGTTCAACAATTTACCAAGCCCTTCCAAAGCAAAATACTCACATTGGACAGGGATTATTACTGAATTTGCTGCTGTTAGTGCATTAATGGTAATAAGACCTAAGGAGGGAGAGCAGTCAATGACGATGAAATCATAGCTGTCTTTGATGTCTGAAACGACACCTCTCATCTTTTCCTCCCGATTATCTAGGTTGATCATCTCTACTTCCGCACCCACTAGATCAATATGAGAAGGTACAAGGTCTAGGTATTCCATCTCAGTATTAAGGATAATATCCTTGATGTTGACCTCATCTACCATGCATTCGTAAATACTGCTGTTGATAGACTTTGGGTCATGGCCTAGGCCTGAAGTAGTGTTGGCTTGAGGATCTGCATCGATCACCAAGGTTTTATATTCCAGTACAGCAAGGCTTGCAGCGAGGTTCATCGCAGTTGTGGTTTTCCCCACCCCACCTTTTTGATTGGCAATGGCAATGATTTTTCCCATGTTATTTTTTCTCGGGTAATTGAATACCAATATTAAGCAAAATCAATTCTTTTCTGGCTGATCAACGGGATTTTTTCCGTTGTGCTTTTCGGTTCTTCCCAGCCGTATTTTACAATTAGTCTTGGAATAGAAGTGAAAAGCCCTTTTCAAAGCTTTTATTCAGTTTACTCCTCATTTTTTATTTTGTTTCTAGATATGAAATTTTTATCAAAATGATTTAATCTAGAAAAGGGAGATTGGATTTTTGGTCAGAAAAAAGGGAGCCATTTAAGCTCCCTCATTCTTTATTTTTTTCTGTTGGCATCTGCTGCCTTCATCGCATCTTCCAGTTTTTGCTGGAATTTAGATTTCTTCTTATTGGCATTTTTTCTCTTACTTTCTTCCACTTTCGCTCTGATCTTATCATCATCTACAAAAAGCTTGATTACCGCCTGCTGACCAAAAGTCACCATGTTGGAAACGAAGTAATAGAAACTCAAACCAGCAGGGTAGGAGTTTAGGATAAACATAAACATCACAGGCATGATGTATCCCAAATTCTTCATTGGGCCCGTAGCTGTGGTCAATTGATTGTTGAACTTGGTGTAAACAATTTGAGAAACTGTCATCAACAAGGTGAACAAACTGACATGAGAGCCATAGAATGGAATCGTAAATGGCAGGTTGAAGAAGGTGTCATATGTAGACAAATCATTTGCCCACAAGAATGACTCTTGTCTCAACTGGATTGCATTCGGAAAGAAGAAGAACATGGCAAACAAAAACGGCATTTGAAGTACCATAGGTAAACACCCTGAAATTGGACTTACTCCGAGTTTCCCAAAGAGCTTCATTTGCTCTTGTTGCATCTTCGTTGGGTCATCCCCGTATTTTTCTTTTAGCTCATCAATTTCTGGCTTGATTACACGCATTTTCGCCATTCCTACATAAGACTTATAGGTAAGTGGTGAAAGCGCTAATTTGATAGCTAATACGATCAAAATAATGATCACACCATAATTAGAGAAAAACTTCTCCAGGAAGGCAAAAAGGTTAACGATGATGTATTTGTTTACCCAGCTTACAAAGAAGTAACCCATGTCTACATTCTTCTCAAAACCTTCAGTGACTTTTTTCAATCCTTTGTAGTTGTCAGGACCAAAATAGAATCTAAAGGAAGCTGTATTGTCTTTCAATGGGATGCTCAAAGAGGTTTCCATATACTTGACAAAAGAACTGTCGGCAGGAGTACTTTGTGCCAGGTTTACATCCTGAAATGTTTCATCGGCAATAATTCCTGCGGTAAAGAAGCGTTGGCTAAAACCAATCCATTTTACAGGCTCAGCAACTTGCTCTTGTTCTAAATCATCTCCAACTCCCAGGTTTTCATAGGAATCTGATGCCAAGAAGTAATTGACTTGAGTTTTTCTTCTTGATTCACCAATGTCTCTTTCCTGCTTTCTAACCTGATCAGCCCAAGTAAACTGCAGCGAGTTGCCCGTAAAATAATTGGAGAAACGATCTATTTTAAGAGACTTGTGAACCTCATAGCTTCCATCTTTTAACGTGAAAGTTTGAATAATTTCACCACTTTCTGTTCCAGCACTTAGGGTTAAAGTATGTACCGCATTCCCCTCTTCATCTTGGCTTGAGTTTAGAGAAGGATTAAAATACAGGTCATTTAAATTAACACTCCCTGTGTTACTTTCTAAACTAAAAGCCATTTTAGAACTCTCACTATCTATTAGGAGAAGAGGTTCTTGAGTCCAGCTTTTATACTCTTTAAGCTCTACCTCATTTACTGAGGCGCCTTTAGTAGAAATAGAAACTTTGATCAGATCATTTTCTAAAGTCACCAACTGCTCTTCACCGGAAGCTAATGTTGCTAATGCACCAAATTTTGCCAAATTAGCTTGAGAAATCATACTATCATTCTCTACTGGCGCTTGGCTTTCCATTGCCGGTTTTACATCCTGTACAGTCTCTGTCTGAGCAGGTGCTTCCACTTCCTCTACTGGTACTTCAGGCCCACTCGCAAAAAAGAAGGAGTAGACCAAAATTACTGCTGCGAAGAGAATTAAACCTGTCGCTTGATTTTTGTCCATAATTAAAGGATAGATTCGGGATACTGTTCCCGTAATAAAGTGTTACTTAATTTTATTATTGATCGCAGCTTGAATGAACCTTACAAACAAAGGCTGCGGTGACAATACAGTGCTTTTATACTCTGGGTGAAATTGTACGCCCACAAACCAAGGATGGTTCTTTAGTTCGATAATTTCCACCAGTCCTGTATCTGGATTTTTTCCTGTAGCAAGCATTCCGTTCTTCTCCATTTCTTGAAGAAAATCGTTGTTAAACTCATAACGGTGACGGTGTCTTTCCTGAATTTTTGATTTTCCGTAAGCTTGGAATGACTTACTTGGCTTTTTCAGGTCGCAAGCATACGAACCCAAACGCATTGTTCCGCCCATTTGATCGATTTTCTTTTGCTCTTCCATCAAAGCGATCACTGGGTGAGGTGTATTTGGATCCATTTCTGTACTGTTAGCTTTGGTATGGCCAAGTACATTGCGGGCAAACTCAATTACTGCTACTTGCATTCCCAAGCATATACCTAAAAATGGGATTTTGTTTTCTCTGGCGAATTTTACGGTTTCAATTTTTCCTTCGAAACCTCTTTCTCCAAAGCCTGGTGCAACCAGTATTCCATCCAAATCAACCAATTTCTCTTTAAAATTATCGGTATTGATTTCCTCTGAAGACAACAACTTCAAATTGACATGGCATTCAATGGATGCTCCTGCATGGGTAAATGCTTCTATAATGGACTTATAGGAATCTGGAAGTGAAACGTACTTTCCTATCAAACCAATGGTAACTTCCTGTGTTGGGTTTTTTAATTTGCCTAAGAAGTCTTTCCATTTTTCCAGATCAGTATTTTCTTTTGACGAAAGCTTCAGTTTAGTCATTACTCTTTCGTCAAGTTTTTCCTTTTTCATCAATAAAGGAACATCATAAATGGAATCGGCATCCATTGCTTCAATCACTGAGTTTAACTGCACATTGCAGAAAAGAGCCAGTTTTTTCTTGACATCAGAAGGTAAATGATGTTCTGTTCTACATACTAGGATATCTGGTTGGATACCAGCTTCTAGCAATTGTTTCACTGAATGTTGTGTAGGCTTTGTTTTAAGCTCTTTTGCTGCACTCAGGTAAGGGATCAAGGTCAAATGAATAACCAGGAAGTTATTTGGTCCTAAATCCCAACGTGCTTGTCTTACAGCTTCAATAAAAGGCAATGACTCAATGTCACCCACACAACCTCCTATTTCTGTAATGATAACATCGTATTTGTTATCCTCGCTTAATTTATAAAAGTTGGACTTTATCTCATCTGTGATATGAGGAATTACCTGAACAGTTTTTCCTAAAAACTCTCCCTTCCTTTCTTTCGTGATGACATTATTATAAATTCTACCTGTCGTCACATTGTTGTTTTGAGAAGTAGTGACGTTTAGAAACCTTTCGTAATGACCAAGGTCTAAATCTGTCTCAGCTCCATCATCAGTCACGTAGCACTCCCCATGTTCATAGGGATTAAGTGTGCCCGGATCAATGTTTAGATAGGGGTCGAATTTTTGGATGGTTACCTTAAACCCTCTCGATTGTAGTAACTTACCTAGTGATGAGGCAATGATTCCTTTTCCGAGAGAGGAGGTGACTCCTCCTGTAATGAATATGTATTTTGTAGATGAGGCCATAAGAATGAAGGCAGGATGAAATTGATTGAATTCTTATGGGGCTCAAAATTACGGAATTTTCCCGATTAAGGGACTTTTTGTTCTTTTGATTTTAATAAAATCGAGAATTTAATGATCTAAATGATTAGGTGTCTTTTTTTTCAATGTATTTAAAGTTGCTAAATCATTGTGAAACAAAAATTTGTGTATGACGATTTGACTATCTAAATGTATCGTTTAACAAGAGGTTTATTGATGAAAATGATGGCAATTGATTATTATTTAAAATATTTGATGGATGAGGGTGGGTTTTTGATTTCCAACTCAAAAAAAGTGTTTTTATTATACTTTTATTTAAAAAACTAGTTGGGAAATATTTATTTCATTCTTTTCAATAATATTTAATTAAAAATAATGAGGGGAATTGCCTCCGTCCATTCTGGGGATTGAATGTTTGATAAATATAATTTAAGGTAGAGGGTCTATTATGAAGATCATTGATTTTATAATTTAAGTTTTAGGGTAAATAAAATTTATATAAAAATCCCTAAAAATCATTTATTAAATTTCTTTTGATTTCACATTATTATATATATTGCGTTAGGATATTTTACAAATGAATAATTTTATATGAAAGATTTGATTAAGGAGTCTATCAGCGACTTGAAAAAAAGTGAAGGGTTTGTTTACGTTACTGCAGATGGTGATAAAATAGATTTACATGAGGCAGCATCAAAAGGAATCGCTGTTACTCCTGTGGATCCAAAAACTGAAGTTATTAAAAAACTAGAAGCTGCAGGCTTATTTTTAATGGATGGGAAATTCCTAAATGATTTAAATGAATTGATTAGCTTAATCAATGGATCAGGGGCCTCCAAAGTAAAAACTGGTAAAAGAAGAACTTTTACAGATGCTGAAAAAAGTAAGATTGTAGAGGAATGGAAAAAGGTTGAAGCTGCAGGTAAAAAGACAAAAGCTGCTTTCGCAAGAGAAATAGGTGTTGGCTATCAAACATTCATCAATTGGTTGAGAAATTGATATTTTAATTATTTGATAAGTTTAAATAAAAAAAGACAACCGATCGGTTGTCTTTTTTTATTACCCTAATTTAAATCTCTTGGATTGATATAATATCCAGGTTAGGAATAATAAAGTAAATGAAAAGATCGAAGTGCTGAATATTGGACCAAGATGAATTTTCGGTAAACTTATATGTGGAATTGATTTTATTGTAAACGAACTTCCAAAGTCTGGAATTTGATTCCATAAAGTTGATGAGCTATTGTCATTTGGTATAAACAAAATTGTCATTAGTACCAAAAACACAATTAGAGACGCTATTAGTTTGAGTCCCAGTGGAGAAATTACAGGTTTATATTGAAACGAATGTGCATTCTCTATCCTTGACAGGACTTTCAAGTGAAAATCATTTGAGAGATTTTCAGGCCCTGCTTCCTTAATCCAGTTTCTTATTTGCTGGTCATTCATATTTGAATCTAAATTATTCATAGCAAATGGGAAATTTCTTTCTTTGTGAATTTCTGCAAGGAGATTAACATGTTTTTTCTTCCCCTGTGCAAAAGTATTTTTATATGTGACTCTGAAAGCTCTGTAATCACTTCAATTTCCTTGATACTTTGCTCTTCTAAATAGAATAAAGTAAGTACCGCAGACTCTGTAGCTTTCAATCCATCCAATGCATTTTTTATCAGGTCTTTTCTTTCTTGCAAATGAAGTAATTCAAGTCCATTACTGAAATCATCAACAGGTAACTTGAGGTCTGTAACCTCATCGATATCTATCATGATATTTTTCATTTTCCTCAATCGACCTAATGCCTCATGGTAAACGATCTTATAAAGCCAAGTGGTAAATTTCGACTTTCTTTCGAATTTTTTCAAAGAATCGTAAACCTTCATGAAACTATCCTGAGTAGCTTCCTCTGCCTCTTCTGAATTTTTAAGTATTCTATACGCAAGGGTATAGGCATAGTTTTGATGCTTTTGAATCAATTGTCCAAAAGCATGCCTATCTCCAGCTAAAGTCTTTTCTATGTAATAGAGGTCGTTTTCGAAATGCATTCTTTTCTTAGATGCAATAAGTCATCTAGAAGTTACAAATAATTTTTTTTATGATTTTGTAACCTTTTCTCCCCAGGCATCATCAAAGAGTAAAACCTAATAATTAAAATCATGGATGTAACCACAGTACTTGTAACCCTAACTATATTTTCCACCATCTTTGGGGTTGTTTACTTGTTTCTAACCACAAGAAATAAGGAGAGATTAGCATTAATAGAAAAAGGAGCAGATGCCAGTTTATTTAATACAGGCAAAAAATTCAGCTTTTCAGAAGTGGTAATGAATTTGGCTCTATTGGGTATCGGTGTTGGCGTTGGAGTACTGATGGGTGAACTCCTAAGTATTATTGGAATGAATTCTGATGTATCCTTTCCTGCTTGTATCTTTATTTTTGGTGGCCTAGGATTATTAGCAAGTGTTTTTGCGAATAAAAAATATTCAAATTAAGCCATTACAACATATTTAACTTCACAATAACCTCCTGTAATCAGGAGGTTTTTTTTTGTTTATGTTTTTAGAAAGGGCTGCTCTCGATATTCTGATTATTTTTGTGTCAAAATTAAAAGCCTTGGATCATTCTCAGTTTCTAAAATCATTTAAAAAAGAAGGAGTTCTCACAATAAAAGAGGGAAACGGTAAAAACTTGACTTTGATGTCGCAGGATCAATGGACGCCTGCTATGGGTAATGATTGGATTTATTTATTATTCGATTTATTTCAAATTAGATCAGTTTGTGAGCAATTCTCTGAGGTGTCTTTAGACATCGTAGAGTTCGCCTCCAAACCTACGATCTATCATAGTGATGCAAATAAGATATTATCGAAAGGGCCAATCAAAGAAGGGGTATTGAAGTTTTCTTTGATCCGTGAGCCTAACTGGAATAAATTTCTTTTTCAGATTGCCCAACCTGTTTTGGTGCAACTTAATTCAGATAGAAAAGCAGAACTAAAAACTGATTTATATTTCCCTTTATTTAGCTCTAGCACCAAAGAGTTGTATCTAGGAGCAGAAGGAGAGGTTAAAATTTTGAAAAGATGAATTTTAAATCACATCTAGACGAAATAGAAGTGTTTAGTAAAGTGGCCAAAGCTGCCCAAGATCTAGGTCTAGAAGCCTATGTGGTCGGTGGGTATGTTCGTGACCTTATTTTAAACAGAAAAAAGTCCGATAAAAGAGATATTGATTTTACCTGTGTGGGCAGTGGGATAGAGCTGGCAGAGGAAGTAGCTAAAAATTTTGATTACCATGTTCCGGTTTCTGTATTCAAAAACTTTGGGACAGCCATGGTAAAATTGGAAGAATGGGAGTTGGAGTTTGTGGGAGCGAGAAAAGAGTCTTATCGCTCAGAATCCCGAAAGCCTATCGTGGAAGATGGTACGCTTCAAGAAGACTTAGAGCGAAGAGATTTTACGATAAATGCCATGGCGATTTCACTTCACGCTAGCAACTATGGTGATTTGCTGGATCCTTTTGAAGGATTAGTGGATTTGAAGCGTAAAACTATTCGAACACCCTTAGAGCCCTCGATTACATTTTCGGATGATCCTTTAAGGATGCTTCGAGCTATCCGTTTTGCAGCTCAACTTGATTTTGATATTGATCCTGATACCTTTTATGCGATCACCCAAAATGCGCATAGATTAAGAATTATATCTGGCGAAAGAATTATAGACGAGCTTAATAAAATCATGTTGGTGCCGAAGCCTTCCTATGGTTTTAAACTTTTGTTTGCAAGTAAGTTATTGCATGAGTTTTTTCCAGAAATGGTAGAGCTTCAAGGTGTGGATTCAGTCGACGATAAATCACATAAAGATAATTTCTACCATACACTACAGGTATTGGACAATGTCTCTGTCATGAGCGAGGATCTTTGGCTTAGATGGGCAGCTGTTCTACATGATATAGCCAAACCAGCTACTAAACGCTTTAATAAGAAAGTGGGCTGGACCTTTCATGGGCATGAGGATAAAGGGGCAAGGATGACTCCTGGGATCTTTAGGAGGTTAAAGCTTCCTATGGATGATCGGATGAAGTTTGTCCAAAAATTGGTTCGATTACATCTTCGCCCAATTGCATTGGTGAAGGATGAGGTGACTGACTCAGCATTAAGACGGTTGTTGTTTGATGCGGGAGATGACATTGATTCACTTATGAAGCTATGCAGGGCGGATGTAACTTCAAAAAATAACCGAAGAGTTAAGCGATATTTGGAAAACTTCGATAAAGTGGAGAAGAAATTGATGGAAGTGGAAGAAAAAGACCAAGTCCGAAATTTTCAACCCCCAATATCAGGAGAAGAAATTATGGAAACTTTTGGTCTTTCCCCTTCAAAAATCGTTGGAGAGATCAAAGAAGAAATTAAAGAAGCTATATTGGAGGGCAAAATTCAAAACAAGCCCGATAAAGCGAGAGAGTTGATGTATGAGATAGCCAAATCAAAAGGCGTTTCTCCCATCAAGGATCTTCCAAAATCATCATCAAAATAAAAATTAATAAAAATGAAGCGCGTATTATTCATGCTGCTATTGGCATTAAGTGCCAGTCCGATTATTGCCCAGACGGAAACAAATGATTCGATACCAAGATTGGATCAGAAAACAAGAAGAGTCTTAAATTCTCAAGACCAAGCAGCTTTTCAATTATCACAGCGGTATGCTGACCCATTGGTAGGTAGAGTTAAACTCTATGAGTTGATGGTGAGAAATCCTGAAGATATGAGGTATCCTGAGTTGTTGGCAAGTAAGTATTTTGAAAGCAACCAATATACCTCTGCAGCACTCGTTGCAATGGATATTTTAAGTGTCAATGATAAGAGTGTGGGAGCATTGGAAATTGCTGCATTTTCACTTGAACAAGTGGGAGCCTTGGATAGAGCTTTGCCTCACTTCGAAAGCTTGTATTTGTTGACTGGAGATAACTTCAGTTTGTACAAATCTGCATTTATCCAATACTCGCTAAAGCGATATGAAGAAGCTCTTAATTCGGTAAATATGTTGGTGAAAAATGTCACCGCGGAAGATAAGATCGGCTTTAATACTGAAGCAGGGGTTACACAAGAAGTAAGTATGAAGGCTGCAGCCCTTAACTTAAAAGGAATGATTTATTTGGATCAAGGATCAAAGCCAGAAGCTAAAACGGCTTTTGAAGAAGCGATTCAGCTAGATCCTAATTATGAATTGGCAAAAGAGAATCTTAAGAAAGCTCAATAATTATAGATTAGCTTAACCCATTTAAAGGCTGGTGAATAACCGGCCTTTTTTATTAGAAAAATAAAAAATAAGCGAGGGTAGTTGATACTACTGAGATAGAAAAGCTCACTAGTAGTATTTTTGAATAGTTAGTTACCAGATTTCGACCATGTCCTCCTTGGGCGACTACTGTCTTATATGGTTTGATAATCTCTTGGGTTAATGCCAAGCTTCCAAAGAAATAGATGGACAAAATCAAAAATAAACTTGCTGCTAGTTCCATGGGCTTTCGTTTTTAACAAATGTAATCGCCTGTAAATTTTTTTAAGACTATTTCTGAAAACTTAACAATTTGATAATGAACAAAAAAAGAGACTCGGGTATCCGAGTCTCTTTTATTTTGTGATATTTAGTCTCCTTATCTTACCGCTACTTGATCAACGTCACCATCAGGATCTCCATTAACGGGGCCTCCGGCTTTTGGAGTTCCCCAAATCAGTAATCCGCAAACATGTGGAGAAGCCATGGATGTTCCATTATACGAAGCATATCCACCGCCTGGGATAGTAGATCTTACCCCTACGCCAGGAGCAGCAAAATCAATTGGAGGGTTACCGTAATTTGAGAATGACGCATAAGTGTCATTACTATTCACTGCTGACACGGTATAAATGTTTGGGTGATTAGCTCTTGCTGGAGATGAAGAATTTGCATCAGTGCTCTCATTTCCTGCAGCTAATGCTACTAGGACTCCTTTTTCAGCTAATTTTATGACAGCAGCGTCTAAAGCATCTGATGGAGGACCTCCTAAGCTCATATTGGCAACATCCCCTATTTCCGCTTCTGCTTCAACAAAATCTACTCCTGCAATGACTCCTGAATAGGAACCGGAACCTCTTGAGTCAAGTACTTTTACCGGAACGACCGTTACTCCAGCTGCCACACCAACTACACCTATTGAGTTATCTATGGCGCCTACAGTTCCAGAAACATGGGTTCCATGTCCGTTATTGTCGGAAGATAAATCAGAGTCTCTACCTTTGGTGAACGCATTAAATCCACTTGCCACATCTACATTTAAATCTGGGTGCGTGGAATCAATTCCAGAATCAATAATATAGGCTTTTTTACTTCCTGTGTAGGTTTCTCCTCCGCCAACTCTAGCAATCCCATAAGGGGTTTCTTGTTTTGGGTCAGACCCACCTCCTCCACCATTATTGCCTTTTCCTGGAGGTGGTGCTAATGCTATTATTCTATCTCTTTCAATGAACTTAATAGCAGGATCTTTTGATATTTCTTCGTATTGCTCTTCAGTAAGGGTTACCGAAAAACCTGTGATGGCATTTCCATAAACATGGCCTAGATTTTCATTTCCGATTCGGTATTTGGAAAGAAGGTCTGAACTTGTTTTTCTCATAGCTGCCTGAACAGCATCGTAGCTCATGTCCTTTCTGAAATTCAAGGTAGAAGGCTGGAGTGTAATAATGTACTTTCCAGGAATTACATCCCCGCTTTTATAGCCGATGTGTTCGACAGCGTCTTTGGAGATTGGGGTGTCGTCTTGAGGTTGGCAAGCAAAGCCTAAAACACCGATGGCCAATCCTGCCATGAGGATTGGTTTGTTCCAAATTTTGTTTTGGTTGAACATAATAATGTTTAGTTAATGATTGGAAAAAGCTTTATTAGGTTGAAGTACCTTCTAAACCTTCGATAATGTCCAAAATTTTTATGTTTTTACCAATCCCTTTTTCAAAAAAAATAGGGGTATAAAAAAAGGTCTCATCAATTTGAGACCTTTTCTATTTATTTTATTATTTGGTTTTCTATCATATTTCCAAACCTGACTTTCCGTTCTAAAGTACTTCCAATATCCTTTCTGTCCAGTTTTTCGAACCTTCCAGAGGATGGGACTCCAGTAATTTGTTCTATCGCTGTTCTCAATAGTAGTTCATTTACATTACCTAGTGGTGACAACCTCTCAGAAGATTCCCTCACTTCAATGTTGGGAGTAAAACCAGTGGAATAATCGGATTGGTCTAAACTGTTGAAGCTTTGAGAAACAATAGGTAGAATACCATAAGGATTGTCCGGGTTGTCCTCATCTTCAAATGGAATTGAGCCTACATTTTTACCATAGGTAACATCACCAATCATAAATACATCTAAGTAAGGCTTTAATCCATTGATGACTAATTCTGATGCAGAAGCAGTTCTCTGTGAAGTAAGTACATATACTCTATTGCCTTCTAAAATATTTCCGAGGTTTTGAGCTTTTACCTTAAAAGCGGTTTTTACATTCGCTAACTCAGGTATTTCAGACATCAAAATATTGTTGTACTTCGTTTTGGAGAAAATGTCCGTATTGGTCACGTTTGGAGCTATTAAGCTTGCCAAGTTTGTTGCTGAGGAAACATATCCTCCTCCATTGTATCTAAAATCAATAATCAGGTGTTGGATACCTTCTGCTTTAAATTTCGCAAATATTTCATCAGTTTCCTGATCATAAACAGTGCTGGTTCCTCCATTACCCGGAGCAAAGAAGTTATACATGAAGTATCCTATCTTTTGACCCTCAATGGTATAAACCGTGTCAATGTAATTTGGGTTTTCACTTAATTGTACTACTTCCAATGTCAAAGGAGCCTGCTCTTCATAAACCAAGGAAGAAGGGTTGATACTTAAATAAGTGATGGTATGTTGAGCTTCTGTTTCGCCAAGTAACTCCCTGTAGTTTTCTGTAGTCATTTGTACTCCATTGATGTGAGTAATAATGTCTCCTCTAACTAAACCTGCTGCTTCAGCTGGGCTGCCTTTCTTCACATAAGAGATTTCCGCGATTACATTAGTGCTTCCAGTGCTTTCTAAATAAAGCTGAAACTCATAGCCTGCTTCTAATGTGACGCCACTTAAGCTATTGATCAGTTCTTGGTAGTCTGGATAAATCACTGAAAAACGATCCGTTGGTTTATAAAGAAGAGACTCAAAATAATCTTCAGGATCTGAATCATCAGCAATCGGGGTTCCCAGATCACTTACCCAGTAATAAACCTCATCCATGACATCATAGATCCAGTTATTAACGGCTACTTCTGAGCTTGGGTCAATAACCGGCTCGGTATCTTCTTTGTCTTTACAGCTCCAACCAAGCACCATGAAAGATGATAGGAGGGCTACTTGTAGCAATTTGGTTGATTTCATAAAACGTAATTTAGGGCAATTTATGAACGAATTGGGAATGTATTTGTTTGGTTTTGAGGATTTTTTGTCAATACGTTGACCCAAAGGATACATCGTGTGTCTTGCTGTCTAGCAATTTCCCATTTTCACACTTAAGTACTCTGTATGGGTATTTACGAAGTAACTCATGGTTATGGGTTGCCATCAATATAGATGTTCCTTTTTTATTAATTTCTTGAAATAGTTTGAATATCCCATCCGCTACATCTGGATCAAGGTTTCCAGTAGGCTCATCCGCCAATAAGATAGAGGGTTCATTGAGCAAAGCTCTTGCAATTACCACACGTTGTTGTTCCCCTCCAGAAAGCTGGTGAGGCATTTTACTTGCGGCATTATTCAATCCTACAAGAAGAAGGACTTCAGCCATTCGGGCTTTTATTTTAGAAGAGTCCTTCCAGCCCGTAGCTTTCATGACAAAATTTAAGTTCTCAGCGACAGTTCTATCACTAAAAAGCTGAAAGTCCTGAAATACGATGCCGATTTTCCTTCTTAAAAAGGGGATTTCCTTGGTTTTGATTTGGGTGAGGTCAAAGCCAGCAATCTCAACTTTCCCGCTTTTTAATGCCAAATCAGCGTATAAAGTTTTTAACAACGAGCTTTTACCACTTCCGGTTCTTCCGATTAAAAATACAAATTCGTGTTGCTCGACTGAAAAATCCACGTCAGTCAAGACGGGATCCATTCCTTGGAATATTGTGGCATTGGTTACCTGGAGAACAGGTTCTGTGGTAAAATCCATCTTCACAGATCTAATTTTTTAAGTTTCCCAAAAGGCAATTCTTGAATTAGGTTTTCCAATTCAGTTTCTTTTCCCTCCAATCCAAATTTCTCAATATTTTTCAAGGGTCGGTCTGCTCTAAAATAAGCAACCAACACAAAGTTCTCATCTCTGATTTGGATGTAGTCTGGAATTTTAGCTTTGCCTTTTACTTTAATGATATACATACGTGGAAGTTAAAAAAAGGCCGACGAATGCCGGCCTTTTCATTGTTATTTTCCTGCCGCTTTCGCATGATCAGCCAGAAACTGTGCCAATCCTGAATCCGTCAGCGGGTGTTTTAATAAGCCAGTGATAACTTTTAAAGGACAAGTCACAACGTCTGCTCCAATTTCTGCACATTTTATCAAATGCATGGTATGTCTTACAGAAGCTGCTAACACTTGTGTATCAAAGCCGTAATTTTGGTAGATATGAACAATCTGTTCGATTAGCTCCAACCCGTCATAAGAGATGTCATCTAATCGGCCAATGAATGGAGAAAGATAGGTGGCTCCAGCTTTTGCAGCAAGAATTGCTTGACCTGAAGAAAATACCAAAGTACAGTTAGTGCGAATTCCTTCACTGTGAAAATATTTGATTGCTTTCACACCATCTTTGATCATCGGAATTTTCACCACGATTTTGTCATCAATTTTGGCAAGCTCTTTTCCTTCTTTGATCATGCCTTCATAGTCAGTAGAGATGACTTCGGCACTTACTTTATCATCAACGATGTTACAAATAGCTTTGTAGTGCGCAGTTACATTTTCTGCTCCGCTGATGCCTTCCTTTGCCATAAGTGATGGGTTGGTAGTTACACCATCCAATACACCAAGGTCATATGCTTCTCTGATTTCGTCCAGATTTGCGGTGTCAATAAAGAATTTCATGATTGAATTGTTAATAAAATGGTCACCTAACTTCCTTTAAAGTTATGTACAAATGAATTGTACTCCTACAATAAGACTTTAGATGGGTTAAATAGATTTAATTGCAGTGGACAAAGTTAGAAGATTAATCAAGATTAGGAACTTGATAATGCACTGCTTCACAAAAAAAAGGGTAAAAAAGAAGCGGCATCGCACCGCTACAACCGCCTACCCTTGCTTCCTTCCGGACCTGGGGGATTCAGCAGGAGCTGGTCGTGCCGCTAGGCCACAAAGGTAAGGCAAAAATTACAGTTTACAATCCCTGAATGGAATATTTGCTTTGATATCTATTATCTGTACTGACTGTCAATGCGATAATTATTCAGAATCTTTCAAATAAAATTTTCTATGCTTTGGAAGCTTGAAGTTGAAACTCTAAAGGACTACAAGTTTTAAATTCGTCAACCTCTAAATCCTCAAAAATTTCTTCGTCAAATTCCATTTCAGTTTTTTCAACTTTTCCATCAGGGTGGATGATCAGTTCTAATCCAGTAAAATCCTCGGGGTTGACCTGAACAAGTACCTGATAGTCATCAAAGACTCTTTTAAAATAATGGGAAAGAACTTTTGCCATAATTGCTTTTTATTGCAAAGGTAGAAAATCATTTCTTCTCTTAATATCTAGAAGTATATGGGTAGGAATAAAATTGATTGTATTCCTCAGTCGGTGTTTGAGTCTCTTTAATTCGATCAAATACGTAAAAGGCCTGTATCAATAACTCCTGATCGCTATAAGTTTTTGCATAGCCTATTCCTTGGTTTTCTACCTTGAATAATACTCCATAGGGGCCTATGATTTCATATCCATTAGGATTTTTCTTTCGTTGGATTTTTATGGTTTCCCCATCAGCAAACTCAAACCTTGCTGAGCCAAAAAAGTAACTACCTCTTCCTTTTGCTATCAGTTCATTCGTTTGATTGTTGACTATCCTTACTTTGGAGAGGCTCTGAATATCTTTATGAAAGAAAATCCTCGTGTCATTCGATTCTTTAATTAGGTCGGCAAATAAAAAACCTTTGTCAATTTTTAAACTTACCGAGGAATCTAATTCTGTTCCGTATGGAATATCCATGACGGGTGTGCTCCATTTTGGGCCGTTTTGAGCAAAAGAACTTACTGTTAAGAAAAATACTCCAATAGCAATTAAATTTTTCATCTGAAGTGTAGTTTAGAATATTGTTTTACGAGTTCAAGACTTTATAGTTTACAAGGATTGCATCTTTTGGAGCAGCGAAATTTCTGAAGTGAAGAATTTTTTTTGAAAAAAAAATGACTTGATGCTTTGTACTTCATAATCCCTTTCTAAATTTGCTGCCATTCTTATGAAAACATTCGCAAACAAATATTGGTGGTGGCATTCTTATTCTTTCCAAAAGGAAGTTTAGAAAGCCCCTGCAATAAAATTTGCGTTACGATATAGTATAAAAGGCTTACTGGATTTCCGGTAAGCCTTTTTTATTGAAAATAACCACGAAATGACTCAAGTAAAACTCCCGATTTTAACCACTTATAGAAAGCGATTAGCGGATACAATTACTCCTGTGAGTATTTATCTGCAAATCCGAGATCGATTTGCCAATCCGATTCTTTTGGAGAGTTCTGATTACCATGGACACGAAAATAGCTATTCCTATATCTGTTTTAATCCATTGGCTACTTTTACTTTCAATGCAGGTAAAGTAGAAGAAACTCTTCCTCTTGGACATTCGGTTTCGTATGAGGTTAACTCAGATCAGAGGCTGATGGATAGTCTAAGAGCTTTTGGAAATAAATTTGATATCTCTCAGGATAAATTCAAGTTCAGTTCCAATGGACTTTTTGGATATATCAAGTACGATTCAGTTGCATATTTTGAGGATATCCAACTTGAAAATACGGAGCCAAATGCGGTTCCTATGATGCAGTACTCTGTCTACCAAAATATTATTGTGGTGGACCATTATAAAAATGAATTGCACCTTTTGGAACATCGCATCGCTGGGGCAGAAAATCCTGAGTTGATGGATGAAATCGAGCGTTTACTGGCGAATAAAAATATTCCGAGTTATTCATTTAAGCGAGTAGGGGAAGAAAACTCAAACTACACGGATGAGGAGTTTTTAAAGATATTAAATCAAGGAAGAGAGCATTGCTTTAAAGGCGATGTTTTTCAGATCGTGCTTTCCAGAAGATTTAGCACAGAATTTAAAGGCGATGAATTTAATGTATATCGAGCTTTACGCTCTGTAAACCCATCGCCTTATTTATTCTATTTCGATTATGGCTCTTTTAAAGTTTTCGGAAGTTCACCGGAAGCCCAGATCGTGGTGAAAGAAAATAAAGCCACGATTTATCCCATTGCAGGGACTTTCCGAAGGACTGGTAATGATCAGGAGGATGCAGCTTTGGCAAGAAAGCTTTACGATGATCCAAAAGAGAATTCAGAACATGTCATGTTAGTGGATTTGGCTAGAAATGACTTAAGCAGGACTTCTGAGAAAGTAACGGTGGATGTTTTCAAAGAAATCCAGTATTACTCTCATGTGATCCACTTGGTTTCAAAGGTTACAGGAGAGTTGCCAGAAAAAGCCAACCCTTTACAGCTGGTAGCAGATACATTTCCGGCTGGAACGCTTTCAGGAGCACCAAAGTATCGGGCAATGCAGCTAATTGACGAATTAGAAAATGTCTCCAGAGAGTTTTACGGAGGAGCCATTGGGTATTTGGGCTTCAACGGAGATTTCAATCATGCCATATTAATCAGGTCTTTTGTCTCAGAAAACAATCATCTGAGATTTCAAGCAGGAGCTGGGGTAGTTGCCAAATCAACCATTCCATCAGAATTGCAAGAAGTGGCCAATAAACTGGAAGCCTTACGAGTTGCACTTCGTGCGGCGGAGAATATTTGATTGAAAAATTGTAAGATTTTAAAGTTGAAAAATTATGGCAAAGGTTGATCGATTTGAAGATTTAAATGTTTGGAACCATGCAATCGAAATAGGATTGAAAATTTACCAACTGGTAGAGTCAAATCATTTGGTAAGGGATTATCGAGCAAAGGATCAACTTATAGGAGCTGCAATTTCAATTTCAAACAATATAGCAGAAGGGTTTGAGTACAACAGTAATCGTCAATTTATAAAATACTTAGCTATTGCTAAAGGATCTGCTGGAGAGCTAAGAAGTCAACTGTTTTTATTAGTTAAAGCAAATAAAATAACAGAAAAAGAATATGAATTTCTCTATCAAGAGATGATTCAGATTTCCAGTGAGATAAAAGGATTTATTAAATACTTGAAGGGATTTGAACAGAAGAAAAAAGGGAAATGAATCCAATATTCCAATTTTCGAATTTTTCAATCTTTCAATTACAATACGGAAAAATAAAACAATAAAGATGAGAATCTTAGTCCTAGATAATTATGATTCCTTTACCTATAACCTGGTTTATATCATTAGGCAATTGGGTTATGGAGGGCAAATGGATGTTTATCGTAACGATAAAATAACAGTGGAAGAGGTAGATCAGTACGATAAAATCCTACTTTCTCCAGGACCCGGAATTCCAGAAAATGCGGGTATTATGCCGGAGCTGATTAAAAAATACGCGGATACCAAGTCAATTTTGGGTGTTTGTTTAGGACATCAGGCTATAGGAGAGGCCTTTGGTGGAGATTTAACCAATTTATCAGAAGTGCTTCATGGAGTGTCTTCTACGGTAAAAGTTTCGGATGATTTGCTTTTCAAAGAGGTTCCCGATACTTTTAGTATTGGTAGATATCACTCTTGGGTAATCAATGAAATCACCCTTTCCGAGGATCTTGAAGTGATTGCCAGAACACCAGATCAACAGATCATGGCAGTAAGACACAAGAAGTTTGATGTCAGAGGATTACAGTTTCATCCAGAAAGTATCTTGACAGAAAATGGTATCCAAATCATAAAAAACTGGCTAGAAAGTTAAATCTAGCAACACCCTAACAACCCCCTTTATTATGAAAGATATTATTAACCACTTAATAGAACATCGGACTCTTAGCCAAACGCAGGCCAGAGAGGTTTTGAAAAACATCACATCAGGTGACTACAACCAAAGTCAGATTGCGGCTTTTATGACAGTTTACATGATGCGAAGTATTACGGTTGAAGAACTTTCCGGTTTTCGTCAGGCTATGTTGGAGCGATGCATTGGAGTGGATATAGCCGAATACGATGCGATGGATCTTTGTGGTACTGGTGGTGATGGAAAAGACACGTTTAATATTTCAACTCTTTCTTCTTTCATTGTGGCAGGAGCTGGTCAGAATGTGGCTAAACATGGAAACACTGGAGTATCATCGATCTGTGGTTCCTCAAACCTTTTGGCCTATTTTGGCTATGAATTCACCAGTGATATTGATAAAATTCGTCAAAGCCTGGACGATGTAGGTATTTGTTTTTTACATGCCCCACTTTTTCACCCTGCAATGAAACATGTAGGTCCTATCCGAAAGGATTTGGGTGTAAAAACTTTCTTCAACATGCTAGGCCCTATGGTTAATCCAAGTTTTCCGAAAAAGCAGATGGTTGGTGTCTTTAGTTTAGAATTAGCCAGGCTTTACGGATACCTTTATCAGGAAATGGATGCTAGATTTTCAATCATTCATGCCATGGAAGGATACGATGAGATTTCTTTGACAGGAGATTTTAAAATGATTTCTAATGAAGGAGAAAAAGTTCTTAATCCAAAGGACTTAGGGTTGCAAAAATTAGATGCTACTTCGATTGAGGGGGGAAAGACAATTGAAGAATCAGCAAAAATATTTGAATCCATCCTCAAAGGAAAAGGTACAAAAAGTCAAAATTCGGTGGTTTTGGCAAACTCTGCTGCCGCATTGGTGACCGCGCAAGAAGGGCTTTCGTTTCCTGATGCCGTAGCTAAAGCTGAGGAAGTTTTACTCTCGGGAAAAGCATTGGATGTATTTGAAGGACTTGTTAACCCAAAAACTACCGTTTCATTAGCCTAAATCACATGAATATTTTAGATAAAATTATTGCAAGAAAGCATGAAGAAGTTGCTGAAAAAAGCAGCTTGGTTCCTGTGAAACTACTAGAGAAAAGTCTGTTTTTCGAAGGGAAAGTAGTGTCAATGAAAAAATATGTGACAGATCCGGAAAAATCAGGTGTCATTTCTGAATTTAAAAGAAAATCTCCTTCCAAAGGATTGATCAATGGTGCTGCCGCTGTAGAAAGTGTGAGTATTGGATACATGCAGGCGGGGGCTTCAGCATTATCCATTTTGACAGACAAAGATTTCTTTGGAGGATCTAACGAGGATTTGAAGACTGCTCGAAAATTCAATTACTGCCCAATCTTAAGAAAGGACTTTGTTGTGGATGAATATCAGATTTTGGAAGCAAAATCTATAGGCGCTGATTGTGTTTTATTGATTGCAGCTGCTTTGGAGCCAAAGAGATTGAAGGAATTGGCAGCTTTTGCCAAAAACTTAGGGCTGGAAGTGTTGATGGAGGTGCATGATGGAGAGGAATTGGAAAGAAGTTTATGTGATGATTTGGACTTGGTGGGAGTAAATAATCGTAACCTGAAGACTTTTGACGTTTCCTTAGATACATCGTTAGAATTAGTGGATCGAATACCTTCTGAATTTGTAAAAATTTCAGAAAGTGGGATTTCTAAGCCAGAAACCTTAGTAACCTTAAAGAAATCTGGATTTGACGGGTTTCTGATTGGTGAGAATTTCATGAAATCTGCTAGACCAGAACAGTCTGCGTACACTTTTATCAAGGAATATAAAAAGTTGCTATCGAAAGAAATAGCATTGAATAAGGTCTGATGCAAATCAAAGTATGTGGTATGCGGGAGCCGGATAATATTCTGGCTTTGGTCGAAGAAATCCAACCCGATTGGATGGGATTGATTTTTTATGCCAAGTCTCCACGTTTTGTGCCTTCTGAAAAAGTAAAGGAGTTAGCAAAAGTTTCGCTTCCTAAAGTGGGTGTTTTTGTAGATGAAACGGTAGAGGAGGTGCTCCAGAAAATTAAGGAGTTCAACCTTTCTGCAATCCAGCTTCATGGGAGTGAAAGCCCAGAATATGTTCGAGAACTCAAATTGAAAACGAATAAAAAGCTTTGGAAAGTTGTGTCGGTTGGGGATAGGGTAGAATGGGAAACATTGAGAGCTTATGTGGGGTTGGTAGAATGTTTTCTGTTTGACACAGCTACAAAGAATCATGGTGGTTCGGGTAAACAGTTTAATTGGCAGATTTTAAAAGATTATCCTTTTGAGGTGCCATTCATTCTGAGCGGAGGCATTGATGAGGAGTCAGCCGATGAATTACTTCGATTTGCAGAGAATTCTCCCCAGCTAAAAGGGATCGATTTAAACTCCAAATTCGAAGATGCACCAGGGCTGAAGAATATAGAGAAGCTGAAGAGTTTTAAAAATAAAATTAGACCATAGTGTTTAGTCCATGTTCCTTGGACTAAAACTATCAACTATAAAATATATGATCAAAGTAGATGAAAAGGGCTTTTACGGCAAATTTGGTGGAGCATATATACCAGAGATGTTGCATCCGAATGTCGAAGAACTGAGAGAAAACTATGAGTCAATTATGGCTTCTAAGGAATTTCAGGATGAGTTTAGAGGTTTGTTGAAAGATTATGTAGGAAGACCAACACCGCTTTATTTTGCTTCCAGACTATCTGAAAAGTATGGCGCTAAAATTTATCTAAAGAGAGAAGATCTTTGTCATACGGGAGCTCATAAAGTGAACAACACCATCGGTCAGATTATTCTGGCCAAAAAGCTGGGTAAAAAGCGGATTATTGCGGAAACAGGAGCCGGACAGCATGGAGTAGCAACAGCTACAGTCTGTGCTTTGATGGGGATGGAATGTACCGTTTATATGGGAGAAATAGACATTGCCCGTCAGCATCCTAATGTGGAAAGAATGAAGATTTTGGGTGCGACAGTTGTACCCGCTACCTCTGGTTCCAAGACTCTAAAAGATGCAACCAATGAAGCCATGCGTGCCTGGATCAATAATCCAGTGGATACCCATTATATCATTGGTTCGGTTGTAGGCCCTCATCCTTATCCAGAAATGGTAGCGAGATTTCAGTCTGTTATTTCAGAGGAAATCAAGTGGCAATTGAAAGAAAAAGAAGGTAGAGAAAATCCTGATATAGTCATTGCTTGTGTGGGCGGTGGATCAAATGCTGCTGGAGCATTTTATCATTATTATAATACTCCAGAAGTACGATTGGTTGCTGCAGAAGCTGGAGGTTTAGGTGTGGATTCTGGAAAGACAGCAGCTACCACTTCCAAAGGGACGCCAGGGATCTTACACGGCTCAAAGACTATTCTTATGCAAACTGAAGATGGACAAGTGGTAGAGCCGCATTCCATATCAGCAGGTTTAGATTACCCAGGAATAGGTCCTGTTCATGCCCATTTATTTGATGTGGGGAGAGGGGAGTTTGTAGCCGTGGATGATAAAGATGCGATGGAAGCCGGCGTAGAGTTAAGCAAGTTAGAGGGCATTATCCCAGCCATTGAATCTGCACATGCGCTTTATGCTTTGAATAAAATTGAATACTCCAAAGATGATGTGATCGTAGTCAACCTTTCTGGTAGAGGAGACAAAGATCTGGAGACCTATATTAAATGGGGGAAATATTGATTTTGGAATTATGAAGTAGGTTTTATAAGGTCTATGGAACTTCGGTTTTTTCTAAACATTCAACCTTTTAGTAATCTAATCTCGAATGATGAATGCTGAATTTAGAATATTGAAGTAACACAGCTTTCAATCCTTACCGCCTTCCAACCCCCAAGTCAATTTTCCAATTTTAAAATTTTTCAATTCCGAAAAAAATGAACCGAATACATACATTATTTAATACTAAAAAGGAACGCGTTCTCTCTATCTATTTTACAGGAGGGTTTCCTGAATTGGAAAGCACGATGGAAATCATGGAAGCGATCCAAGCAGGTGGCGCTGATATCATTGAGATCGGGGTTCCCTATTCTGATCCTGTGGCTGATGGTCCGACTATTCAGGATAGTAATATGATCGCATTGGAAAATGGTATTTCGCTGAAAAAGATTTTCGAACAATTAAAGGGCTTTCGTGCCAAAATTCATATTCCAGTGGTTATGATGGGCTACCTAAATCCGATCATGCAATATGGAATGGAGGAGTTTTGCAAGAAGTGCAAAGAAGTAGGAATAGATGGATTAATCCTCCCAGATCTACCAATGCAGCAATACTTGGATGACTATAAGAGTCTTTTTGAGGAATATGAATTGGTGAATACTTTCTTGATTTCACCTCAAACTTCAGAAAATAGAATTCGTGAGATTGATGAAAATACCAATGGCTTTATCTACATGGTCTCCTCCCATAGTATAACAGGGGCGAAGGCCGGGATTTCTGAAGAACAGATAGCTTACTTCGAGCGAGTAAAAGCAATGAATCTGAAGAACCCAAGGTTGATTGGCTTTGGGATCTCTGATGCCGAGACTTTCTCTAAAGCTTCAGAATATAGCAATGGAGCAATTATCGGATCGGCTTTTATTAAGACAGTAAAAGATTCTAAAAGTTTAAGTGAGGATATTCAGAAATATTTAAAAAGTATTGTTGAATAAAAAGTAAGCCATTTTATCTCATTTTCTAATAAAAAATTTATCAATCCGAAGTCTCGTACTTCGTATTTCGCAAATCGTATTTCACCATGATTATTCAGCTTCAACCCGATATATCCGAAAGCCAAAAAGATAAATTGATCCGTGAGGTCAACGGAATCGGCTACAAAACAACCGAAGTAAAAACCCAGTTGGGAGACTATTTGATCGGGATCGGTAAAAAGGATTTTGATATCCGAAAAATTGGTCAAATGGATGGCATCGTCGATATCCATATTGTTTCTGACGAGTATAAATTAGTATCCAAAAAGTGGAAGGCCAAACCAACCTCAGTGGATTTGGGAGATAACATCTTTATCAAGGATGGAGAGATGGCTGTAATTACTGGGCCTTGCTCAATAGAGTCCGAGGAGCAAATCCGTGCGGTGGTTGCCCATTGTATAGAAAATGACATCAAGATGATGCGTGGAGGAGTTTTCAAGCCAAGAAGTAGTCCATATGCCTTTAGAGGTTTAGGGTTGGAAGGTTTGAAATTATGGCATGAAATCGCCAGTGAAGCTGGTATAAAGATCGTGACGGAAGTGATGCAAACTTCACAGATCGAAGAAATGTATCCTTATGTGGATGTATATCAAGTAGGAGCTAGAAATTCCCAAAATTTCAATTTGCTTGATGAGTTAGGTAAGGTGGACAAAGCCGTCATGATTAAGCGAGGAATTTCGGGAACGATCGAAGAACTATTGCAGTCTGCAGAGTACGTGTTCTCGGGAGGAAATGAGAAATTGATTCTCTGTGAAAGAGGAATCAGAACTTACGAAAGAGCTTCTAGAAATACTTTGGACTTGAATGCAATCCCGATTTTGAAAGCTAAATCGCATTTGCCGGTCATAGTTGATCCATCTCATGGAATCGGTATCCGCGCTTATGTGCCACAAATGGCTTTGGCAGGAGTAATGTCTGGTGCAGATGGAATTATTTATGAATCCCATGAAGTTCCTGAAAAAGCTTATTCAGACGGTCAGCAGACGCTTGATTTCGCACAAAGTGCAAGGTTAGCCGCATGGATCAGAGAGAGTTTTGCAATGCGGAAAGGATTTGATTTGTTGTAAAGTATTGATTTCTAGAATTACCTGATTAAATTAGAGGCATGAATCCAACACCAAGAACTTTCGTACATCATTCTTATTACCATTCTCAATGAAGGGATAGGATGACTATGGATTTTTGGTAAAAAATAATAGAGGCCTATTCCTAGCGGAATAGGCCTTTTTTGTTTCTAGAAAAACAATAACCGTTCTGCTGCTTCTCCAGAAGCTGCATCTCTTAGGATGAATTTCGTCCTGCTTATGGAGAAGCAGAACAACAGAAATTAGAAGAAAACAAAATATGGTTTGTGAAGACACAAACCACGGCAATGTTATCGTCTAGCCTCTGGAGAAGCTGGACAACTGAAAAGAAGAATATTTAATTAGAACAGAATATACCCAAATAGCAAGAACATGAATTCAAAACCAAAAGACTGGGTCTTTAGCGATCCGAGATTACAGAAACTCAGGCAGGAGTATGACACATATACTTCGGAGGACTTTAAAGTTTGGAAGATCCTTTTTGAAAGGCAGATGCCAAACTTACCAAAGGCGGCCTCCAAAGCCTACCTTGATGGTGTGGAGATCGTTGGTTTCTCAGCAGATCGAATTGCGAATTTTGAGGATTTGAATCAAATTTTAGCAAAAACTACAGGTTGGGAAGTTCAGGTGGTTCCTGGTTTGATTGATGATGATTTGTTTTTTGGCTTACTAAACAATAGACGATTCCCATCATCCACTTGGCTAAGGAAAATGGAGCAGTTGGATTACTTGCAGGAACCGGATATGTTTCATGATGCATTTGCTCATATGCCCATGTTGACCAATCAACCTTATGTGGACTTTCTGGAAAAACTTTCCGGCATAGCTTTAAAACATATCAACAATCCTTGGGCGATCCAGCTTTTAAGTAGGATTTATTGGTTTACCATAGAGTTTGGATTAATAAAAGAGGGTGGAGAGCTAAAAATTTACGGTGCAGGTATCTTAAGTTCAGCAGGAGAGACTAAATTCAGCCTTTCAAATGAACCGAATCATATAGATTATGATGTTCGAAGGATTTTGAATCAAGAATACTGGAAAGATCGCTTCCAAGATAAATACTTTGTGATCGAGAATTATGAGCAGCTTTACGAATCGCTTCCAGAGATAGAGGAAGTGTTGGAGGAGATGCTTTTAGAGAAAAGACAATAGACATTAGACGCTAGACATAAGAATTGAGGATGGTTAATCTTGAATCTTGAGTCTAGCGTCTTGATACTGAAAAATGAAAATAGCAGTCATAAAATATAATTCCGGCAATGTGCAGTCGGTACTCTACGCTTTAGAAAGACTTGGGGTAAATGCTGAGTTGACAGATGATCCTGAGGTGATTCGAGCGGCCGATAAAGTGATTTTTCCAGGGCAAGGTGAAGCAAGTACTGCGATGAGATACCTTAAAGAGCGAAAGTTGGATTCTTTAATTAAGGAATTGAAGCAGCCTTTCTTAGGGGTTTGTTTAGGCTTGCAGCTTTTATGTGAGTATTCTGAAGAAAATAGAACAGAATGTTTAGGAGTTTTTCCAGTTCAGGTTAAACGATTTATTCCGGAAAATTCGCAGGAATTTAAAGTTCCTCATGTGGGTTGGAATGAGTTGGAAAATTTATCAGATAACCCCTTGTTAAAGGATTTACCAGCCGAACCATTTGTGTATTATGTGCATAGCTTTTACGCAGAATTGAGTGACTTTACCATCGCTCAGACACATTATATTCATGATTTCTCCGGTATTCTCCATCGGGATAATTATTATGCTATTCAGGCTCACCCAGAGAAGAGTGGTTTAGTAGGAGAGAAGTTATTGGAGAATTTTATTTCTCTTTAAAAGTATAGTAAAAACACTTCGACTTCGCTCAGTGTGACAAAAACCTTTGTCAGGTCGAGCGGAGTCGAGACCATATTGAACTAACTCAAACCTTAAGTTATTGATTCTTGATTCTTGAATCTTGCTTCTAAAATCTCAAAAGATGCAAATAATCCCAGCAATAGACCTCATCGGAGGAAAATGTGTCCGACTTAGTCAGGGCGATTACAGCAGCAAAAAAGAATACCACGATGACCCGTTGGAAATGGCCAAGCGCTTTGAAGGTGCCGGAATACAACGCCTACATTTGGTGGATCTTGATGGAGCCAAAGCTAAGAAAATCGTGAATGGCGAAGTGTTGCAGCGAATTAGTGCAGGAACGAACTTAAAAGTTGATTTTGGTGGAGGAATTCAGGCGGATGAAGAGATAGAAAAAGCTTTTGAATTAGGAGCTAAACAAGTGACTGGGGGAAGTATTGCGGTGAAAAATGCCAGTTTGTTTAAATCTTGGATAAAAACTTACGGCTCAGAAAAGATCATTCTAGGAGCTGATGCAAAAAATAGAAAAATTGCTGTTGGGGGTTGGGAAGAAACTACCTCGGTGGATTTAATTCCATTTATCAAGGATTATGTGGCACTGGGAATCAGTTATGTCATTTGCACAGATGTAGCGAAAGACGGATTGCTTCAGGGCCCTTCAGCAGACTTATATAAAGAAATATTGGAAGAAATCCCTAACGTTAAATTAATTGCTAGTGGAGGAGTTTCTTCCGTGAAGGACTTAGAAGAACTGGAGAAAATCGGTGTCTTTGGGACAATCGTGGGGAAAGCTTATTATGAGGGAAGAGTGACGCTGGAAGAATTGGCAGCTTTCATTTAAGTCAGAAGGCTAAAATTAGAAATCTGAAATCTTACAACTTTACCACTTTACAACATAATTTTCCAATCTTTCAATTTTAAAACCCGCCATGGCGGACAAGTAATTCCAATTCAAAATGTTAACAAAACGAATAATCCCCTGCCTCGATATTAAAGAAGGCCGAACTGTCAAAGGAGTGAACTTTGTGGAACTTCGAGATGCAGGAGATCCTGTGGAGTTGGCGAAGATTTACTCTGATGAGGGAGCTGATGAATTGGTGTTTTTGGATATTACAGCGACAGTTGACAAAAGAAAAACCTTAGCTGAATTGGTGACCAAAGTGGCAAAGGCAATCAACATTCCATTTACAGTAGGAGGAGGGATTTCTACGGTGGAAGATGTGAAAGTGCTTTTGAATGCAGGGGCAGATAAAATTTCTATCAATTCATCTGCGGTGAAAAATCCTCAGATCATCAATGAAATGGCGGCAGAATTTGGTTCTCAATGTATCGTGGTGGCGATCGATACGCGAAATGTCGATGGAATTGACTTTGTGCATACACATGGTGGAAGAAAAGCTACTTTGCTAAAGACCCAAGAGTGGGCTCAAGAGGTCTGTGATCGAGGTGCTGGAGAAATTCTGTTGACTTCCATGGATCATGATGGAACCAAGGCAGGTTTTTCAAATGCTCTTTTGGCTGAGATATCATCAGCTCTCAGTATTCCAGTTATTGCTTCGGGAGGAGCTGGGAAAATGGAACATTTCAAAGATGTGTTTACCTTTGGGAAAGCAGATGCTGCTTTAGCGGCCAGTATTTTTCACTTTAAAGAAATTGGTATTCCTGAGTTGAAAAGTTATCTCGCAGGTGCAGCAATCAGTATAAGAAAATAAGGGAATAACCTTTGAGGTCTTCAAGACCTCGAAGGTTTTAACTAAATAAACCTTCGGGGTTTTAGAAACACCAAAGGTTAGAATGGATATGAACATAGATTTTAAAAAAATGGACGGTTTGGTTCCGGCAATTGTACAAGATGCTATTAGCGGAAAAGTATTGATGCAGGGCTATATGAACGAGGAGGCTTTGACAAAAACGAAGGAAAGTGGAATGGTTACTTTTTTCAGCCGAAGCAAAAACCGACTTTGGACCAAAGGTGAGACTTCCGGTAATTTTATGGAACTGGTTAGTATCGCAGTAGATTGTGATGGCGATTCCCTATTGGTAAAAGCCAATCCTAAAGGCCCAACTTGTCACACTGGAGCAGATACCTGCTTTAATGAGGGGAATTCTTCTAAGACGGGCTTTATAGATCAATTGAGAGCTATCATTAAAGACCGTAAGAACAACCCAACGGATCAATCTTATACAGCAAGCTTATTTGCCAAAGGCATCAATAAAGTAGCTCAGAAAGTAGGAGAAGAAGCAGTAGAAATTGTGATTGAAGCGAAAGATGATAATAAAGAGCTTTTCATGGGGGAAGCAGCAGACTTACTCTATCACTATTTAGTGCTTTTGGAAGCCAAAGGTTATGAACTAGATGAGGTGATGGATGTTCTGATTGAACGACATAAAAAATAGAAAATGATTAAAGCCTGATTTCTCTCACAGGCTTTAATTTTTAATAGACGGGAAACTCTTTTCTGAGGCCTTCAAAAGCATCTATCATTTCCCAAGAAGGTCGAAAGTAACTGTTTTGAATTCTGGCGTTCACATTTCCGTTTTCTAAAAACTCCAAAGCTGCTTTTAGCCTTAAGTCATTAGGATCTCCCCAATTAAACTGGGGGCTGTCACCTACCAAAAAATCCGGTTCAAACCCATCAAAATATTCAGCATTCCCTTCTGCATTGGCAGTGGCAAAAGTGATTGGTACAAGCTCAACATTATTGGATTTTAAGGTATTGTTATAATTGGATAATGGAAAAGAGCCTACGGGTTTTCCATAGGTATTATCCCCGATTAAAGTAATGTCGAAATAAGGGTTTAGGCTATTAATGACCAATTCGGATGCTGAAGCACTTCCTCTTGAAGTGATAAAAACGAGTTGAGAGAGGTTTAACCCGCCTTGTTTTTTGAAAAGGGTTTCCCTTTCAAAATTTGCTTTTAGGCTATTGAGCTTATTGGTATACATAAGCTTTTCATTATCCTTTGCCTGAATCAAAAAGTTCATGATTTGTTCGGCAACATCCACAGACCCTCCACCATTGTACCTCAGGTCAATAATGAGTTCAGATATATTTTGATCTTGAAAAAAATCTAAGGATTCCTGAACTTCTTTACTTTGTGTGGGACTTAGACCCGCAGTGGCTTTGAAACTGTTGTAAACCCAATAGCCAATTTTTTTTCCACCTCTCTCAATTACCTCCTGATGGAGAATTGAGTTGGATTGATATTCTGCTTTCGTATTACTTCTACTTGTGGTAGACCCATCGGGTAATTTAAATGTAAAGCTATTTGTGATTCCAGCTTCCGCGTTTCCTAATTGAAAATCATAAGAACCTGCACCATTTTTATATTCTGAGATTGCCTTTCCATTAATTTCTATTATTTCCCAACCTCGTTTCCAGCCATCTTTTCCTGCTGGGGCATCATCATAGACAAAGGTTAAAAAGAGTTTTTCATTTGCATCGAAGGCAAAGCCAAAACCATGACCGGCATTTTTACCTACGAAAGAATTGTTGAAATCCTCAATAGTAGTAATGTAAGAAAACCGGTCAAGGGGTTTGAATTTTAAAGCTTCTAGGTATTCCTGATTACTGTCAAACCCCTTGGGCTCAGGTCGTTCAGGTAATTCTTGATTCCAGTAATACCACTCTTCCAGTGCATCATAAATCGCATTTTTGACTTCAATTGAATCTGGATTTGGAATAGGGTCATCTTTTGATTGACAAGACCAAAAAACCAAAATTACCATCGTAAATAGCCAAAATGTCTTTTTCATGCTTATTGGTAAATGAATATGGTATGAGTCAAGAATTAGAAGCTATTAGATAGCGATATCGTAAACTTGGACTTTACTCCACATTGATGAATATTTCTCGATAAATTCTAAATGAGTTGGGTCAGTTTGATATACGTTTTGATCTTCTAAACTGTCGAAGAAAATAGTACAAGAAACCTGAAAACTATGATCTACTACATCTCTGTCCGCAGTGTCTGCAGGAGTTCCAGCAATAAATTTCCCAACTGTTTTACATCTTCCTAACATTGGAACTGCCTCCGTTAGGAATTCTTCAGTATTAGCTACGTCGTGTAGCCAAAAATAGACTTGATGGATCATTTTTTGTTTTGCCATTTCTTTAGCGATTGATTGAATAGGTAAAAGGGCTGCAGCACTTGCTACTCCCATTGTTGATAAGAATTGTCGTCTTGATTTCATGTCAAATTTGTCAAATGGAATTTATAGCAGGGGTTAAATCTGACTTCGATTCCTCAAAGATTCTAAAGATAAAAATTTATATTGCTTTTCGATAACGATTTTGAAACGCCCAGGACCTGCTTTCCAAAAGCAGGTATTTCTTTAATAAAATAACCATGAATTATCGGAAATTAGGAAAAACAGGATTTGAAATTTCGGAAGTTGGCCTTGGTACTTGGCAGATTGGTGGAGGATGGGGAAATCCATTTGATCCAAAAATTGCTGAGGAGCTTTTAGCTGAGGCATTTGATCATGGAGTAAACTTTATTGATACAGCTGATGTGTACGATGCTGGCTTAAGTGAGGCTGCGGTTGGGAAAGCTGTGAGAGAATTTTCAGGGAAAATTTTTGTTGCTACCAAATGCGGAAGAAGGATTCAGCCTCATCAAAATCAAGGCTATACCGTTGATAAGTTGAGAAGGTATGTGGAGGATAGTCTCAGAAATACGGGGCTAGAACAGCTGGATTTAATTCAATTGCATTGCCCACCTACAGAGGTGTATACCAGGGATGAAATTTTTGGGCTGTTTGAAGATTTAAAAAGCGAGGGGAAAATTGCAGCGATGGGAGTTAGTGTGGAGAAAATCACAGAGGGACTTAGCGCTATGAAATATGAAATCGTCTCGAGTATTCAGGTGATTTTTAATATTTTTCGCCAAAGGCCGGCGGAAATACTTTTTAGAAATGCTGCTAAAAATGACATTGGATTGATTGTTCGGGTTCCTTTGGCGAGTGGCCTGTTGAGTGGAAATATTAATACCGAAACTAGCTTTTCGAAAGATGATCATCGCTATTTCAATAGAGAGGGTAAAGCTTTCGATAAAGGTGAAACTTTCTCTGGAGTACCTTTGGAAATTGCCTTTCCAGCGATAGAAGAATTGAAAAAAGAAATTGGGGCAGATTATTCCTTAGCGGCTTTTGCTTTGAAATGGGTGCTGATGTTTCCTGAGGTTAGTACCGTAATCCCAGGTGCATCCAAGCTTTCACAGCTGCAATCAAACATCAAAGTTTCGGAAATGGCACCTTTATCTGAAAAAAATATGGCTATCGCAAGAGAGGTATATGACAAATACATTCGGCCAGAAGTGCATCATCTGTGGTAAAAAATTAAGCCCCTTGAATCGAGATTCAAGGGGCTTTTATTATAAGCTATTTTGGTTATCTCTTTCTTTCCTTAATTGGACCATTTTGATTTGATTTTGAACAAGCATGTTTTGATCTGATAAAAGATCAAAGTTTACGACTGCTTTATCTGTTCGGTCCATTAAAGTGATCATGTCATCTCCGATTCGGATGACTTCTAAAGATTCACCTTTAAATTTCAAGTCTTTAGGCTTTACAAATAATTTACCTTCCTTTTCAATAACCTCCCCTAGATCAAAAAGAATCGGGTTAAGTTCTTTGTCCACTGATTCTTGAATTGAAATACTTGGGCTCCAACCATTTCTTGCCAGTTGAATCTTTTGATGATAGTAAAATTTGTGGTTTTCAATCAGTGCTCTTGCAGCTTTTGTATCTAGCTTTTCGGAGGAATAGGCTTTGGCAGAGTAAGTCGTCATGGTACTATTGCCAGGGGTATTTTCATTTCCGTACTGATTTCCTCTCTGAAATTGATTCCCAATGAAAAGCGCATTAGCGCCCATCATAAATGCCTCGGTTTTCAATTTAGTCAGCGCTCGATTATTCACATTGTTCACACTAGAAAGTGTAGTTACTCCAACAGCTTTAGAAAATAAATCCCCCATAATTTCCAAGCCTTCTATTTCGACTGGATTGAAAGTGACAAAGATTTTATCGATATCAAGAAGTGTATTTACTTCTTTAAATGGGCTTTTGAATTCTTCAGTTCTTCCACTTGAAAATTCAATTTTATCTACAAGATTCTTGCTGATAGAATAGAGTACCTCCTCACCAGGATAGGTGTATTTAATGATCCCGGTCCCAACTTCCTTAATAACAACTTCTTTATGCCCGTCTTTCAAAAACAATTTATCGCTTTTGGTTTGGGAAAAGCTTTTGCCGGTAAATGCCAAGCAAAATAGCACTGGGATAAGGGTTCTTTTCATAAATAAGTTAGTGAATAATTTCTACTCAAAGTTCGGAAGTATTTACGGTGTAGTTAAACGAATGTTCTAATTTTATTTGCTATTTAGTAAAAAAAAATCCCTCAAACTTTCGTCTGAGGGATTTTATATATTCTTGACTCTTGATGCTTATTTAAGCGTCTTTTTTGGCCATTCTTGTTCTTTCACCTTCATCCAAGAAAATTTTTCTCATACGGATGGTTTTAGGAGTGATTTCAAGGTATTCATCCTTTTGGATATATTCCATTGCTTCCTCAAGAGAGAACTTCACTGCAGGAGCAATCTTAGTGTTATCATCAGAACCTGAAGCACGCATGTTGGTTAGCTTCTTTCCTTTTTGAACGTTAACTACAATATCACTGTCTCTGCTATGCGCGCCAATTACTTGACCTCCGTAAAGCTCTTCTCCAGGATTTACGAAGAATGTACCTCTATCTTGTAGCTTATCAATTGAATAAGCAGTACAAGGACCGTTTTCCATAGAAATGATAGAACCAGTTGTCCTTTCTGGAATCGTTCCTTTGAAAGGCTCATATGCACTGAAACGGTGGTTCATGATAGCTTCACCTTGAGTGGCAGTAAGCACGTTGTTTCTCAAACCGATCAAACCTCTTGAAGGGATTTTAAACTCCAAGTGTTGAAGATCACCTTTTGGCTCCATGATCAATAGCTCACCTTTACGCTGAGTAGCTAATTCAATCACTTTACCTGCGGTAGATTCAGGAACGTCCACTACCAATGTTTCGATAGGTTCGTTCTTTTCTCCGTCTATTTCTCTGAAAATTACTTGTGGCTGACCAACTTGCAGTTCATATCCTTCTCTTCTCATTGTTTCAATCAAAACAGACAAGTGTAGAATTCCACGACCGTAAACCAAGAATTTGTCCTCAGAATCAGTTGGCTCAACACGTAGTGCTAAGTTTTTCTCTGTTTCTTTCATCAATCGATCTCTCAAGTGACGAGAAGTCACAAACTTTCCTTCTTTACCGAAGAATGGAGAGTTATTGATCGTGAAGAGCATATTCATGGTAGGCTCGTCAATCGCAATTCTTTTCAGAGGCTCAGGGTTTTCTAAGCTTGCGATGGTGTCACCAATCTCGAAGTCTTCGATTCCTGTTACAGCACAAATATCACCGGCTACAACTTCAGTTACTTTCGCTTTACCTAATCCTTCAAACGTATGAAGTTCTTTTACCCTTACTTTTTTGAAAACGTCATCATTTTTACAAAGAGTTACTTGCTCTCCTTCTTTGATGCTTCCTCTTTTTACTCTACCGATAGCGATACGGCCAACGAAGTTAGAGTAATCCAAAGACGTAATTTGCATCTGTAAAGATCCCTCTTCAATTTTTGGAGCTGGAATATAATCTACGATTGCATCCAAAAGAGGAACGATTGAGTCTGTTGGGTTTTTCCAATCAGGTCCCATCCAATTCTGCTTAGCAGAGCCATATAGGGTATGGAATTCCAATTGCTCTTCTGTAGCATCTAAGTTGAACATTAATTCAAAAACTGCTTCATGAACTTCGTCAGGACGACAGTTTTCTTTGTCCACTTTATTGACCACTACAATAGGTGTAAGTCCTAGATCCAAAGCTTTTCCCAAAACGAATCTTGTTTGTGGCATTGGTCCTTCAAAAGCATCTACCAAAAGAATAACTCCATCGGCCATCTTCAATACTCGCTCCACTTCACCACCGAAATCGGCGTGACCAGGGGTGTCAATGATGTTGATTTTTGTGTCTCTATATCTTACTGATACGTTCTTGGAAAGGATAGTAATCCCTCTTTCACGCTCCAGATCATTATTGTCAAGAATCAAGTCGTCGAACTGCTGATTCTCTCTAAAGATTTTAGAAGCATGAATGATTTTATCCACGAGTGTAGTTTTGCCGTGGTCAACGTGTGCGATGATCGCGATATTCCGAATATTCTGCATGGTTTGCCTGATTGAAGGCGCAAAAGTACGAATAATATTTCGCAGTAAGGTTATGACTTCGTGAAGTTTGGCTCATTTATAAGAAGATCTAAAAAGAAAATGGCCTTTTTATGAAGATTTGTGTGATTCCTTATATAAAATTCTGGTTTGATAGGCGCAATAGTTTTAGTAGAATTGACAGCCAATTTTAGGTAAAACCTAAATTACTGATCAGTAATTACTTAAAAGTCCTCACAGAAACTACACATGAAAATAATTTTTAAACTTATTAGTCTATGTGTTTTGTCTTTATCATTTCAAGTGGCTTTTTCTCAGGAAAAGGCTACTGATTTAGTCAATCCATTTATTGGAACTGCACCACTAACAGATCCCGAGGTCATTGGCTACACACCTCCCAAGGATTGGAGAGTCTGGGCTGGATTGACTTTTCCTGGAAGTGCCTTGCCCAATGCGATGGTCCAACTTAGTCCTATAACGAAATGGGGGTCAGGAGCAGGATATGAATATGAAGACTCTGAGATTTTAGGTTTTGCTCATACGAATAAAGGCCATTGGAATCTTTGTAATCTTCCGGTATTGCCAATTTCTGCAGAGGCTGTTGCGCCTTTTAAGTCATCTTTTTCCCATGAAAATGAAAATGCCAGCCCTGGATATTATGACGTTTATCTAGATGACTATAAAGTGGGAGTGAAGTTGACTTCGACACTTCGAACAGGTCTCCATGAGTATAGTTTTGACAATTCAAAAGGACGTAGAATTCTTTTTGGTTTAGGGAAAGCCAATAATGGAGTTTCTGATTGGGAAATCCGTTTAGTTGGTACAAAAGCAGTGGCGGGTTTTCAAAGAGTAGGAAGGGATAAAGTTCATTTCTATGCTGAGTTAAGCCATGAGGTAAACGATTTGAAACTGGAAGCACAAGGACAGAAGGACGGATTTGCTGTTCTTTCTCTATCCGATCAAGATGCAGGGGTAGTAACAATGAAAATCGGGATATCTTATGTGAGTATAGCTAATGCAAAAGAGAATCTGGAAAGTGAATCAATCGATGCCTCTTTTGAAGAAGTTCAAACTGCTGCAGAAAAGGAATGGGATGGTTTGCTGTCTAAGATTTCTGTAAAAAGCGATTCTCGTCGGGACAAGGAGATGTTCTATACCTCACTTTATCGTACTTTCCTTTGGCCGGCTTTACGCAGTGATGCAAATGGAGAGTTTTCAGATGAAGCTGGAAAGATTCAAAAACAGGATTTTAAGTATTATACCATTCCTTCACTTTGGGATACTTATAGAAATAAATTGGTTTTGTTAAGTATTCTGTCTCCTGAAGTAACGGGAGATGTGATCTCTTCCCTGATCAATCGAGCTGAAATTACTGGATTTGTTCCGACTTTCTTCCATGGAGATCATGGGGCGCCATTTATCGCCGGGTCTTACAAGAGAGGAATCAGTAATTTTGATGTGCAGAAAGCATACTCCTTCCTTTTGAATAACGCCTATAATGCCAAAGGGCCTAGAGCTCATGTGGAAGAGTACATTGCCAAAGGCTTTATCTCAGACCCTCAAGTAGAGAACCCACATGTGGAGACCAAAGCAAAGGCAGGAGTGTCCAAAACTTTGGAATATGCCTATGACGATTATTCCTTGGCGATTTTAGCAGATACACTAGGTGATAAAGAACATTTTCAAGATTTGATGAGTCGCTCCCAGAACTACAAGAATGTCTTCGATCCATCTATAAATTTTATGAGGGGAAGGCTGGAGAATGGAGATTGGATTTCTCCATTCGATACGGAGTATCCATATTATGAGTACATGTTCCGAGAAGCGAATGCCTGGCAAGTTTCTTTTTATGCTCCCCATGATATGCCTGGTCTAGTGAGTCTGTACGGTGGGCCAGACATGTTTGAGGAAAAGCTAGATGAGTTTTTTACCAAGCCTTGGAATCCAAATCATATTGCCAGAAATGTTTCCACTTTTATCGGTCAGTATTGTCAGGGAAACCAGCCTGATCACGAGGCTCCTTTTGCCTATTACTATGTGAACAAGCCAGAAAAATCACAGGCAATTCTGGATAAGATCATGAACGAGCTGTATGGTATTGGGCCAGAGGGTTTGGCGCTTTCTGGTATGGATGATGCCGGTGAAATGTCTTCTTGGTTTGTGTGCGCTGCTGTGGGTCTGTACCCCATGTCTCCAGCTGACGCGGATTATTTGGTGACTGTGCCACTATTTGACGATGTAACTTGGAAGGTGGATAATGGAAATGACTTAGTGATCCTCAATCCAAATAGAGGAAGAAAATTACAAGAGATCAAAGTCAATGGAAAGACTCTAGATGGATATTTTGTAGGGCATGACTTATTTAGAAAAGGTGGGAAGATCGAGTTGGTGACGAATTGAATTGACAATTTTCAATGATCTGGGAGCAAAGCTAAAAGTCGAAGAATATATCAATTTGAATAAGGGAGAGTTTTATGCCAGCTGAGCGCTTTTGACCGTTCCAGAAAGTACTCTATAGCTTAACACTAATAACAGGCAGAACCAAAATGAAAATGCATATAATAAGGTTTGGTTTCTAAATCCAGTCCATTGAAACCACTCTAATAGCAATACAATCTGACTAATCCCTTTGCTCAGCTGCTCTCCAGTCTTTTAGCTTTTCTCACAAAAACCTTTCATTCTCTCCCAATTTTTCAGACTTTTCTGAGATGGATTACCAGCAGCTAATAGAAGAAGTTTACCAAGAGGTTCAGGAAGAGAATTTAAAAGGCAAAGTCGCAGACTATATTCCTGAAATTGCCACGGTTGATCCGAACCAGTTTGGCATTGCTCTGGTAGATATCAAAGGAAATGTCTTTGGTGTAGGAGATCATCAGAAACCATTTTCTATTCAAAGTATCAGTAAGGTTCACACCCTTACCATGGTGTTTAATTTTTTTAATTCAAAGCTTTGGACTCGTGTCAATGTGGAGCCTAGTGGCGACCCTTTCAATTCCATTGCGCAGCTAGAATACGAGAAAGGGATTCCTAGAAATCCCTTTATTAATGCAGGGGCTCTGGTAATTACCGATGCCCTTTGTAGCAAATTTGAGAAACCTATAGAGCAAGTGTCGGCTTTTATTAATGAGCTCGCAGGAGAGACATGTGTGATGGTCAATAATGATGTTAAGAATTCAGAAATGGATCATGGGGAAAGAAATACGGCTTTAGCTTACTTTTTAAAGTCCTTCAAAAATTTCAATAACCCAATAGATCAAGTGTTGGAAGTTTATTTTTCCCATTGTGCTATGGAAATGAGCTGTGTTGATCTTGCAAAATCCTTCTCTTTTTTAGCAAATGATGGTTATTCAATTTTTGCAGATCGGCAGGTTTTGACAGAAAGCCAGTCTCGCAGAGTAAATGCATTAATGCTGACTTGTGGATTTTATGATGAAGCAGGTGAATTTGCTTATAAGGTTGGACTCCCTGGGAAAAGTGGCGTAGGAGGTGGAGTAGCGGCTGTGATGCCTCATAAGTTCAGTATTGCCGTTTGGAGTCCAGAACTCAATGAGAAAGGGAATTCTGTCAAAGCGATTCGTGCTTTGGAGCTATTGACCGATAAGCTATCCTTTTCATTGTTTTAAATTTGTAACAAAACTTCTTTTGGTTCTCTTTTTGATGCAAATTCAATAAAGGCTCACTTCCTAATGAGAATGTTACGGTTTTACTTTCTGTTTCTAACTTTATTTCTGTGTGGATTTTTGTCCCATGCACAGAATAAAGGACCCGGTTTTGGAGTAAAGGGAGGTGTCAACTATGCAACATCAGGAAAGTATTTTACTGATGCCGGATCCATTTGGAAAAACCCACAAGCTTCAACGGGTTATCATTTTGGAGCCTTTTATAAATTGGGGAATTACGACTTATTTCTTCGTCCTGAGCTAATTTATTCCAATACGAAATTTGATGCTGGAGTTGGGACGGTGAAATTGCGACGCCTAGATGCTCCGGTATTAGTAGGGATGAATTTTTTTAAATTCATCAGCTTGGTGGGAGGCCCTTCATTTCATTATAGCCTAAAAGACAACTATTCTGACTTTTTTGAAAATTCACCCAACAAAAAACTGTTTTTGGGGTACCAGTTTGGGTTAGGGTTTAATGTAGGTCCAGTAGGCTTAGATTTAAGGTATGAACGTGTTCTCAATGATCAGAAAATGACCTTAGATCAGTTTTTGAAAAGGAAGGATAAATTTAGAACAGAGCAGATAATTTTAGGACTGTCCTTTCAGATCAAGTAATTTCAGATTTAATCCTCTACAAGGAAAGGAGTGAAAATTTCCTTCCACAAAGAATATCCTTTTTCATTCATATGAAGGTTGTCCTCGATGAAAATATCGTTTCTTGGCTTCCCTGTTTTGTCTAGCATGATATCCCACACATTGACGAAGTTTACATTGTCATGAGCCGTGCAGTATTGTCTCATCAAATCATTCAAAACTAGGTAGGAGGTCTTTAATTCCCATCGGGATATACTTGGTTTTGCTGCAATGAGGTTGACAGTGGTATTCGGGAGTTGCTTCTGAATTCGGGTTACAATTTCATCCAACGTTTTCATGACTTCAGTGGCGGTTTTTCCTCCGTTGATATCATTGTCCCCTTCATAAATAAATACTTTTGAAGGCTCAAAGCGTAAGACCGCAGGGAATAGTTGAGCAGATAAATCCTCCGCTGTAGAACCGCCAAAGCCGGTGTTAATGATAGGGACTTCAGGAAACTGTGCTTGAAGGTTTTTCCACATTCTTATACTGGAACTGCCAGTGAAAAGCACGCTTCCTTTTGACCAGCCTTTATTATCTACCTCTTGGCTAATTTGAGCGATTTCCTGATCAAATCTATTTTCTTGAGCAAAGAGATTTGCAGTTGCTGTTAAGCTCAAAAATAGGACTAAGGTTACTAGGGTTTTAAGTTTCATAAACTAAATATATTTCTTTTTCTGAGATGATCAATAACGTCCATAAAATGCTCATTCTCGTACAGTACGGACATTTTATCGATTTGTTCAAAATCAATTCTAGCCCAAAATTTCAGTAAAAAACTACTTTAATGAGCATTTTAGAATGATTTCGTCACATTTCGACTTTTCGAATGTCTAATTTAACTTTTTTGGAGAAGTTTTAGCGTTATAAGTCCAGACTCATCCAAATAATCACTTATGTCTCAAGTAACTCGCTTCTTTTGGTTTTGTAGTGGAGCTAACTTTTCACTATTAAAACGCTCGCCGACAGAATCAAATAAATATATAGGAATTGGTGCTACCGTGTTTTTCACTGGAGTGCTCGCAGCTTTGGCTGCAGGGTATGCGCTCTTTACCGTTTTTCAATCTATTTGGCCCGCCATGTTCTTTGGCTTGCTATGGGGGCTTATGATATTCAATCTGGATAGGTTTATCGTTTCCAGTATGCGAAAAAAGGAAAATTCCTGGTCCGAATGGAAATTGGCGATTCCTCGTTTGGTTCTAGCGGTCCTTTTGGCTTTGGTTATTTCTAAACCACTTGAGCTAAAAATGTTTGAACGTGAAATCAATAGAAAGATTGATGAAAAGCGAACAGAGTTTATTGCTCAATCTAAAGCAAATTTGGCGAAGGGGTTTCCTGAAATCCAAGAGCTTGAAGGCAAAATTGAAGTGCTTAAAATTGAAGTGAGTGAAGCTGAGAGTTTTCGGGATCAAGTTCAAGATGAGTATGATGCTGAGAGATTTGGCGAAAAGACTTCCAGTACTAGTGGGATTGTTGGGATTGGTACCAATGCTAAAAAGAAAGAGGAGCAATTGGATGCTGCACAGGTGGCTTTGGATAAGTTGAAGGCTAGGAATCAGATCAGAATAGATACCCTTGAAGCCCAGATTAGAGACTTTATGGCTTTAAGACAAGCCGAATTTGAAAAACAACAACCTGGAATTGAAGGGTTTGATGGGTTAGCAGCTAGAATGGAAGCTTTGGCAGTATTGACGGAGGAAAGTTCTGCGATGGCGATGGCTAATATTTTTATTATGCTCTTGTTTATCGCCATTGAGACATCTCCAATCTTTGTGAAATTGATTTCTCCAAGAGGGCCTTATGATGAATACCTAGAATTGCATGAAGATAAAGTGAAGCTTTTCAAAGGAGAAAAATGGACCTTTGCAAAAGGTGAGTCTGAGTCTAGGGTTGATTATTTTCAAGAAACACATTTCTATGCTACTGATTTGAATAAAGTAAAAACTAACAGGAAAAATAAAGTAAAGACTGAATACGAAATTGAGGAGATAGAATCCAAGTTTGGAAAGAAAGTATAGTCAAAATGAAGAGGTGTTTTCTAAAATTGGAAACACCTTTTTTGTCTTTTAGGTCAAAATTAGGAAGTCGTTAAATCACTTTTTGGGCGACTGAGTCCAATTGATCCATGGTTTTGCTGACTGATTTCCATTCTGCGAATCCAATGATTTTGATAAGAAAGCTTAAGAATTTACCTGGGTTGATCAGCTTTCTAGCAAGATTAGAAATGTTATTGTCTCTGTCCTGAATTTGGAAGTTTTTATCAGTTGCTGCGTGGTATTCACCAGCATATTTCCAAGCTCCGTCTCTTGCCAATTGAATTGAAAAATTCAGCAGCATTTCATCTCTTCCCTTAGCAAGTGGAATCAAAAGGCCAAAAACAGGAGATACAGTACTGATATTAGCTTTTACTCCATCTACTAGTTCAGCAAGGATCGAATTAATTTTGTTGAAGTCATTTTGAATCCCCAGCAAAGGTTCATCTCCTACAGTATCAGCGGCCGAAATACCTAAGTCCAGATTAATGTGAGCATTGATCCCTAGAAATAGGTGTTGCAAAACAAGGTGTTTGCTTGATTGGCTCGCTTCAAATGCTTCTAGCCAACTTCTCGTTAGGGTTTGATTATTTTTCCATTGATTGTATGCATCGATAAACCTACCTGCAAATAGTACATCTAGTTTTTCCATTCTAGGATTATCTTCGAATTCCTCTGCAAGAATTCCCTGTTTTATCCTGCGAGTCACTTGTCTATAGAGAATGGCGAAATACCCAACTCTAGAATTTTGAGACTTGCACTCGGCTACAATCTCATCCATTCTGATTAAAACTTCATCAATGTTTTTCATAGGTTAATTGATAAAAAAGCGTTCTAAAAGATCCCCAACATAAAAGGCAACAACAGCTGCCAAAAGGCCTAGAGCTACCGTTTCTGCAATACTTCTAAATGCTGAGGTTTGATTTACAATGGACTTTAACCACCCGACGACCATAAAAGCCGCTCCGGTGAGGATACTCGTCCAAATAAAAATATTAATGGAAATGGGGTTAAAGAAGTCCCATAAATATACCGTTAGGGGTATAAAGCCAACAATAATAAATGAGATGAAAGTTGCGAGACCAATTTTAAAAGGACTCTTGGTTTCTTCCATCATATTCAGTTCATCTTTCATCATCTCTGCCACCCATAGGTCTTTATTGGAGGTGATTTGATCCACTACCTGCTCCAATAATTCTCCTTTAAAACCTTTTGCTTCATAGATTTCACTGATTTCTTCTCTTTCTTTTTCGGGTAAGTTATCTACTTCCCAGTACTCGATAGCTTCGTGCTTTTTGAAGTTTTCCTTTTCGCTTTTTGCTGAAAGATAAGCTCCTACTGACATAGAGAACCCATCTGCCAATAAATTTGCAAAGCCTAAAATAATGATGATTCCAGGGTCTAAATCTGCTCCAAAGCCTCCAGCAACGACAGCAAATGTGGTCACCGCCCCATCTATTCCACCATATACAAATTCGCTCAGATATTCCTGTAGCTTCTTGAAATAAGTGCTTTGCTGGTGTATATGATCTTCATTCATTGGTCTAGATTTTTTAGAAAAAAGCGTTTCACATTTTCGCCCATTATTGCTTTGATATCTGCTTCAGAAAATCCTGCATTCATTAGTCCTTCTACTATGAGTGGCAAGCCTGTGATATCAAATGGAACTTCTACGGCTCCGTCATAATCAGAACCTAGGGCGATGTATTCAATTCCTACTAGGTCGCGCACATGTTTCATGCTTTCGATAATTCCTTCAAGCTCCGGTTCGCCTACTGCCATGTCAAAAAATGCGATTCCAATTATTCCCCCGTTGGCTGCAATTCTTTTGATCTGCTCGTCAGTTAGGTTTCTTTGAGAATCTAAAACAGCCCTTACACCTATATGTGAGACCATAACGGGTTTAGTAGTCATCTTCAATACATCGTCTACTATTGCAGGTGAGCAATGAGCCAAATCAATGAAAATATTGAGCTCATTCATTCTTTGAATCACCTCTTTACCAAAGGCTGTAAGTCCTGCTCCGTTTTCACCATGTGCAGACCCTCCTAGTTTGTTGTCAAAAAAGTGAGTTGGGCCAATCATCCGGATTCCAGCTTCATAGACTTTATCCAGATTATCTAATTCTCCTTCCAAAGCATGAGCTCCTTCAATCCCAAGCATTGCTCCTACTACCGATGGATCTTTTTTCCTTGCGCTGATGAGTTGCTCTAGATCAGTTCGGTCTTTTACAAAAATCACCTGCCCCTCTTCTTTCTCAATAAACTTGTGAAGGTTTTCGGCTTGAGCAAGAGTGCGATTGATAAGGCTGAACCAGTTGCTTGGAGGATCCCCTTTTGCGATAGTTAGCGGCGTAATATTGTCAAAAGCATCCGCACTATTGCTTTTCATATTTTGACCTGCTGGTGATTTCGAAACAATTGTAAACATTTCTAAACCGACATTCGCTTCCCTCATTCTAGGGAAGTCAACATGGCCTCTATCACCACGTTTTCTCAAATTTCTTCCCCATAATAAAGCATCGCAATGCAGGTCTGAAATAAAATCCAACCGGTCATATAGGGCTTGGGCTTCTGGAGAAACAGAGTAAGGTGGGGCTGATTTGACTGGGTTTCTTTGCTCCTCAATATAGGGTGGGACAAAAACTGTGACTGCAAAAAGCAGGAGTATAATTACTCCTATAGCAAATATTAATTTCTTCATAGCATAAGGTTGGGCTATTGAAGATAATGAAAATTGGAAAGTAAATGGGTAGAGACTTAGTTTTCAGCTAAAATCTCTTCTCCAGTCTTCACGGGTGTCAAATTTCCTAGCTCTTCCATTGTGAATAATTTGGACCGAATCAAAAACCGAATACCCATTGGGATTTCAAGAGAAAAGCTACTACCTCTTCCGGGTGTTATATCTAGAGTCAATTGGGTGTGTTTCCAATATTCAAATTGGTCTGCACTCATAAAAAAATCACAGTTATAGACTTCTCCAAGCCAAATATCTTGGCTTCCAACCTTGAAATCTCCCTTTTCAAAACACATAGGTGAGGAGCCATCGCAGCAACCGCCGCTTTGGTGAAACATTAGCTCAGAGCCAAATCTTTTTCTCAAGGTGTCAATTACTTCTTTGGCTTGATCCGTGATCAATACTCTTTTAACAGTTTGCATAACTTTGGGTTTATGTATTGAATTTAATGAAAGAAAGGCAGGAGATAGTTCCCCTGCCTTTTCTGGAATTAGAGATTGACAATATTAAAAGAAGCCTAGTTTATCCTTGGAATAGGAAATTAGCATGTTTTTAGTTTGACGATAATGGTCTAACATCATCAGGTGATTTTCCCTGCCAAATCCAGATTTTTTGTATCCTCCAAATGGGGCGTGAGCTGGGTAGGCATGGTAGCAATTCACCCACACTCTTCCTGCTTGAATGGCTCGTGGAACTTGATAAAGTTCATGTGCATCTCTAGACCATAAACCTGCTCCCAATCCATACATAGTGTCATTTGCAATTGCAATTGCTTCCTCGGTAGTTTTGAAGGTGGTGACACAGGTTACCGGACCGAAGATTTCCTCTTGAAAGACACGCATTTTATTGTTGCCTTTGAAGATGGTAGGCTTGACATAATAACCGGTTTCTAAACCAGAATTGAGTCCAGCTGATTCACCTCCGCAAAGGGCGATTGCTCCTTCTTGTTTTCCAATGTCCAGATAGGATAGGATTTTTTCGTATTGGTCGTTGGAGGCTTGAGCACCCATCATCGTGTCCTCAGCCAGTGGGTGTCCCATTTTAATGGCTTTGGTTCGCTCTACTACTTTCTCCATGAATTTATCATAGATGTCTTCATGGACTAAGATTCTTGAAGGACAGGTACAAACCTCACCTTGATTTAAGGCAAACATTACAGCACCTTCCACTGCTTTATCAAAAAACTCATCATCTTCATCCGCTACAGACTTCATGAATATGTTAGGGGATTTTCCTCCCAGTTCCATGGTGACAGGAATCAGGTTTTCAGATGCATACTGCATGATTAGACGTCCGGTGGTGGTTTCACCCGTAAAGGCTACTTTTGCTACTCGCTTGGACGTTGCGAGTGGTTTTCCAGCTTCTACTCCAAAGCCAGAAACTACGTTTAATACACCTGGAGGCAAAACATCTCCAATTAATTCCATAAGAACCATAATACTTGTGGGAGTTTGTTCTGCTGGTTTTACCACTGTACAACATCCCGCTGCTAAAGCAGGTGCGATTTTCCAGGTGGCCATTAAAAGTGGGAAGTTCCAAGGGATGATTTGAGCTACTACTCCTAATGGTTCATGAAGCGCGATACTTACCGTGTTTTCATCATGTTCAGAAATGCTACTTTCATCAGCTCGGATAACTCCTGCAAAATATCGAAAATGGTCAATACAAAGTGGTAAATCAGCAGCTCGTGTTTCTCTTAAGGCTTTTCCATTGTCTACTGTTTCTAACCGAGCGAGCATTTCCAGGTTTTCCTCAATGATATCAGCAATTTTATTGAGAACTCTACTTCGTTCGGCAGCCGGGGTTTTTGACCAGGAAGGAAATGCCTCATGCGCTGCATCAATGGCTTTCTCAACATCCTCCTTATTTCCTCGGGCAGCTTTTGTAAATGGCTTGCCATCGATCGGAGAGATGTTGTCGAAATATTCTCCTGAGCTGGGAGCTACCCATTTGCCTCCAATAAAATGATCGTATTTTTCCTTGACCGCTGGGCGGTCCACAGGCTTAGACTGTGATAATGTTAGTGTTGTCATGATAGACGGTTATTTTGGTTTTAATCAAATTTCCTATTTACCTCTTCTAAAAAATTACACTGAAACATCATCCTATCAACCTGTATTGATATTTATCCGTTTGGAAATATAGAAGGAATTAATGGCTGAAAAAAAGGAGCTATTTTTTTGAGTGATTTATTTATTCGTAAATTATTGACATGACCCAAAATAACTTTATTGCAGGAGTGCCTTGGAGAAATACCCGGGACTTAAAAACTCTTGTAGAAAACCGCACGACCTATACCCTCGAAAATTGCGAGTTGAATATTTTTGAGACTCATCAGCAGGCTGATGATGTGAATTTGGTTTTTGGAGATTTGGTGTTGACGACTATGCTGAAAGGGAAAAAAGTCATGCATCTATTTGATAAACCAGGATTTGAATATTTACCTGGTGAATCTGTTATCGTGCCGCCGAATGAGGTGATGAAAATTGACTTTCCTGAAGCTCAATGGGATAATCCCACCCAATGCATCGCTCTGTCTATTTCAAAGGAAATGATAGAGGCAACTTTTAACCTGCTTAATGAGAAATTTCCAGATAAAGTAATTACCAAAGACTGGGGATTGGACCTGAGTTACTTTCATTTAATAAACACGCAAGACTTATCAGAGATCATCAATCGCTTTGTCCGAATAGGGGTTAAGGATGGTTCTAAAGAAAAGGACTTGATCGCAACTTTAGCACTTAAAGAATTACTTATCAGATTAAGTCAGACTCAGGCGAGAGATATGTTAGAGAAGACCTATAAGGAACTTGCGAGTGGAAATCGCATGGCACATGTAGTGGAGTATATCAAAAAAAATATCCGGGAAACAATTTCCCTTGATGATTTAGCGGGTGAGGCATGTATGAGCAAAGCTCATTTTTTGAGATCATTTAAACAGGAATTGGGTTTAACGCCTATGGAGTTTGTGCTTCATGAAAGGCTCAATCTGGCCAAGCAATATTTACTTTTGGGAAATCATCAGATTCAAGAAGTATGTTATATGGCAGGTTTCCGGAATATTACCTATTTCATCCGAGCCTTTAAACAAGAGTTTGGTTTGACCCCAAAGGTTTTTCAAACCAAATCGAATTAAAAAAAAGCAAAAAATTTTTGTCTGTTTTTGTGTGATATAATTCATTTTTATTAAGTTTAAGGAATTAAAGAAGTCATAAAAACGAAATGAAAGGCTAATCAGCCGAATATTATTTGGTTTTAGACGATTGACAATAGACCCACATTTGGGGGCTTTTTTCGAAAAGCCCCCTTTTTTTTACCCTCTTTTCAAATCGATTTTTGCAGGAATTCAAAAAACAGGTTTAAAAATTACCTCATTTTTTAGAAAAAAGTGTGAAAAGTGAAAAAACTGGTTTCTTAAACGAATAGACTGTTAAATTTTTTGTTTTAGTAGATATGAGGGGTAAATACCAAAAATCATCATGAAAGTTTTGATTTTCACAAAATAGGCAGATTATGAAATGATTAAGTTTAGGTGCAGGATTTTTGATTTTCTGAATTATTTGATCTGAATCAAATGTTTAATCCCCTAGTAAATTGGTTTGGGGAGGAGGTTTTTAAAAAAATCGGAAAAATTTCTTGAGAAAATCCTCTCGTTATTCTCGGTCTAAATACTAGATGAATTTTTTTAGGACAAGGCCTTTAGTAAAGCCTGCTTTCTCTTTTGGTACGAGTACATCTTTTGAATTTTTTGGGAAGCACTCTTTCTAAGTAAATCAATATTAGAACTCGGAATAGAGTTAATTAAATTTTCTAATTGTGGAAGACTCTTTTGTGGTAAAATGATTCCTGTGTCTCCAATGATTTCAGGAATAGCACCTACTGCCGAACCAACAGGGATACATCCACAGGCCATTGCTTCGCCTAAGGAATTTGGAAAGCCCTCAGAGGCGGAGAGTTGAAGGTAAAACTGATGTTTATTGTATAATTGAATTAGCTCATTTGGTGATTTTTTACCTAGAACTTTTACGTTGGGCATGGAAGTAGGATAGGCAGGATCTCCAATCAAAGTAAAACTCCAGTCTGGGTGACGGGATGCAAGTTCTTCAATTAGATCATAGCCTTTAATTTTGGCTCTGACTGAATGGGAGGTCCCTGTGGCAACACTTATAAATGAAAATGAGGGTCTTTCTTGGTTCAAGTCTTTCCAAAAATCTGTGTCGAACCCATTAGGAATGACTTTTATCTCGGTTTTGAGCTCAGGTATCAAATTTAATAAACCTTGCTTTTCAGAAATGGAGGAGTCATAACGGTAGTCTTGCTTGACTAATGCTTCAGCAACAGGGAGAATTAAATCACAGTTTTTGAAGCTGTAACTAGTCGCTTTTCTCAACCATTTTTTCCTGTAATTTCCATAGCCTATTTCAGCCATGTTGATGCAATCCATTCCTCCAGCCTGTATCAAGCATCTCTTTCTAAATACTTTTCCAAACCAAACGGGAAGGACAGAGTGGTAGCCCCCAAAAAAGCAGAGGTATTGTGAAGTTTTTGGTAAAAACCATAAGAGCTGAAAGAACTGTAAAATAAAGTAAAATGGAAGCTGTACTGGGTTCTGAGTGAATTCTAAAGCTTTTATTTCTAACTCATCCCCGATCATCTGCAGATCTCGATCTGTAAAGGCAGTTCGTACAGGGTGAATATAGAGAATCATTTTTTAAGCTTAGAAAAATAAAAATAGGGTTTAAAAAAGAGAAGGAGCAAAGAATCATCATGATAATGTTTCCTTGCTCCCTTATTATTGTTCAGGTTTTGTTAGACAACTAGGTTTACGATTTTACCTGGGACAATAATTATTTTCTTTGGAGCCTTTCCATCCAGCCATTTTTTAACAGTCTCATCTGCCAAAGCGGCCTCTTGTATTTGATCCTTAGAAAGAGAAAGGTCTAAGTTGATCTTCACTCTCATTTTACCATTGATCATCACTGGGTATTCAAAGGAGCTTTCTACAAGATAGCTTTCATCAAAAGCTGGGAATGTAGCTTTCGTGATGGATTCTTCATTACCCAATAAGCTCCATAGTTCTTCTGTGATATGCGGTGCATAAGGAGAAATCAAGATCGCCAAGGGCTCAAGAATTTTTCTTTTGTTAGATTTTAATGCAGTCAATTCATTCACACAAATCATGAAGCTTGATACCGAAGTGTTGAAAGAGAAATTTTCCATGTCCTCTTCCAATTTCTTGATAGCCTTATGCAGTGCTTTGTATTCCTTTTGACTTGGCTCAGCATCAGAAACCTGAAATTCACCGGCATTGTTATGGTATAAGTTCCACAGCTTTCTAAGGAATTTAAAAACTCCATCGATGCCATTTGTATTCCAAGGTTTGAATTGCTCCAATGGGCCCAAGAACATCTCATACAATCTCAAAGTGTCAGCTCCGTAACGCTCGATGATATCATCTGGATTGACCACATTGTATTTGGATTTAGACATCTTCTCTACCTCTGATCCGCAGATATATTTGCCGTCTTCCAAGATGAATTCAGCGTCTGCCAAATCTGGTCTCCAAGCCTTGAATTTGTCCAAATTCAGTTGGTCGTTGTAAACGATATTCACGTCCACGTGCATGGCAAAAGTATCGTATTGATCTTTCAAGCCGTGGCTCACAAACTGATTGGTTCCTTTTACTCGATAAACAAAGTTTGATCTACCTTGAATCATACCTTGGTTGATCATCTTTTGGAATGGTTCATCGATGCTTACTACACCCAAATCATATAAGAATTTGGTCCAGAACCTGGAATATAAAAGGTGTCCAGTCGCATGCTCAGAGCCACCGATATATAAATCTACAGATCCCCAATAATCAGTTTTTGCTTTATCAGCAAATTCACTTTCGTTTTTAGGGTCAGTATATCTAAAGAAATACCAGCTGGATCCAGCCCAACCTGGCATGGTACTTTTTTCCAATGGGAACTCACCATCTGCAGTTTTGTAAGTCCAATCTGTGGCGCGTGCCAAAGGTGGTTCACCATCTTCCGTTGGCAAGTATTTATCAACCTCCGGTAAAACCAAAGGCAAGTCTTTTTCATCTACTAGATAAGGAAGTCCTTCCTTGAAATAAACAGGAAGAGGCTCACCCCAATAGCGTTGACGGGTGAAAATGGCATCCCGCATTCTGTACTGGATTTTACCTTTACCAATCCCTTTTTCCTCCAAGAATTCGATGGCTTTGATCATGGCTTCTTTCATATACATATTAGAAATAAAGCCGGAATTGATGATGTATCCATCTTTGCCCGGGAATGACCCTTCTTCCATAGAACCTTCAATCACTTGTCTGATTTCAAGGTCAAAATGTTTGGCAAAATTGTAATCACGCTCATCATGAGCAGGAACGGCCATGACAGCTCCAGTTCCATAACCTGCCAAAACATAATCAGCCACCCAGATCTGAATTTCCTCACCATTAAATGGGTTAATGGCATAAGAACCTGTAAACGCACCTGAAATTGTTTTAACATCGCTCATTCGCTCACGCTCAGAACGGTTTTTGGCAACTTCAATGTAGGCTTCGGCTTGTTCTCTTTGATCTTCTGTGATCAGCGCTGCTGCTAAATCAGATTCAGGAGCCAAAGCCAAATAAGTAACACCATATATAGTATCCACTCTGGTGGTAAATACTTTGATTTTTTCTTCAGAGTCTTTGACGTCAAAAATTACTTCTGCTCCGATAGATTTCCCGATCCAGTTTCGCTGCATTTCTTTGATAGGCTCTGACCAATCCACTTTGTCTAAACCTTTCAATAATCGGTCGGCATAGGCAGTAATTCGCATTGACCACTGCATCATTTTCTTTCGCTCCACTGGGTGTCCACCTCGCTCAGAAAAACCATCTTTCACCTCATCGTTAGAAAGAACAGTTCCTAAGGCAGAGCACCAGTTAACCGTGGTTTCAGCTAAGAATGTTAATCTATATTTAAGAAGCATTTCTTGCTTTTCCTGATCGGAGAAAGCATTCCATTCGTCAGCAGAGAAAGTAGGAGTCTCATCATCGCAGACAGCCTTTACACTTGCATTTCCAATTGTTTCAAACTTTGAAATCAAAGATTCAATGGAAAGGGCTTTATCAGCATCTTGGTCGTAATAGCTGTTGAAAAGCTTCATAAAGATCCATTGGGTCCACTTGTAATAATCTGGATTGGAGGTTCTTACCTCTTTACTCCAGTCAAAAGCAAAACCAATGTTCTTTAATTGCTCCGTATATCTGGTGATATTTTGTTCGGTTGTAATAGCAGGGTGTTGCCCAGTCTGAATCGCATATTGTTCAGCAGGTAAGCCAAAACTATCGTAACCCATCGGGTGAAGTACATTAAAGCCTTTGAGTGCTTTAAATCGAGCGACGATATCGGAAGCAATATATCCCAGTGGATGGCCTACGTGAAGCCCAGCGCCTGAAGGATATGGAAACATGTCCAAGGTGTAAAACTTTGGTTTGTCAGGATTGACCTTAGCTAGGAACGTTTGATTCTTTTCCCAGTAAGCCTGCCATTTCTTTTCTATTTCCCTAAAAGTGTATTCCGCCATGATTGAACTTTTCTTAATTTTTTTAGCTAAACGCCTGCAAAAATAGGAAAATTGACTGGGTTTGGAATGAAAATTCCTAATTCCTCCTGTCTATTAATATTTCCCTTTGATCATTTTTTTGAAATCAACTCAGGTCTTTTTAGTATTTTCAGAAAAACCTAACCACCAATCATATGAAAATTATTACTAAATGGCGACAAACGCTTCTTGTTTGTTCCGCATTATTATGCTGCAATTTGGTTGTGGCGCAAAAAAAGCTTTCCGAAAAGAAACAGGAAGCTTTGAAGGAAGAGGTTGCGGCTATTGTAGGGCAGGAGGCTAAAATGAGCCAAGTGATGGTCGATAAGATTTTTAGTTTCGCTGAACTTGGCTTTCAAGAGGTTGAGTCTTCCAAGTACCTCACAGGAATTCTCCAAGAAAATGGGTTTGAAATAAAAACGGGTATTTCAGGTATTCCAACTGCCTGGTTTGCTACATGGAGTAATGGAGATGGGCCCGTCATCGCGTTAGGTTCAGATGTCGATGATATCCCAAAGGCTTCTCAATATCCAGGAGTTGCCTATCACAAACCTATTATAGATGGAGCTCCGGGACATGGGGAAGGTCATAATGCAGGGATTCCTCTTAATATTACTGCAGCTTTGGCGGTGAAGAAAATCATGGAAAGGGAAGATATCGGCGGAACGCTGATTCTATGGCCAGGAATTGCAGAAGAATTGGTTGCCTCCAAAGCTTGGTTCGTGAGAGATGGACTGTTTGATGATATAGATATCTGTATTTTCACCCATGTGGGTAGCAATTTGGGAGTAAGCTATGGACAGGCCTCCGGTACTGGCTTGATTTCCGTAGAATATACGTTTAGTGGTGAAGCCGCCCATGCAGCTGGTGCTCCTTGGAGGGGTAAAAGTGCATTGGATGCTGCTGAATTAATGAATGTAGGTTGGAATTATAGAAGAGAGCATTTAGATCCATTAAAGAGGTCACACTCTATTTTTACTGATGGTGGAGATCAGCCCAATGTGGTTCCTTCAAAAGCTTCTATTTGGTATTATTTCCGAGATGTGAAATATGACGGAATCATGGAAATGTACGATGTGGCCAATAAAATGGCTGAAGGTGCTGCATTGATGACGGATACTGAGATGACGTCCAAAATTCTTGGAACTGCTTGGCCAAGGCATTTCAACAAAGTTATTGCTGAAAAGATGTACGCTAACATCCAAAAAGTGGGTTTACCCGAATGGTCTGAGGAAGATCAGGCATTAGCCAAAGCAGTTCAGGAGGAAGTAAATTCTTCTCGAAAAGAAGGACTTCCAACCAAGTTGGATACGATAGGCTTGCCAGTAACGACTCCTCGCTCTGGTGGCTCTGATGATATTGGTGATGTTTCTTGGGTGCTGCCTACAGTCACGATGAGATTTCCATCCAATATCCCTGGACTTCCAGGTCATCATTGGGCAAATGCTATTGCAATGGCCACACCGATTGCTCACAAAGGTGTTACAGCGGGAGCCAAAGCTGAAGCAATGACGATTTTGGATTTTCTACTGAATCCTGAATTGGTGGATGAAGCTTGGGATTACTTTAAAAATGTTCAGACGAAAGAGGAAGAATATAAACCGATGATTTCTGCTGATGATGAAGCGCCAATTTATTTGAACAAGCAAATCATGGATTTATATCGTCCTATGATGGAAAAGTATTATTATGATGAAACCAAATATGATAGCTATTTGGAGCAATTGGGAGTGACTTACCCGACGCTTAAAAAGGACTAGATTATAGCAATAGTTAAGATTGGAAAACTGAGCTTTTACTAAATTTGTATAGAAGCCAGTTTTCCAATTTTTATTTAATGTCCTTTCCTTGAAAGAAAAGCCAGATCGATTCATAATCAAAAAAGCTTCCTTAGAAGAGCTTTATCAAATTCATCTGTTAATCCCGGAGTTTGAGGGTGAAGTAAAAATCGACTTTTATCAAGATCGTCTAAAAGATAAACTTCATTTAGCTTTGGTGGCGGAGGTAAATGGAGAGCTTGCTGGTTTTAAAGTGGGTTATGAAAGCGACAACCCTGAAATTTTTTATTCTTGGATGGGTGGAGTGATTCCTAAGTACAGAAAAACTGGAGTCGCAAAAGGCTTGGCAGACTATCAAGAAAAATGGGCTCAAGAAAATGGGTTTCATGAAGTCTTTTTTAAAACTCGAAATCGCTTTACGGCTATGGTAATGTTTGGACTTAAAAGAGGGTTTCATATCGAGGAAGTGATCCAAAAAGGTGACGTAAGGGATTATCGAATCTTGATGCATAAACGTCTATAGCCCCAATATTTGTTCAGGTTTTGAATAGGGTAACTTTACAAAGTTGATCTTTATCGCTTCACAACTTAAAAAACCTTACCTTTGCCCCTGATTTTCACCAGCGGTTCAATTGCCCGCTTTATCAAAAATTCATGAAGACAGAAGAATTGATTGCAAAAGGCTTATCGCTTCCTTTGATGGAAGCATTTTATACCATCCAAGGGGAAGGTAGATTTACTGGACATCCTGCTTATTTTATCCGGCTTGGGGGCTGTGATGTAGGTTGTGTCTGGTGTGACGTGAAAGAATCCTGGGAAGCTGGTAAATGGCCAATTTTACCCATTGAAGAAATTGTCGCTGAGGCAGTAAAATACCCGGGGAGACTAGTAGTGATTACGGGAGGAGAACCTTTGATGTATGATCTTGGGCCTTTGACTTCCCTTCTGAAAGAAAAAGGCTTTACTACGAATATTGAAACTTCCGGGGCACATCCGTTTTCTGGAGATTTTGATTGGGTATGTTTTTCACCCAAGAAATTCAAGAAGCCTCATCCTTCTATATATAAGGTGGCAAATGAGCTAAAAGTGGTTGTGTTTCACAATAGCGACTTTGCTTTTGCTGAAGAACATGCTTTAAAGGTCAATGAGAACTGCGAATTGAGGCTTCAACCAGAGTGGAGTAAATCAGAGAAATTCACTCCTTTAATTATAAACTACTCGAAATATCATCCAAATTGGAAAATTTCGCTTCAAACTCATAAATTTATGGACATACCCTAAGTCCATGAGACGAATTTTCGCTGTTTTTGTACTTTTTTTCATATGTAGTCTAGCACAAGCTCAGACTTATTCCATCATTGATGGTAGGGCAATCAAATTTTTTAAGGAGGCAGAGGAGCTGACACTCTCGAGACAATATGATAAGGCAATAGAAAAATATCAGGATGCGATTAATAGAGAAGCCTCCTTTTTAGAAGCCTATGTAAAGATGTCTCAGTTGCTCATGACTCAAGGAAGGATAGAGGAGGCTGAGACTGTAGCAATTGCAGGGAAGTCCAGGCTCGGAGGAAAGAATGCCAGTCCTAAGAATGTAGCGGATTATGGATGGCTCTTTACCAACTTATATTTGGACAAAGGTGAGTTTCAAAAAGCATTTGATGAATTTCAGAATTCTGATCCACTTTTTGATGCAGACTTTAAAAAGACCGTTTACTACGTTCAGATGAAAGAGCAAATGGATTTTTTGGAAAATCAGCTAGGACAAGCAAAAGCAATCACAAAAGAAAAGCTAGATGAACCGATCAATCAATTTCAACTCCAATATTTTCCAGTCCTAACAGCAGATGGAGAACAAATTTTATTTACCAAGAGAGATGGTACAGGCAATTTCGATAAGGAAGATATCTTCACTTCATACCTTGAGCCAGACGGTACATGGACGCCTCCTGTTGGTATTGCCTCTACTATAAATTCTCAATACAACGAAGGGACCTGTTCAGTCACTGCGGATGGAAATATTTTGATATATACTTCTTGTGATGCTCCAGATAGTCAAGGAAGCTGCGATTTATACATCGCTTATAAAACGAACGGAATCTGGCAACGGCCGAAGAACATGGGGAAAGAAGTGAATTCCAGGTCTTGGGATTCTCAGCCCTCTCTTTCTGCAGACGGTAGAATCTTGTTCTTTTCTTCTAATAGAAGAGGTGGGTTTGGAGGCAATGATATTTGGTATAGCGTTAGGCAAGAGGATGGCAGTTGGTCGGAAGCCCAAAATCTAGGAGAGCCGGTCAATACTGCGAAGGATGAGGTTTCACCCTTTATGTTTTTTAATAATGAGATTTTATTTTTTGCTTCCGAAGGGCACCAGGGTTTTGGGGGAATGGATATATTCCTTTCGCGAGTGGAGGGGGGAGAATTTACGGAGCCTGAGAATTTGGGTTTACCTATTAATGATCATCTAGATCAAGTCGCTTTATTTATTACTGCCCAAAAAGACTATGCCTACTTCACAGAATTAACTTCTGCGGAAAATGGAAATGACAGATCCTTGTTGTATAGGTTTAATTTTCCTGAGGAAATCTATTTGGGTGAAAACTTAACGGTGACGGGAGGGAAGGTTTTTAATGCAAAAACAGGGGAGCCCATAGATGCAACACTTTCTTTGGTCTCCTTAGCCAATGACAGTACTTTATACGAATTTAAAGCGGATGGAAAGACAGGGGAGTTTATGATGCTCTACCCTGAAAAATCTATCTCAGGTCTTTATGTGGAAAAGAAAGGCTTCTTGCCAAAGATCTACAATGTGGAGCGTGATAAGCTTCAGAATGTAAAAGATCTCGATGTAGAACTGGTTCCTGTGGCCCCAGGGGAGGAGTTTGTGTTTGAAAACATCTTCTTTGATTTTGATAAATACGACTTAAAGCCTGAGTCATTAAGTTCCTTGAAAAGGCTTTTGAAATTTTTAAAGGAAAACTCAAACGTAAATATCCTGATCTCAGGTCACACCGATAACGTGGGTTCTCCTAGCTACAATCAAGAGCTTAGCTTAAAACGTGCCCAGAGTGTACAGCAATATCTTGTGGAGCAAGGAATGCACCCTGGGCGTGTAATGGTAGAAGGTAAAGGGGATAAAGAACCTATGGTGCCCAACACGAATTCTCAAAACCAAGCGCTGAACCGAAGAATCACCGTAAAGGTTCTTTAGGATAATTTTTTAAATCCTTTGATTCACAGAATAATTTAATTGATGTTGGTAAAATTAAATTATTAACCTCCTTTATATTCAAATTATCTAACAATAATCTATTGGGTTGAAATTTTATATTCTGTTTAACTAAATTTTTATGAATTACTATTTTGTTTTTTAGTTTCTATTTGAAATAATCATTGGTAACAACCTGTTTTTTCTTTAATAATTAACTGAAGTCTTAAATTGTACTTCTATTAATTGCATTTTATAAATGAGATTTTTGTACAAAAAGACTATGTGATTTTATATTAAATTGGTTTATAGGGTTATTATATATATGATATTCAGCTTTGGTTAATTTGATCAATAGTATATTTCGTGATTGTTAATATATATAGTATAATGATATTGTGTTCGCTAATGGTCATTGGTATATGTTATTTATTTTAATTCCCGTCTTTGGAAAGAATGTTTTAGTCCGGTTTTGAATGGGTTTTGCAGTTTGTGCTCCTAAAAAGGCGGTATGATAGGGTTTTGGCGTTATTCATCAATTTTTTGGATGAAATTTTAACCTGATTTTTAGAATTATTACTTGTTTTATTATATATAAGTCTATTTAAAATTCTGTTTTCATGTGAAATACCAAATAAGGTATATGCTATTAAAGGTAAATAAGTGTTAATTTCTGATTATCATAAAAACAACTAAAATATTAAATATTTAAGAAAATTTAGAAAAATTAACTTTTGAAATATTTATGATTAATGAAATAGTATTTCTGAAATCGGCCTTTAAAAGAAAAGGACAAAAATAATATGCTGAAAATTTAGGTGATACCTCTATTTTATTTGTTTTTTTTGATTTAACCATCCGTCAACTTTTTATCTAAAAGTTATGGTATACTTATAAAGAAAAGTTAGTATTACCGCTTAATTAAATATCAACCAAACCATTATGAAGAAAATATTACTTCTTGGATTGACGTTTTGTTTGGCAACAGCTATCGCTTTTGCTCAATCACGTCAAGTCACAGGAGTGGTGACATCCGGCGAGGATGGATCACCTATCCCTGGTGCAACAGTGCTTGTGAAAGGCACAACAAATGGAACGGCAACCGACCTTGACGGTAAGTTCACTCTTACTGTTCCTGGACCGGATGCGGTTTTAGTATTCAGTTTTATAGGAACCTCTACTCAAGAGATTAATGTTGGACAAAAATCCATCATTAATGTGGTTTTGCGTGAAGATGCGCAAAGTCTAGAGGAGGTAGTAGTAACCGGTGCTGCTGGTATCGAATCCAGAAGAATCGAGATGGGTTACAATGCTACTAGTATTGAAACTCGTGACGTTGCTCAAGGTAGAGCAGTAAACGTAGCTGCAGGTCTAACTGGTAAAGTGGCAGGTATGCAGATTAATACTACTGGTTCTGGTGTAAACCCTAACGTAAGAGTAGTATTAAGAGGTAGCCGTTCTTTAACAGGTAACAACGAAGCTTTAGTAGTTGTGGATAATGTAATTGTCCCTAATTCTATTCTAGGAAACCTGAATCCACAAGATATTCAGGAAATCACTGTATTGAACGGTTCAAATGCTGCTGCTCTTTATGGATCTGCTGCATCTAATGGTGCCTTGATCATCGTTACTAAGAAAGGTAAAGCAGGAAGTACTCGTGTGACTGTAGGTCATACTATGAACTTGGAAAATGTGAGTTTCTATCCTGAAATTCAAGATCAGTTCGGTTCTGGATATGCCGGTGGTTACCCACATCAGTATGTTCCTTACGAAAATCAGCAGTACGGACCAAGATTTGACGGTTCTATGGTAAATATTGGTAAGCCATTGGAAGATGGATCTATCCAAACTATTCCTTATTCTCCAACTGGAGCTAAAAATAATTTCTGGGAAACTGGTATCACTAATCAAACTGATGTAACTGTTTCAGGTGGTGGTGAAAACTCAACCACTTTCTTCTCTGCGCAGTATTTGAATAATGACGGTACGACTCCAGGTGATAACTACACTAGAGCTTCTATCAGATTCAACGGAACAAGAGAATTCAGCAAGAAATTCGCATTGAACTACTCTTCTAACTACGTGCAGAATAGATACGATATCACAACTGTAACGGGTGGTATGTTTGATAATATTCTTCAAACGCCAGCTCATATACCTTTGACTAGCTACCAAGATTGGGAGAACGATCCCTTCGCTAATCCTAATGGTTACTACAATGAGTATTATGATAACCCTTACTTCGCGATCGATAATAACCGTCAGAATTCAGGAAATGATTACATCGTAGGTAACATTGAATTGAAGTATAAGCCTATACAGTGGATGGACGTAACCTACCGTGTAGGTATCTCTAACAGATACTTCTACAGTAAGTCTACTACAGGTCAGTTTACTTTCTCTGATTACACAAAGGATATTTCTGCTGCTAAAACAGATATCGCCGGTGGTGTAAGTGATAACTCTGGATTCAACACGCAAATCAACTCCGATCTTTTGATCATGTTGAAAAAAGCGGCTGGAGAAGATTTCTTCTTCAATTTATTGTTGGGTAACAGTTTAAGACAAAACAGATATAAAAGCGTAAGTACTGGTGCTAACGGTATCGTAATCCCAGGACTTTACAACGTTTCCAATAGAGTAGGTGAAGCTTCTGCTTCAGAAGCAAATTATCAAGCAGCTCAGGTGGGTGTTTTTGCTCAGTTGAAAACTGCCTATAAAGACTTCTTATTCTTAGAATTGACAGGTAGAAATGACTGGGTTTCAATCCTTGCGAAAGATAACCGTTCTTTCTTCTACCCAGCAGCATCTGTTTCTTTCGATGCTACAAACGCGATTCCTGCTTTAATGGAGTCTAGTACTTTTGACTTGTTCAAGCTTAGAGGTGGTATCTCTCAAGTAGGTCAAGTTAACTTGGGTAACAACAGTAACTTCGGTGCTTACCAATTAGCTCCAACTTTCAGCCCATCTGCAGGTTTCCCTTACGGAGGTCTTTCAGGGTATTCTTTGGATAACAGATTGGTAGCTGCTAATCTTAAGCCAGAGATCACTACAGCTTATGAGGCAGGTTTTGATTTCCAATTGTTTGAAAACAAAGTCAACGGTGCTTTCACTTACTATAAGTCAGAAACTAAGAACCAAACTATCCCAACTGGTGTAGCGACTTCTACTGGTTTCTCGTCTTACCTACAAAACACCGGTGTGGTGGCTAACGAAGGTATCGAGACGAACTTAAACGTGGTAGCTCTTTCTAGAAACAACTTCCAATTGACTGTGGGTGCTAACTATACATTCAATGACAACTGGGTAGTTTCTTTATCTGATGATTCTGATCAGTTGGCTCTTTCTTCTGGTGGACAAGCTCAGGTATATGCAATCAAAGGTCAGCCTTTCCCAATCTTACAGGGAACTGTATATAATAAAGATGAGCAAGGAAGAATCATCGTAGACCCAAGAACTGGTTACCCAAGCGCTGCAGAACAGCAAGCTGTTTTAGGAAATACAGTTCCTAAGCATAGATTAGGTTTGAATGCAGAGGTTCTTTACAAAGGCTTCAGACTTTATGCTTTGGCAGAATATAGAGGTGGATACAAGATCCTTTATAACGGTGGAGGTTCATTTGACTTCTCCGGTTCTGGTATCACCACTACTTACTTCAACAGAGAGCGTTTCGTAATTCCAAACTCTGTATATGAAGATCCTGAGAATCCAGGTACATACATCGAGAACACTAACATCACTGTTACAGATGGTGGAGCTGGTTTCTGGACTGATGGTTCTTTCAGAAGAAATGTTGCAGAAAACTATTTGGTATCCGGTGATTACTGGAAGCTTAGAGAGGTTGCAATTTCTTATGATGTCCCTACTTCATTCATGAATAAAATTGGTTTTGTACAGGGAGCTACAATCACCGCTCAAGGTAGAAACCTATTGATCTTCACTCCGAAGTCTAACGTTTATACTGACCCAGATTATAACTTCAGCGCTGGTAATGCAATTGGTATTGTAACCTTGGCTGCAACACCACCTACTAGATTCTTCGGTGGATCAATTACATTAACATTTTAATTAGATTGAAATGAAAAATATATTAAGAATATTAGTAGCATTCTCTTTTATCTCTTTGACGGCCTGTGAGTCCTTCCTTGGAGATAATGAGAATCCAAACCAGGCTACTTCAGCGACACCAGAATTGGTGTTACCGAACGCCTTGACAAATACAGGAAACTTGTTGCTAAGCTATAGTAGCAGTGCCCAGTGGATTAATGGATACACCGTCAATGCCGGTGGTTATGGTGGTTGGGGTTCTACAGTAACCTATAACTACACTACTTCAAGCTATAATGGACTTTGGAGTTCTACTTATGATGATTTGATTAACTATCAGTATATCATCGAAGAAACTGCAGAAAATCCTTCTTTGGCTTACTTCCAAGCAGTAGCTAAAACAATGAAAGCATTTGATTTCCATATGCTAGTAGATGTTTTTGGTGATGTACCTTACTCTGAAGGTCTTCAGGGAGCTGAGAATGTAACTCCAGCTTACGATTCACAAACAGCTGTTTACCAAGATTTGGTGGCTGAATTGAACGGAGCAATTGATATTTTCCAAAATGCTGAAGGTGCTAACGGTCTTGGTTCTGCGGATGTTATTTTCGGAGGAGATATAAACAAGTGGGCTCAATTTGCAAATACTTTGAAATTGAGACTTCTTCTAAGAATGTCTTCTTCTTCTGAAACTAGTGGATTTGCTTCTACTGAATTTGCTTCTATGGATATGGGAGTTGGTTTCTTGACTGATGATGCTATTTTGAATCCAGGTTATATCGCTACTGACGGTAAGCAGAGTCCACTTTGGAATAGATATCACTCAAATGCTGCAGGTTCTCTTGCAGGATCAGGTAGATCTGCTATTCCAAGTATTTATACTTATAGCTTCTATGACGGAACCAAAATTATTGATAACGGTAGAGGTGCTGCTACTTACCGTAGCTTCTTGAGCAACACTCCAGTTGGACAGCTTGGTAACTTGGTTGATAACCCTGCTGCACTTTCAGGACAGACTGCATGGTATGTAGGTACTGGATCTGGATCTGATGCGACAAACACTATCGGTTTATTAAAAGGTAGAACTGCAGGTTACCCAATCATGTTGGCAGCTGAGTCTTACTTATTGCAAGCTGAAGCTTACATGAAAGGTTACCTTTCAGGTGATGATAAAGGTGCGTTTGAAAACGGTATCCTTGCTTCTTTCGAGTACTTGTACAAAGGTGCTGACGGAAACATTTCATCTGATATGGATCCTGCTGCTGATTTTGACACTTATTTGGCTGAAAATGCTGGTAATTACCTAGTGAATTATGAGTCAGCAAGCTCTGACGAGCAAAAATTGGAAGCTATCATCACGCAGAAATACATTGCACTTAACTTCCTAAACGGTCAGGAATCTTGGACTGAATTTAGAAGAACTGCTTATCCAAAAATCGTGAATGGTTCTATTAATCCAAGAGAAACATTCGCATCTATCCTGTCTACTTCTTCTAGAGCAGATGAGTTGCCAGTAAGATATTTGTATGCTTCGTCTGAATTCCAGTTGAACACGGATAACGTTCCTACCGGAGTTAGCCAGTTCACTACTTTGATTTTCTGGCAAGCCCAATAATTAACAGTTAAAGAAAACTATTATGAAATCATTTATAAATAAACTAGGACTGTTCGGTGTAGTACTTCTTACACTAACGTCTTGCTTGGATGAGGATCCATTATTCGATCCTTCCAATTCAACTGGAATTATTGAGATAGTTGAAATTGGTCCATTGGCTACTTCTGGTAGTATTTATCCAATGAACAGATTGACATTTGAGTCTGTTCCTGAAGATCAAATTGAAGTGATCGTTCAGTATTCTGGTGCATTTGATGCTCCAGAAGATATCGATGTAACAATCGAAGTTGCTCCTTCTGCTCTTGATGACTTTAATGCAGATCAAGGATTAGACGAGTCAAATGGATATTACATCATTGACGATAGTAGCTACGAATTGCCAGGTGGTGGTAACTCAGTTACTGTTACGATTCCAAAAGGCGAGAAAAGAGTGAGTGTTATAGTTACTGTAAGACCAGATCAGTTTGGTTTTGATAAGAACTATGCGCTTCCAATCAGAATTGCTTCTGCTTCTTCTGGTCAAGTAAGTGGTAACTTCAGCAATATGATCTATGCGGTTATCCCAAATAATCAGTGGGCCGGAGATTGGACAAACACTTATTCTAGTCCATTTGGATCAGGTACTAACACCGTTCATATGTCTACTACTGGTGAGTTCACTACTACTTCAAACTTGATTGGGGTTTATTCAAACCAAACCGTAATTGAAGTAAATCCAGACACAAATTATGCTCAGGTGCTATCTGTATCAGGATTAGGTCCTGTAACCAATAGCCCAGATAATTATTGGGATCCAGAAACAAAAACAATTTACCTTTCTTTTGTGTCAAGTGGCTATGCCTTTGAACAAACAATGGTTAAAAAGTAAAAAGACCTCTGTCTAATTTTAGATAGTTGTTTATTTCAAAATATGGAACACCACCTAGCATTCGCTAGGTGGTGTTTTTTTATTTCTAAAGAAATATAGATTTAGTGCTTTGACTTTCCTTTTTACTGTTCATTCATGATTTTCTGTCTTTTTACTTAACTTTGCGACCTATTTAAGAATCTATGATTTACGTCTGTAGAAAAGAACATTTCAATGCCGCACATAAACTTTGGAACCCTAAGTGGTCCGAGGAAAAAAATGTGGAAGTATTTGGTCCTTGCGCCAACGTCAACTGGCATGGGCATAACTTTGAGCTGATAGTTATGGTCAAAGGAACTCCCGACCCAGAAACCGGTTTTGTAGTGGATTTGAAAAAATTGAGTACTACTATCCGGACTTTAGTTATTGACCGGGTGGACCATAAAAACCTTAATGTGGATGTAGATTTTATGGAAGGTAAATTGGCAAGTTGTGAAAACTTGGTGATGGAATTCTGGAAGATTCTTGAGCCTGCAGTACGTGAACTTACCCATCATGGAGGACTTCATAAATTAACCCTTTACGAAACGCCAAGGAATTTTGTGGAATACTTTGGAGATTAAAATTTATAGTGAGTAGTAAGTTTGGAGTAGGTGCTGTAGGTGAAATGTGATAGGTAAGAGGTTTAAGTCAGAATATTGTAAAGCGCATAATATATTTTTAATCCTAAATGTTTTCGCTGTGGCTTTTGTAAATTCTTTTAAAGAACTAGAAGTTTATATAAGTTATCTCGTGAGCTCGCCTCTATGATTTATAAACTATCACTTATTTTTCCAGCTGAAGAACGATATTCCTTGACTGATCAGATTAGAAGGTCTTCCCGATCAATAGGTGCGCAAATAGCCGAAAGTTGGGGGAAGAGACGATTTGTTAGGCACTTCATAAGCAAGCTCACAGATGGTGACGCGGAGCAATTTGAGACGCAGCATTGGGTAGAAATTGCTCATGATTGTGGTTATATTACCATTGATCAAGAAAAAATATTGCTAGATAAATGTATCACCATTAATCACATGTTAAACTCCATGATCAATAAAGCAGATTTATTTTGTAAATAGGACACAGTCTTGATTTGGAGTTGCTTTCTACTTTCCACATATTACTTTTCACTTATCACATCTAACTAAAACTTGATTTCTCCTCACAAACTCTACATCATCTCCGGTGAAAGATCCGGTGATTTGCATGCCTCCAATTTGGTTTTGGCTTTAAAAGAAAAAAACTCAAACCTTGACTTTAGAGGGATGGGAGGGAGTTACTCTCAAAATGCAGGAGTGGATTTGGCTGTAGATTATTCAGAGATCGCCTTAATGGGTATTTTGGAAGTGGTATTAGGGTTTCGGAAAGTCTTGAAATACCTATCAACAGTCAAAGCTGATATCATTTCTTATCAACCCGATGCAATTATTTTGGTTGATTATGGTGGCTTCAACATGAAAATAGCTGCTTTCGCAAAAGAAAAGGGGATTCCTGTTCATTATTATATTCCGCCTAAAGTTTGGGCTTGGAATCAAAAAAGAGCCTTAAAGTTAAAAGCATTTACAGATCATATTTATTCCATATTACCCTTCGAACCTGCATTTTTCCAAACGTATGGCATGGAAGTGACTTATGTTGGGAATCCACTATTTGATGAAATAAAGAAATTTCAAAAGCATGACTTTTTCTTTCAGAAGAATGAGTTGAACTACCAACCGATCGTTGCCTTGCTTCCTGGTAGTAGAAAGCAGGAAGTGCAATCCATGTTGAATAAAATGGTTGAGTTGACAGGTGTATTTCCAGGAGCACAATTTGTCATTGCAGGCGTGGATAGCTTAGATGAATCAATTTATTTGCCAGCTCGTAAGGCGGGATTAAAAGTGGTGTTTAACCAGACTTATGATTTGCTTACACATGCAGTAGCCGCTGTAGTAACTTCGGGCACAGCCACCTTGGAAACAGCATTGTTCAGAGTTCCACAAGTGGTTGTTTACGAAACCAGCCCGATCACCTATTTCATTGCTAAAAGACTGGTGAAAATCGGTTTTATTTCTTTGGTAAATCTAATTGCTGAAAAAGAAGTAGTCAAAGAATTGATCCAAGGTGAATTTTCAGTTCAGAATCTTAAAAAGGAATTGAGTTTGATTTTATCTGATCAAGTTTACAAAGGTCAAATGCTTCAAGGCTATGATTTGATTCAGGAAAAACTTGGGATACAAAAAGCTTCTGAAGTGACAGCGGATCTTATTTTGGCCAGTTTATCAAACAATAACTAAATTCCATGAATTTTAGAATATGCCTATTTCTTTTTTTGCTATCGGTTACAATTTCCAAAGCGCAGGAAACTAAAAATGAAATTTCGGTTACTCTCCATCCTGAGGTTCAATTCCAAACAATAGATCATTTTGGAGCTTCTGATGCTTGGTCAGCTCAATTTGTTGGGAATTGGCCAGAAGCCAAAAAAGAGGCCATTGCTAATCTATTGTTTAGTCAGGAAATGAAACAGGGAAATCCGGAAGGGATCGGGCTTTCTATGTGGAGATTTAACCTCGGGGCTGGAAGTGCAGAGCAAGGTGAAACAAGCGGAATTAAAGATGAATGGAGGAGGGCAGAGTCCTTTTTAGGCAATAAAGGGGAATTAGATATGTCCAAAGCTGAAAGACAAGTTTGGTTTGCTGAGGCTGCAAAAAATAGGGGTGTAGAGAAGCTTTTGCTTTTTTCAAATAGCCCGCCCATTCAGTTTACCAAAAATTCAAAGGCATATTCCAGTGATGGGAGATCCAATCTAAAAACAGATGCAATTGATGATTTTTCAGACTATCTAAGTGATGTTGTTTCTGGCCTGCAAAAGATGGGATTAAACCCAGGCTATGTGAGTCCAGTAAACGAACCCCAATGGGATTGGTCGGATGGAGGACAAGAAGGGAATCCCTACACCAATGAACAAATTGCTGAATTGGTAAAAGGGATCAATACTTCCTTTCAAGAGCATGACATTAAAGTGAAGATTGATGTAGCGGAGGCAGGTAAAATTAATTACTTGTTTGAAAAAGCAGACAAGCCGCAACGAGGTACACAGGTGAAATCATTTTTTGATCAGAAGTCTCCAACGTATTTGGGAGATTTGTCAAACCTTTCTAATGTCATTTCTGCGCATAGCTATTTTACAACAAGTCCACTGGATAAATCTGCTGACCTTAGAGCCAAAGTCGCTTCTACTGTAGCCTCCATTCCAGGTTTAAATTATTGGATGTCTGAATATTGTATTTTGGGAGATAATGAGGGTGAAATTAGAGGGAATGGTAGAGATTTGGGCATGAAATCCGCTTTGTATATGGCGAGGGTCATTCATCAGGATTTGACCATTTCAAATGCTTCAGCATGGAATTGGTGGTTGGCGATTTCACCTTACAATTACAAGGATGGCCTTATTTATATTGATAAAGAGAAGAAAGATGGGCGATTTTTTGAAAGTAAAATGCTATGGGTTTTAGGGAATTATAGTCGTTTTATAAGACCTGGATATCAAAGAATAGGCTTAGATGTTTCCAATGAAAAATTAATGGTCTCAGCATTTCAAAATCCGGATACAAAAGACATTGTTTTGATTGTGTTGAATAGCAACCCTACCTCGGAACTATTGAAAATAGCTAATTCTGACACGAAGTGGATCAAGGCATACATAACCGACGAGAATTCTAATTTAGCAGCAATTGAAATTTCAGGATCGCTACAAGAAATACCCAAAGAATCTGTGATGACCTTTTTAATATCACTGGATTAATACCTTTTCAATCAAAAAAAATCCCTTCAAAAATAATTGAAGGGATTTTCTATATCAGATGCAATGTAAGGTTTTAAGCTACTTGCAATCTTTTAAATTTAGATTTATCAAATTTACTCTGTGCGTATTTCGCATCAATAACCAATTCTTTGATGGAATCATCCGATGGGATTTCATACATCGCATCAGTAATGATGGCTTCACAGATAGATCTTAGACCGCGAGCACCAAGATTGAATTCTACTGCTTTGTCCACAATAAAATCAATTGCATCTTCTTCAAATACGATATCTACTCCTTCCATTTTGAGTAATTTATCATATTGCTTCACCAATGCATTTTTAGGCTCTGTCAAGATTCTTTTCAGAGAATCTCTATGTAGTGGATCCAGATGAGTTAAGATTGGAAGTCTTCCTATGAGTTCAGGAATCAAACCAAAAGCTTTCAGGTCTTGCGAAGTAACGTACTGAAGAAGATTTTCTCTATCTGCAACCGCATTATCTTTTGCTTTGCCAAATCCCATGGGTTGCGTATTTAGGCGCTTTCCAATATGTCTGGCGATTCCATCAAAAGCTCCACCACAGATGAAAAGGATATTATCAGTATTGACAGCAATCATCTTCTGGTCTGGGTGTTTTCTGCCTCCCTGAGGTGGAACATTGACTACTGTTCCTTCCAACAATTTCAGCATAGCTTGCTGTACACCTTCTCCACTTACATCTCTAGTAATGGATGGGTTGTCTGATTTACGGGCTATTTTATCAAGTTCATCGATGTATACGATTCCTCTTTCTGCCGCTTCTACATTGTAGTCTGCAGATTGAAGGAGTCTTGTAAGGATGCTTTCCACATCTTCACCTACATAGCCTGCTTCCGTCAAAACGGTGGCATCTGCAATACAGAATGGGACTTCCAATATTTTGGCCAAAGTCTTGGCTAAATAGGTCTTCCCTGTTCCTGTGTCACCTACCATGATGATATTGGATTTTTCAATCTTCACATCATCCTTGTCGGTTTTTTGAGATAGCCTTTTATAGTGATTGTATACTGCAACCGTCAAAACTTTTTTTGCCTCTTCCTGCCCAATTACAAATTGATCAAGAAAGCTGGTAAGTTCTTTCGGCTTTTTTAATTGAAACTTTGGTTGAGCATCATCCGGCTTTTTGGTCTTTTCTTCTTCACCAAGAATCAGATGGGCTTGATCGATACAGAAGTTACAAATGTGTGCAGAAATACCTGACACCATTAAATCCACATCTTTCTTATTTCTACCGCAAAAGGAGCAGGTAACTTGAGCCATTACTTAGGATTTTTTAACTAATACTTCATCAATGAGGCCGTAATCTTTCGCCTCTGGAGCTTTGAGCCAGTAATCTCTATCAGAATCTCTTTCGATTTCTTCATAGGTTTTACCAGTATGGTTTGCCAATATCTGATACAGCTCCTGTCTCATGGATAGGATTAATTTAAGAGAGATCTCCATGTCACTGGATTGACCTTGCATTCCTCCAGATGGCTGGTGAATCATTACTCTTGAATGCTTCAGTGCTGATCTTTTATCTTTCGCTCCACCTGCTAACAATACAGCTCCCATAGAAGCTGCAATTCCTGTACAGATAGTAGCTACATCAGGACCAATGTACTGCATTGTATCATAAATGCCTAAACCTGCTGTTACAGAGCCTCCTGGGCTATTTACATAAAGCAAAACATCTTTTTTAGCATCAACCGATTCCAAAAATAGAAGCTGGGCTACAATGATATTGGCAATATGATCATCGATACCTGTTCCCAGGAAAATGATTCTGTCCATTATCAGTCTTGAGAAGACATCAATTTCTCTAAAATTCTGTGGTCGCTCTTCAATTACTGAGCGGGTCATGTTTTCGATATGCTGTGTATACTGGTCAAATGCAGTACCGTTCACCCCTTGATTGTGGATGGCATATTTTCTGAATTCTTCTTTATTGATCATGTTCGAGTTTGTTGTGGTAGACAAAAATAAAAAAAGCCCTTAAATAAGGACTTTTTTATGCTATCAATAAACGAATTACTTTTCTAAAAGTTCCTTGAACTCATCAATCGTTATTTCCTTTTCTTTCAGATCGACTGTTTCTTGAACATAAGCAAGAACTTTGTCATTTTGAACAGAGGTTAACATGTTCATGTAATTTTGACCGTCTTCACCTTTTAAGTAGTTGTCAACGAACATGTCCATGCTGTCTTCCATTTGAGAACCCAAACCAGAAGAAGCAAATTGTTCTTTGATCATCTCCTTAGTTTTAGCGATCACATCTTCATGCTCAGCCTGAATTTTATTTTCTGTAGCCAATTGATTAGAGATCAATGACCAAGTTAATTGCTTCGCATACATTGGGAATTCTTTCTCAACTTCTTCAGAAGATACTTTTCCTTCGTTTGCTCTGATCAACCACTCTTTTAAGAATTCTTCTGGAAGATCAACCTTCGCTGCCGCAGTCAATTCTTTCTTCAATTCTTCATCAGTGAAGGCCTTAGATTCTTTGTCGTAATTTCCTTGAAGTGTTTCTTTTACTTTCGCAATGAACTCTTCTTCTGTAGTTACTACACCAGGACCAAATACCTTGTCAAAGAAATCCTGATTCATTTCAGCTTCTTCAGTACGGTTGATGTTTTTAACAGTAAAAGTAATTGGGCCTTTTGCTGATTCTGCTTCCTCCTCAGTCATTCCCAAAGCTTCTTCCCACTGAGCTTTCTTAATATCCTTTGAGTCAAATTCCACTACAGCATCTTTGCTGATTCCTGTGAATTTGCCTGCTAATTTCTTAGTGATTTTTGATAAGTCTAAGGAAAGAGTTTTTGAAAAACCACTATCAGTAGCTACTAAGTCACCATAAATATGATCACCTGCTTCACTTACTTCTGGGTTAGTGCTGTTTCCAGACTGAGATTTAAGGTTTTCAATTGTTTCCTCTACCAATTTATCATCAACTTTGATAGAGTACTTTGTTCCTTTGAATTTCTTGTCAAGTGGTACTTTAACCTCTTCAACAAATCCGATTTTATATTCAAAATCAAATTCTTTTTGAGTTTTCCATTCGATCGTCTCATTGTTCTCTACTGGAAGAGGCTCACCCAGAACTTTAAAAGTTTGTTCTTTTAGGTAATTGTTTAAAGATTCACTTAAGATAGAATTGATTTCTTCCACCAATACGGAAGTACCATAAATGTTCTTCACCATGGAAACAGGCGCTTTTCCAGGTCTGAACCCTTTAATGTTGGCCTTCTTCGCGTAGTCTTTCAGTTTCGCGTCTACCTTTGGTTGGTAATCTGCTTCGTTTAGTTTAATTTTAATTGAAGCTTGATTCGCTGATTGCTTGTCTAATGAGATTTCCAAGGCGTTTGATTTTATGATGATATAAAATGGGTTAACTAAAAACCCCCAATCTCTTCCCTGTTAAAACCAACAGTTGAGTGATTGAGGGTTCGGTAATCGTGCGGATAGAGGGACTCGAACCCCCATGCCTTGCGGCGCTAGATCCTAAGTCTAGTGCGTCTACCAATTTCGCCACATCCGCGTATCGTTCTAAAAAACAAGCTTGAATTTACTTTTAAATTCCGTCTGTTTCCCGATTGTGGATGCAAAGGTAAATAGTAATTTTCAAAATGCAATAGGTCGTAAAAAAAAATTAAAAGAATTAGGCAAAGAAATTCACAGATTCCATTTTTGAATAAAAAAAGAGGCCCGTATGATCCAAGTGGATGTTGAAGAAGAAAGAAAAGAAATTCTCAAACGCTATCGCCGGCTTTTGAGACAAGCAAAACCCGTATTGAAACCCGGGGATGCTAAATTCATAAAAAAGGCTTTTAATGTCTCTCTCGAAGCACATAAAGAGATGAGGAGAAAATCCGGGGAACCCTATATTTATCACCCTTTAGAGGTTGCCTTGGTTTGTGTGGAAGAAATTGGTTTAGGAACAACCTCTATTGTAGCAGCATTGCTCCATGATGTGGTAGAAGATACTGATTGGGAATTAGAAGACATTGAAAGGGAATTTGGTCATAAAGTCATGAGCATCATTGATGGCTTGACCAAAATTGCTGGCGTTTTTGATTATGGAAGTTCGCAGCAAGCTGAGAATTTCAGGAAAATGCTACTGACACTCTCAGATGACGTTCGGGTCATCCTGATCAAACTAGCCGATCGTCTTAATAACATGCGGACCCTTCAAAGCATGCCTCGTCATAAGCAGTTGAAGATTTCTTCCGAGACCATGTATTTGTATGCTCCTTTAGCGCATAGACTGGGTTTGTATGCGATCAAATCTGAGTTGGAGGATTTGTATCTGAAATTTACGGATGCTGAAACCTATCAGAAGATTGTTCAAAAGATCAACGAATCGAAATCGCTGAGAAATAAGTTTATAAAATCCTTTATTCAGCCGATAGAGGATGAGTTGATTCGACAGAAATTTGATTTTGCTATTAAAGGAAGACCAAAATCGGTTTATTCTATTTACAGTAAAATGAAAAAGCAGGGAATTCCATTCGAGGAGGTTTATGATCTCTTTGCAATCAGGATTATCTTGGAGAGTGAGCTGGAAAACGAAAAAGCTGACTGTTGGCAGGTATATTCTATCGTGACAGACTTTTACAGGCCCAACCCAGATCGACTTCGAGACTGGATCAGTACTTCCAGATCCAATGGATACGAGTCATTGCATACTACGGTAATGAGTAATACGGGACAATGGGTAGAAGTTCAGATTAGGACATCCAGGATGGATGAAATTGCTGAAAGGGGATATGCTGCTCATTGGAAATACAAAGAAAAGGATACGAGCAACAAACCAACCAGTGGGTTAGATGACTGGATTACTCAAGTACGAGGGCTTTTGGAGTCAAATGATGGTTCTGCCATTGAATTCATGGATGATTTCAGAGGAAATTTATTCCATGAAGAAGTATTTGTTTTTACGCCAAAGGGTGATTTAAAAGTATTGCCATTTGGGTCTACGGCATTAGATTTTGCTTTTGAAATCCACACGGAAATCGGAGCGAAATGCATTGGAGCCAAAGTGAATCAGAAATTAGTCCCGATTTCCCATAAACTGAAAAATGGAGATCAGGTAGAAATTCTAACTTCCAATAAGCAAAAACCTACTGAAGACTGGTTAAATACGGTAGTTACCTCCAGAGCCAAGGCAAAAATAAAGGATGCCTTAAGAGAGGAAAAGAAGTCTGCAATTCTCGATGGTAAAGAAATCGTACAACGGAAATTAAAGCAGATGAAAATGCCATTTAATTCCGAGGTAGTGGATAAACTTCGAGCTTATTTCGAATTGAAAACAGCGAATGAGTTTTATTATCGTGTGGGAAAAAGCATAATTGATCCTACCACCATTAAGTCATTTAAAGACTTTAAAGCAAATCAGAAACTTAAGAATAGAGCCATTCAGGAGAAAGTGAAAGATGAATCTTCTTTCACCAAAGAAATAAAAAGTTTGAAAGGCCCTGATCATGATCAGTTACTGATAGGGGAAGATATGGATGTGGTGGATTACATCCTTGCCAAATGCTGTAATCCAATTCCCGGAGATGATGTTTTCGGTTTTGTGACAGTTAATGAGGGGATAAAAATTCACCGTACTTCTTGTCCCAATGCTTTGGAATTACTGTCTAATCATGGAAACAGAGTGATTAAAGCAAGATGGACCAGTCAACAGGAGATTGCTTTTCTTGCAGGGTTAAGAATCATCGGTACGGACCGAGTAGGTTTAATTAATGATGTGACGCAAGTGATTTCCAGTGAATTGAAAGTGAATATGAGATCCATTACTGTAGATTCCGATGCTGGTATTTTTGAAGGGACAATCAAGTTATATGTTCATAGTACCGAACACCTCGATAAATTGATGAAAAACTTGAGTAAAGTTGACGGGATTCATAAGGTTACGAGGTTTGATTAGTAAATTGAATCTTTTCTAACTCACAAAAGTTATATTTGAAAAAAATAGCTCAAGATGCCTTTGAATACCGCACATTTCGAAGAGGTAAAAAAAATATTTACAGCATATCTCGAAAGTCAGAAGCTTAGAAAAACTCCTGAGAGATACGCAATCCTCGAAGAAATTTATACCCGAACAGGTCACTTTGATGTGGAATCTCTCTACATCAGTATGAAAAATAAAAATTATAGAGTCAGCAGAGCCACGGTTTATAATACCTTGGATTTATTGGTGGAATGTGATTTGGTTACCAAACACCAGTTTGGAAAAAACTTGGCCCAGTTTGAAAAATCCTATGGGTACAAGCAACATGACCATCTGATTTGCGTGGACTGCAATAAGGTGTTGGAGTTTTGTGATCCTCGTATCCAAAACATTCAAAATACCGTTGGTGATATTCTGGATTTTCAGGTAATGCACCATTCCCTGATTTTATACGGTAATTGCCAGAAGACAAATTGTGACAACAAAAAAGCTGACTAAATGAAATTAACCTATAATACCAAAAAGGATGAATTGGCTACTTACCTATTTATCCAAGGGGATTTGATTGGAGATGAAGTGGGGCCAAAACTAGTAGAAGTGGTCTCAGATGCCATTCAGGACAATGGGAAAACTTTTGTAGTAGACTTAAGTGAGGTTCGATATATTTCTTCCAGTGGCATAGGCCTTTTGATTACTATGCTAACCAAAATGAGAAATGTTGGAGGTGAAGTGTATTTGACTGCGCCTTCAGAGCATGTAAAAAAGCTATTGATTATCACTAAGTTGAACAATATTTTTACGGTTTTTGATTCTGTGGATGAGTTTAAAAAGAAGGTGTAAATCCTTATTTTGTCTATTCATTACTTTGTTTTCCTGCTCAGAAAGCCACATCTCCGTAGATGGCTTTGAATTCGAAATATCTGAACGAAAAGAATTTTTTATAGGACAAGGTGGGCTTACAACCGACGGATACCACACTGTTTTTCTTGATTCTACAAAAACCAAGGGTACGATTTATAATAAAATTGCCCATTCATTGGACAGTATTTTTATTTCAGCTGATTCAGCTTGGTCTCAGGACGGTGAAATTATGGAAACCGAGGGACCTTATGGAGTCGGTACTGTATTTACTTATTTTAGTTCCCCAGAATTTAATATGTTCATTAATAGCCAGGAGTTTTTCAGGCAAAATGTTCAAACTAAGGAGGTGTCTCGTAAATTTTTACAAGAATATGGGATTTTTGGAGATTTGAAATATCCTGCCATAGCAATTTCTGGAGCATCTAGGGAATTCACAGGATTGGATCAAAGAGATAATATTGGGTATTTTATCTATGATTTTGAAAATCAAATCAAGGTAATTGGATATAATGTCGACCAAGACTCCATGTTTATTTTGCCAGTGGCATTAGATTCATCTCGTTTTTACAACACAAGTTTTAAAGTAAAGTGGAAAAACGTGACAATAGGAGGGGGAGATGATCCTCAGCTTAGCGTCATTGGAGATAAACTTGTGGTAAGTTATCCTAGCTTCAGTGATATATTGGTTTATGATTTAAATGCAGGTTTGCAGCAAACATATACCTCCGAAAGCAATTCTTTTCCATCTCAAAAAAGAAGACCAGAAAATTATAGAGAAGAGGTTGATTCTGGTGAGTTATTATGGGATTGGCAAGAAGCTTGGAAGAACCAAGTTCGATTTGGCTCAATCAGTTACATCAAAGATTTGAATGTATATGTGAGAACTGTAAAAGGAGAAGGAGAGGAAGATGCGGCTCTTTTCTTGGAAGTTTTTGATTCAAGTTTCGAAAAGGTAAGTGAGCTAAGTTTATCAGAAATCAACCAAGATTTATCGACCACTTTCATAAATACAAAGTATGGTTTGTTGTTCAGGGGCAAAGATTAACCTATCGAGGAAGTGATGTATTATTATAACGTCAATCTAGCTAGTAATAAATAATTCCGGTCTTTTACTTGGTTTTCTTTGGGCTTATTGCAAATTTCACGCCTCAAAAAGAGTTAGCATTAACGAATAGACCGCACATCAGATGAAGATGGATGTACTTCTAGGGCTCCAGTGGGGAGACGAAGGAAAAGGAAAAGTAGTAGACGTTCTCGCGCCACAATATGAAATTGTAGCCCGATTCCAAGGGGGACCCAACGCGGGCCATACCCTTGAATTTGATGGTATTAAGCATGTACTTCATCAAATACCTTCTGGGATCTTTCGCTCTCAAATCCTAAATATTATAGGCAATGGAGTGGTTTTAGATCCGATTGTTCTTAAGAAAGAAATTGACGGATTAGGTAAGTTTGATATTGATTATCATAAAAACCTGGTTGTCTCTAAGAAAGCTACTATCATTATCCCTACTCATAAATTGCTAGATGCAGCGTATGAGAAAGCAAAAGGGGATAAAAAAATTGGCTCTACACTAAAAGGTATCGGTCCAACGTACCAAGATAAAATAGGAAGAACTGCATTGAGAGTAGGAGATATCCTAAGTCCTGATTTTAAGGAAAAATATACGACACTCGTAGATAAACATAAAACCATACTGTCCTTTTATGATCATCCTTTGGATGAACTGGTGGAGATGGAAAGTAAGTTTTTTGAAGCCATAGAGTTCTTCAAAACCTTGAATTTGATTGACAGTGAATATACAGTCAATGATGCTTTTGCTGCGAATAAGAAAATATTGGCAGAAGGCGCTCAGGGATCTTTATTGGATGTGGACTTTGGCTCTTATCCATTTGTGACTAGTAGTAGCACGATGACTGCAGGAGCTTGTACTGGTTTAGGAGTTGCCCCCTCTAAAATAGGTGAGGTCTTTGGTATCTTCAAAGCTTATTGTACCCGAGTAGGAAGTGGACCTTTCCCAACGGAATTGTTCGATAAGGATGGTGAGGATATGAGGAAAGAAGGAAATGAGTTTGGAAGCACCACAGGTCGCCCAAGAAGATGTGGATGGCTAGATTTACCAGCTCTCCGATACTCTATTATGATCAATGGGGTTACTCAATTGTTTATGATGAAAGCAGATGTATTGAATATTTTTGAGAATATTAAAGTCTGTACACATTATGAGATGCCAAATGGAGATAAAATTGATCGCTTGAGTTTTGAGATTTCTGAAACAGATGTCAAGCCGGTTTATAAGACAATGAAAGGATGGAACTGCTCCTTGGATAATATTGACTCCTATGAAAAATTCCCAGAGGAATTACAAGCTTATGTTAGCTATTTGGAAAAAGAACTGAATGTTCCAATTAAGTTGGTTTCTGTTGGCCCAGATAGAAATCAAACTATTTTGAGATAACATTACAATGAATATTTTTGAAGCCTTCGAATTTTCGAAGGCTTTTTTATTTCTAACGTAATTATACATTACTTTAGAAGGATTAATTATTTCGCTTTGAAGACATTCCTAAAAGCTTTTCTAAGTATTCTTATCTTTTTGCCTTTTCCACTTTTAGCTCAAGTGGGGTTTCCATATTGCGAAACTTTTGATTCTAATACGACCAAGTCAACTACGGTTTTTGGTGCAGATGCACAACTCGTCGATGGGGCCTTGAGACTAACGGGAAACACACTCAATCAAAGAGGGTATGTCTATATTGATATTCCCTTTTCCTCAGCTTATGGAATTAAGGCTAGTTTTGAATATTTCAGTTATGGTGGTGATGGAGCCGATGGAATGACATTCTTTTTGTTTGATGCCAATGTTCCAAATTTTGCCATAGGAGGATTTGGGGGTTCTTTGGGTTATTCGAAAAGAGATACCGAACCAGGATTAGCTGGAGCCTATATGGGGGTTGGCTTTGATGAGTATGGGAATTTTGGTAGCACAGCAGAAGGGAAATCTGGAGGCTTTCCAGGGGCAGGTCCGAATTTGACACCAAATGCTATCGTCATTAGAGGACCAGGAAATGGTTTTACTGGCTATGATTTTATCAAAGGAAAAAAAACAATGGAATCCGGGCCAGATGGATTGGCATCAGATCAGTTTTTCCCTATCAGCTCAGGAGGGATTGGTACGCAACGCGTCACAGATTATAATAAGCCTGGATATAGAAAAGTCAATTTGACCTTAAATCCGTCTCCTTCAGGCGTAGGGTACTTGATATCTATGGTAATGGAATACACCGTAGAGGAGAATATTCCCCGGTCCATCACGATTTTCCAGGATGTTCCCTATCCTTATCCAGCTCCTGCTAATTTGAAATTAGGTTTCTCTGCTTCCACTGGTGGATTAACGAATTTTCATGAGATTAGAAATTTACTTGTAGAAGTTGCAAATGATGAGGATTTATTGAATCCTGTCGGTTCAGATATAGAAGACTTGGAAGCGTGTATTGGAATCGAGAATCAATTTCAAATTACAGAAGAAGATGTAGAGTTATTAAATGAGAACTCCACTTTTACCTGTCTTCAATTTTTCAAAAGCTTAGAGGAAATTGAGGAGCTTTCTGAGGACGCATGCGAGCGCTCTCAGTGTAATCCTGACAATCAGTCTTTGACAGTAGAGGGAGGAATCATTTCTGCTACCGAAGAGCCAGGAGGTTTTACT
>NZ_CM001023.1:4622500-4786724 GCF_000166275.1 Algoriphagus machipongonensis
AAGATAAGCCATTGCCTAAATTGATTGTCATAGATGGCGGTAAAGGCCAGCTTTCCTCCTCTGTAGAAGCATTAAAAGAATTGGGCATATATGGTAAAATGCCAATTATCGGTATCGCTAAAAGATTAGAAGAAATATATTTCCCAGGAGACTCCTACCCTATTCATATTGATAAAAAATCAGAAAGCTTAAGACTATTACAAAGAATTAGAGATGAGGCGCACCGATTTGCTATAACATTTCACAGGGATGTGCGTAGTAAAAATGCTTTTGGAACCCAACTTACAGATATTGAAGGGATAGGGAAAAACACTGCAGAAAAGTTATTGTCACATTTCAAATCCATAAAAAAGATCAAAGAAGCGAATGAAACGGAGCTTATAGAAGTCATAGGTTCTTCTCGTACCAAAGCTTTGATGGAGTGGATAGAAAAAAATAAAGGGGCTTAAAAGCCCCTTTATTGATCGTAATATATTTTTTACCACTCCCAGAGATTACTCTCATATTCAAGGAGTTTGTATTCAAATGCCAAGGAATTCAAATATGCTTGAACTTCAGGATTCGGATTATCAGGATCTACTAAATCTGCAACCAGAGCATTATCTGGATTGGTAAACTTCCTAACAACAGATTTAAATAACCGAGATTCAAAAGCTTCGTCATAAGTTAAGCTTTTCGAAAGGTTCTTGAAGTTAATCCAACGTGCTTCAGGATGATCTTTGAAATAATTATAGAAATCCTTGTAGCGAATAAAAGCAATTGTTTTTTGGCCAGCATCAGAATTTGTCTCAGATGGCATTACCAATTCTAGGTATTTGATATCAAAAACCATATCCGAGTGATGCTTGTCAAAAACAAAGTCTTCTCTGAAATCAAGGTAATACAATTGCTTCATAAAGATGGAGTCACCTGTAGCATTCAACCAGAAGTTATCCTGAAATTCAGCGATAGAAAGTGGCTCAGTAAATTCTTCATCTGCAAAAACCTCTAAAGCATTTTCATCAACAACGGCCTTGTAGATATAATCAATAATCCCATTTTTCTTAGCATCTCCTGCTCCATAGAGAGACAAATTATACTTCTCTCTTAAATCGATTCTTCTCCAAACACCCACTTGGTACATTTTATCATCCTCACGAATTCTTTTGACAGAGAATACGGTATCCATGTCAAAGGTTCTGTCTCCATATCCCGATGGTGTTACGCTCGTAGGTACTTGAGCTACACTTGCCAATGGTGCAATTAATACTGCAACCAGCAAGGATAAGATCAATTTTGGAAGAAAATTTTTCATAATAATTATATCTTAAGATTCGTTTCCGGATATTATTTCACTCCGATTCGAAGAACTTTATTCAAAGAAGAATTGATTTGATTCCCTCTAAAATTGGTACGGGTTACTTGATTAACCACTACCACAATATCATCTCCAGCTCTAGCACTTTCTAGCAATTGACGCATCGCAAGGCTGTTTCCGTTTGAGATTTGAATGGTTTGTCTTGGAACGTCATTTCTCAACAACCTAACTTCACCACCTGTTACTTCAAACTTCGCATCTCTAGCCATAGTTCTACCAAATGTTGCTTCAGGAACTGCCAAAACTTTCATGCCAGTTAAAGAACCAATCGCCTGTGCTTGTCCGGCATCTATTTCAGAACCGTTAGACAAGGAAGGAACAATAGTTGGATCTGGAACTGGTTTAATATCATACGCTACATCTCCAATTTTATTGCCTCCAGAGCTAACTCCAATAGTTACTTTTCCAGAAGCTCCAGGAACAACTGTAAGTTCACCAGGGGCATTTCCTTTAATAGCTTGTCCATTGCTCACAGCAAAATCAGGAGAATAGGCATTACCTAAAGCTGGTACTTCAATCAACAGTTCGTTTGCACAATCCGCATATAGCTGCTGTACAACTTCCGAAGATACTTTGATTACTGGCTGAGCCACGTAATACTCATATTCTACAGGAAGAATTTGATCCTCTCCACCAACATTTGTTTCAATCTCACCTTGAATCACTCTTCTAGCAAGACCTCTGTCATCATATTCACTCGCTGGAGTTACAGTAAATTCAATTTTACCGAAACCATTTTCAACTGGAACAGATCTACCATCAATTGTCATAGTTGGTGCTGATGCAGAAGAACTTGATGCGATAAACATATCACCTTCAAATTTGGTACCTGCTGCAACCACATTGGAAGTAGCCGCAATCCTTGCCTCAACGATATCTGCCTTGAAATAGAAAGTACCAATCGAACTTGTAATCTGAGACAATGCCTCACTTTCAATATTCAATACTTCGTTTTGCCATTGAGAAATCAAAGCCATAACAGCTCCTACAGGTGATTTCACAAAATTCAGGGCAACGAAGTCTTTATTTTTTACTTCACTATCATTAGCGAAAAGAGGAATCTCAGAAGCATCTTTTGCGATAGCTTGAAACTTCATATCAATTCCAATACCACTTAGTATCTGAGAAATTTGAGTTGGGTAAGAATTTAATCTTTCCTTCATCTCTTCTCCTTTACCTCTATTTGCGAAAATAGTACCTGGTACCTCAGTATTCTTCAAACTAGAACTTTCGAATGTTCCAGATTCATTTCTCGCATTAGATTGTGTGATCAATTGCTGCTTTAAGTCTTCTAAGTAAGCATATACTTCTTTCGATGCATTTCTTACTTCCTCAGCCGCTGCAACTTTCGGAACATCCTTCTCATTATTTCCTTGTTGCTCTACGGTAGACTTGATAGAGCTTACCGTAAACTCATTTTTGGAAATATAGTTTTTGGAGGTCCGCTCCATGCCGTCATTCAGCAATACAAATTTCTGGAGGATCTGATTACTTACTTGGAGGGCCAATAAGGCCGTTAGTACCAAGTACATCATTCCGATCATCCGCTGTCTAGGTGTCTCTTTAGCTCCTGCCATCTTTGTTTTTTTTCTATTCTAGATGTATGAGTATAATTAACCTTTCATAGCGGATAGCATTCCACCATAGATTTTATTCAATGAACTTACGTTTTGATTTAATTTGGCTAATTCATTTTTGAATGCTTCAGTTTCTTTACCTGCTTCAGTAAGCCCCTCCATCGCTGCAGTCATATTAGAATAGAATTTATTCAATGTCTTCACATGGCTGTTAGCATCCTGTAACTCCATCTCATAAACACTATTTAATGCTGAAAGATTTTTGGTTACTGTCTGTACTTGCGTATGGTATTCTTTCGCATCCTGAGAAGCTGAAGACATTTCTGTCAAGGCAGCAGCAGTTTTGCTATAAGAAGCGTTCATATCTACCAAAGTTTTAGCGGCAGACTTCACGTTAGTTGCATATTCGTTTGTAGCAACAGCTGCATCAGATAGGTTACCCATCTTTTCAGCTGAGGTTGCCAAGTTTTTCATTCCTTGACCAAGGCTTTCAATCAATTCAGGACCTACATTTGCTTTAGCAAGCATATCATCCAATTTTTGAGAAACGCTATCTCCAGGGGCAGCACTTGCCACTTTTCTAGCTGTTGGCTCTCCTCCCTCTAATTCAGGATAAACTTTTGCCCAGTCTACTTCCTCATGTCTTGGTTCGAATGCAGAGAGGAAGAAAATTACAGCCTCAGTTGTTAAACCAATTGTAATCATTAAGTTACCTCCTGCCCAATCCAAAATCTTGAACATCGCACCGAGAATAACCACTGACGCACCGATACCATAGATCTTTGGCATGATGCTGCCGTAAAATTTCGACTTAAATGAATTGCTGTTATTAGCCATTTTAAAATTAAATATTAAGGTGTTAGGTTTTTTATATTAATGGATTTACTCTGAAATAGTGATTATCTCCTTCTTCTTCTAGAGGACTTAACATCCATAGAACCAGATCTACCGATAAACGTCATAACGGTTCTGAATCCTATGTGAGCTTGAGCCACATCTTCATACTCATAAGTTCTTGTGCTTGTCTCAAGGTAGTGAGCGATGTCTTTCCAGCTACCACCTCTTACAATTTTTCTTGGCTCATTTGGATCCTCATATACTGGGTTCAAGTCCCAAGTAATAGCGCTAGAAGTAGCAGCATATGCATCAAGCACCCACTCGGCTACATTACCAGACATATTATATAATCCAAAGCCATTTGGCGCAAAAACGTCAACCGGAGCTGTATAAGGGAATCCATCATCAATGTAATTTCCTCGACCCGGCTTGAAATTAGCCATTAGACAACCTCTCTTATTTTTAAGGTAAGGACCGCCCCATGGATATTTGGCAACATCTTTACCCCCTTTAGCAGCGTATTCCCACTCTGCCTCAGATGGAAGTCTAAACGGAGTCATATCATATTGTGATTCATCGTTAGCTCTCATATGATAGGTTCTCCATTCGCAATATTGCTTCGCTTGATTCCAGGAAATTCCTACAACAGGATAATTATCAAATGCCGGATGATCGAAATAGAACTCCATCAATGGGTCACCATAGTGATAAGAGAAACTTGTTGACCAAACAGTAGTATCTGGTTTCAGCTCTTCTAAGTCAAATGTTGGTGGCTCTTTTAATGTAGTAGGTGTACCCGTCTCTAATTGTCCACTTTTTACTGCTTCCAAAAACTGTCGATACTTATTATTGGACACCTCATATTTGTCCATGAAAAATTCTGAGATCGTAATTTGCTTGTTCATCGAAGATTGAGTGTAAGCAATATCTTCATCAGATTGTCCCATCCAAAAAGTACCTGCTTTAATGGGAACCATGTCTACAGGCAAATTCTGCTGCCAGCTTTCCCTCTTGGGAACTCCGGTAACTTCTCCTCTTCTATTAGCCTTTTCACTGGCAGACCCTTTCTTATTAAAGAGACCGCAGCCAGGTAATAGTGTCGCAACCGCCAACCCTAACGTAATTGGCAATAAGCGAAAATTCATTTTTTTATACATAAATGACGTTTTTGAGTTCATCAAAATAGTGGCTCAAATAAAATACACACAATCAGCGAAATTTAGCTGAATTTGGCTCAATAATGCAAATAACTTGCCAAATTTATCCGCTACGGATTTCTTGGGCTTAAGGTTCTATTTGGGTTAACTTTTTTCGGAACATTCTAACATTCAAGAATTAGAATCTAAATCGAGGCGTTCTTTGTATCACCCGTTCCACTTGCCTACTGATGTCTGATAAAGTATATCTCAACATAAGTTCATGACTTGTCGGAGCTTTGGCGGAAGCCCCACTGACAACTAAGTCAAAAGCATATCCCAATTTTAACGAATTATCTCTTAAAATACTGTAACCAAGTATAAAAGAAATTGATTCTTCCCCTCTATAGGCCAATCCACCACTTATTTTATTTGCGTGTGTTGCAATAACGCTCACATCATAAGAAAAATTATTAAATGAAACCGACTTTATCAGAAAACTTGGTTCAATGGCCAATTGGCCCACAGGTCTAAATCTATATCCAAACAACAAATAAGAATGATTCTTTAGCTGATTAGCATAAGAACCATCACCAAAATCAAAATCTGGCTGGTTTAGATGGCGACTACTTAATCCTATGTAATAATTCCCCCTATCAAATAAGAGGCCTGCACTGAAATTCAAATTCATTTGGCTCTCTTTACCCGCTGTGGGTAAATTTGGCTCTGGATTCACCACTACCAATTCTCCATAGTCAAGAGAACTGGAGAAAATCCCTACAGATGCACCAAATGAAATAGTAGCTCTATTGAATTTTCTATGATAAGAACCCTGGAGGTTTACTTCTAAATTAGAACTAGCACCAATTTGATCATTTACCAAAGTCAGTCCATATCCAATATTTTTAGAATCTAACCTTCCCTGAGCCGTGAGAAGCTGCGTTGTCGGCGCTCCTCCTTGGCCGGAAGAGGTACTGTAGTTGGCCCACTGCGACCTATGTAGGGCAGAAAACCGAAATCCTCCATCCTTACCAGCAAAGGCAGGATTATAATACATGCCATTGTACATGTATTGCGTAAACTGAGCATCTTGCTGGGCCATCACAGAAGTGAAGCTTACAAGAAACAATAAGACTATGAGACTCTTAAAAAAGTACTTCCAATGGCCGTTTTGAATCATTTGCGAGTGGTTTATTCCAATCTGAAAACTATTGTAATGATTTAAACTGAAAAACCACAGGTTTTGATTCTAAGATTTACAAATTATTCGCCTTTTTTATATAGAGCTCCAATGCTCCTGTCATACTTGGGGCATTTGGAAGCGGCGCTTCAATGTCCAAAATCAAATCTAAATCACGCACTGCTTTGGCTGTGGTTGGTCCAAAAGTCGCGATTCTGGTTTTTCCCTGAGTAAAGTCTGGAAAATTAACCTTTAATGATTTGATCCCTGAAGGACTGAAGAAGGCAAGAATATCATACTTCACTTCAGCTAAATCAGATAAATCCGCTGCAAGCGTATGATAAATGATCGCCTCAGTAAAATCTATCCCATTCTTTTCCATGTAATCTGGAATCACATCTTTTCTGATGTCAGAGCAAGGGAAAAGATACTTCTCAGATTTATGCTTTTTGAAGTAATCAAATAAATCCTCCGCTGTCTTTTGACCTACGAATAATTTTCGCTTTCGGATTACAATATATTTTTGAAGATAATGCGCTGTCTGATCTGAAATACAAAAGTACTTCATCTCTGCTGGCATTTCGATCTTAAAATCCTTACAAATCGCAAAGAAATGATCGATGGCATTACGGCTGGTGAAAATAATTGCCGTATGCTTTAAAATATCAATTTTCTGCTTCCTAAACTCCTTAGAAGGAACTGGCTCAACCTTGATAAACTGTCGGAAATCTATTTTTAAATTATACTTCTCCGCCAACTGTACATAAGGTGAATTACCACTTGCTGGTTTGGGTTGAGAAACTAGAATACTTTTTACTGGTCTTAACCTGTCTTTGCTGGTCGCACTCATGCTAGATATTTGCTTTGATTGTCCTAATCTTATTGTCCTAAAATCATGATCCACTTGGCTATGATTAAAAAGGGCACTAATTCCGCGATGCAAAGGTAAGTAAATAAATGATATTTCTTAAAGCTCAATCTATTCATCATAATGAAGAATAATCCCAGCACTCCAATGATATAAACCCAGAAAAAAGCTGATAATGAGACCCCTATGGCCTCTTTTGAAGCAGAAAAATCGTTAACTAAAAAAAATGCAATTATTAGCACCAAAGTCGCTACTGTCATTACCACCAAGCGCAATAGATAAAAGAAGTGAGCAAACTCAAGCTTTCCCAGATCAAATAAATAGGCAAATACTCGAATCCCGACAAACTTGATCATAGTCAGAAGAAAAAACCCAAAAGTCCCAATTAACCAAAGACTAATCAAAGAATTATAATCTACTCCAAACCAGACTTCTAACCATTCGATTCTATAAAAAACAAGCCCTATCACACCCACCAAAGCAGCCATCAAATTGACCATCAGGATATAAAACAACACATCCATCGAAAAGAACTTTTGAAGACTCCCTGTATCCGAGAAATCCTCTGCAGTAATAAGAGAATCCGGTCTAATCATGGATGCAAATAAATAGGGGTAGGCAACTTTATAAAATGCCATAATCAGCAGGATAACAAACACCGCAACAAAATAAAAATCACGCAAATCTTGCCTGTTGAACTCCCTTTGCTGCATTACTAATTCCCCTTCTGACTTACCTAAACTTTTTTCGGCCTTTGGTTTCAAAACTTTCTTGACGGATGCGTCCCCCAAAGAAATCCCCTTTTTAAACACAGTCAACTCTATTTCATCTGTACCAAACTCTTTAGACAAATCCATGATACTCCTAGAAAAAGTCGTATCTGCCTGGGAATAAACCCAAAGTTTCTCTCCAATGAAAACCACAGATTTCTCAGGAAACTCAAATGCAATATTGGCTAAAGGAAAAGTCTTTAAATCCAGAGGCAAAACCAACCGATCATTTGGGCTTACCCAGGATTCATCCTTTCCTGTCTCCCAATCATTGGTATAATCCTGCAAAACCTGCGAGCTTGCTTTGTGTCCAAAGCTTACCAAGGCCAAAAGGAAAAGGAAGTTGAAGAAAAAACGCTGGTTCATAATTAAAATCTCGCCAAGTACCCAAAATGGATTTTGGAATAAGAGAAAGACAAAGGTTGTAAATTAGATTTTCCCAATCCATAAATAAATCTAAAAACTCCATTGCCAGTCTCAAGATTTATTCCTGCACCAAAAGAAATTGGAATATCTCTGGTTAATTCCTCATAGGGGTTCGTCAGTAATCCTATATCAGAAAACAACATGAGATAGGAATTCTCTCCAAAAATCAATCGCTGCTCCATATTGAGGTAGCCATAAGTCTTCGCAAAAAAGAAATTTTCATTAAATCCTCTGATACTTTTTAGACCTCCAATCCTGAATAAATCATTTAAGAATAGGTTTTTATTTCTGGTGAATCCACCGGAACCTCGAAACCACATTCCCCACAATGGTCGAACATAAACGTGCTGTTCTACTTGAAAATTGCCCGTAACCTGAGGACTATTTAAGTCCAACCCTTGATAAACTTCAGAAGGTATACCCGTATTCTGTAAAATCTTTTTATTCCCAGTGGCCATCTCTATTTGAACTTTCATTCCTCTGCGAGGGAAAAACTGACTATCTAGCCAATTAAAGTTCAAGCCTATTCCATATTGATTCCATCGATAGTCGGCTACCTCTGGTAACTCCTTCAAATCTTGGTATCCAGAGGTGCTAATTAAATCACTAGCCTCTCTATTGGTAAAAAACCTAATATTTCCAGTTCCTGAAAAGCGATAGTCAAAGTCCAAAGAAAAAGCTCTCTTAATGAAAGTACTATCCTGCTTTAGCAAGTTAAAACCGAGCTGAACACTCAAAGGGGATCGAAAAATAAAAGACTCTTTTGCTTGAATGCCCAATGACTGACTTTGGGGATTCATTCTCAACCAGTGGACTGCTATATCTCTACCTTTCCCTCCCAAATGATAAAGCTCTAAATCCAATTGTCCCGTAATCAAGACTTTTCCGGGTTCATTTTCATTCGGCAAGAGACCTATTACCCCATCAATAACATTTACGTTGCGGTCTCTTAAATAAAAGGTGGGCTTCGCACTTTTATTTTGAAAACTTAACCCAGGCGCATTGCTAAGTTCAAAATAAGGAGTGTTTTGGAGTGTTTTGCTAGATTCAATAAACTCTTTTTGCGAGAATGGAGTACCTGGCTTAATTCCCGTGAGGTTTTGAATAAAAATAGCTTTGGTATTCGTATTGCCGGAAACCTCCACACTATCCCAGGTTATCAGGGGTCCAGTTTCAAGATTAATTGAAGCCAAAACCTCCTTCCCTTCACGCTGTAAACTATCTAGTCTTAGTTGAACAAATGGATAGCCCGAATTTTCAAAAAAATTCAAAACCTGACTGCTCCAATGATTCCACTCCGCAAAACTCGCCTTCCCAATTGGGATTTCTTCCCACACAGGATCGGGTACATTTCCCTTTCTTAACCCTACCAGTTTAAACCTGTCTCCAGACACTAGATTATATTCCAAAGAATCCGTTTTTTCAGTGGTTTTTTCCAAGTAAGCGGCTAAATACCCTTCTGCCACCGCAGTAGTTAAAATGGAATCAAGCGTGCTTTGAACCTTCAGTTCCTCATCAAAATATCTCCAGACTTCTTCGGTAGAATTATCATTCTTCACCTTCAACCAAAAGCCCCCTTGCGCCTGCAAATAGCCAGGACAAAAGAGAAGAATCAGAAGGCCAAAGGATAGGTACTTACTCAAGAGACTCGGGAATGATTATATTCGCAAAATAACAGAAATACATTGGCAGGCATTTATATCCACATACCATTTTGCAAACAAGCTTGTCATTACTGTGACTTCCACTTCAGTACCAACTTGAAAACCATGGAAGACATAGTGGACATGATTAAGCGCGAACTTCTTCTTAGAAAGGACTACCTCTTAAGCTCCCCTGTTGAAACAATCTATTTTGGAGGAGGAACACCTTCTTTGCTACAGCCGAAAATGATTGAGTCTATACTGGAACTTATTCAAAATGAATATTCCTGTGAATGGAAGGAATTAACCCTGGAAGCCAACCCAGATGATTTAAACCCTTCCAGTTTAGCCTCATGGAAATCTCTAGGAATAGACCGCCTAAGCCTAGGAATTCAGAGTTTCAACTCCGATGTATTGAAATTTTATAACCGTGCTCATACTTCTGAAGAGTCGATTCAGGCAATTGATAAAGCCCGAAAAATGGGATTCGAGAAGTTTAGCCTGGATTTAATTTATGGCTTTCCTTATAAAGACCATTCTATTTGGGAGCAAGATTTAAGTAGAGCTATTCAAATTGACCCGGGTCACATTTCAAGCTACGCGCTAACGATCGAGCCGAAAACAGCATTGGGAAATTGGGAAAAGAAAGGGAAGTTTTCTCCTGCAGATGAAGATTTTATCGCAGATCAATTTGAAATGCTTCAGAGTCGAATGGAAGATGCCAATTACATTCAGTATGAAATTTCGAATTTTGCCAAAGAAGACCAATACGCAATACATAACAGCAATTATTGGAAAAGCACTCCTTATCTGGGAGTAGGACCCAGCGCGCATTCTTTTGATGGAAAAAGCCGTGGTGCCAACCCAAGAAGCAATACCTCTTATATAAAATCCCTAAAAGAAAATGAGATTCCAACTGTCCATGAGCGTTTAAGTAGGGAGGATAATCTAAATGAGTACATTCTTACTGGACTCCGGACCATCTGGGGTATAGATTTGGATAGAATTAAGAATCAGTACCAGTTTGACCTGCGCAATCAAAAATCTTCTGTTCTAAACCAAATGAATCAGGAAGGTTGGCTGATATGGAAAGACAATCATCTATCTTTGAGTAAAAGTGGGAAGCTGCTGGCAGATAGTATTGCCGAGGCACTTTTCATCTGAAAACCATTTTCATGAATAAATTCAACCCCCATACCCGTAAAAAAGAATCCGCGCCATTGGAATCTGCTTTCAAGGATTTGTTAAAAGCCTATCGGTTAGAGGGTAAATTTCAAGAAAAAAGCCTGATCCAAGCTTGGCCTCAACTTGTGGGAAAAACAATTGCTGATCGAACAACCTCAGTCTTTATCAAAGAGAAAAAGCTTTTTGTCAAATTGAACTCTGGCCCTGTGAAAAAAGAATTGTTGATGAACAAAGGAAAAGTGATGACTCTAATTGAAGATCAGTTTGGGAAAGGTGTGGTTGAAGACTTGGTTTGTTTCTAACAGAAATCCACCAATCCCTAACAAAGTTTACTTTTTTTAACATTCGATCAAGGCACCTATTTTTTAGTTCTCTCAATATTTCTCACAGTTTGAGTATTATTGTGGAACAATATCCATGATCAAACTACCTAGCATCCATATAGGAAAACTCAGTATGCTCCTGGCCATCTTGGTCTGGCTATCGCTGCTATTTGTGGATTTGGTTCGCCTTTTTGGCATTCTCAACGAATTAGAATCAGGGATTGCTCAAGAATTTACCTGGATCTTAGAGATACTTTTTTTCCTTACAGTCTATATTTTTTACAATTTCTCAATCAACAAAAACAGCCAAAACGACTTCTTAAACCTTATTTGGCGGGCTGCCTCCACTGGAATAGTTGCGGTATTTGTTTCACTGATGATCAATATCTTCTATAACTTATTAGGAGATAGCAATTTGAGCAATGAGCCTTTTTTAAAGAACTTTTTCTATCATGTCAACTTTGCGTTAATCACCATATTTCTGATTTCAGGAGCATTGCTTTGGAAGCATTTGATACTTTATCAAAAAAGTAAACGCGTGGTTAAACAATGGCAGGTTTATGAAATCGCCATGCTAGCTGCCATGTTTTTATTTTTTCAATAAAAATATACTGGATTACAATTTCCTTTTCGGTTTCGTCTTGTTGACTGGCATAGGAATCCTTCTTTCTGCTAATCTAAAATGGATTCCCTATCTGACATTTAGAGAAAAATGGAAATCTCTACTTTTCCTGTTTATCATTCTGATTTGCTGTTTTTACCTATTCTATCAGGTTATCCAATACAGTGACAGAAGGCATTATGTTGTCAATTTGACCGACAACTTATTCTTGATGGCGCTTTTCAGCTTTATTTTCATCTATGCGCTATTTTGTTTTTTAGTCACTCTTTTCAATTTGCCAACCTCTTCAGTTTTTGAACAAAAACTTACGGAAGCCATCAATTTCCAACGATTGAGTCAATCGATTCAACCTGAGGAAAGTGAAGAGCAAGTGCTCGACATTTTAGTGGATTCCTGTATGAGTGCTTCTTATGCAGATGCTGCTTGGTTAGAGTTGGGAGATGAAGATGGACCTAATGGTATACTACAAGAAAGATTCCTAGATAAAGGTCTTCGAAAAGAGTTGACAGAGTTAATCCAAATTCAAAAGGTGGCTCAGGATTGGGCAGTAGAAAAACGGCCTGATAATTTAAATCCTCTTCCACTGAGACTAAATCACAACAGATTTGAATCAGTTCTTTTGGTTCCTTTGGTGATCAACAAGTCTGCGATAGGGAGAATGGTTTTATGCAAGGAAGTACGGGATGGCTTCAACAAGGAGATGGTCAATATCATCAGCACCTTTGTCAGACAAGCTTGTATTGCGGTAGAAAACCATCGTCTTTTAAATCAAGCAATACAAAACGAGCGATATCAAGAGGAATTGAAAATTGCTCAGAGGGTACAAAAATCCCTTCTCCCAACAAAACTGGACCACAATGACACCTTTGACATCTGCGCTTATTCCAATGCAGCTGATGAAGTAGGAGGTGATTATTACGATACATTTAAACTTGATGAAGAACGATACGTAATGATCATCGGCGATGTCTCTGGAAAGGGAACTTCAGCTGCATTTAACATGTCACAGATGAAGGGGATTTTCCAAAGTTTGATCCAACTTAACCTTGGTCCGGCTCAGTTTATGATCAAAGCCAATGCTGCTCTTAGCAGATGTTTGGAACGAAACCATTTTATCACCGCATCCATATTTCTAATAAATACAAAAGAACATTCCATCTGCCATGCACGTGCAGGGCATGTACCAACCCTGATGTATCAGGCCAATGAAAAAAAATCTGATTATCTGGGTATAGATGGCCTTGGATTGGGCATATTGAGAAACATGCAGTATGAAAAACACGTTGAGGAAAAGACATTTCATTATTCTTCAGGAGATGTGTTGGTACTATTTACTGATGGTATCGTGGAAGCAAAAAATCAGAAATCACAGCAATTCGGATTTGAAAGAATAAGAACCTTACTGGAAGTTTATCACGAGCTAAGTCCCAAAGAAATTCAGAACAAGGTTATTGACTCCCTTCATGCATATGTAGGAGGTGATGGGCTAATCGATGATGATTATTCTATCATGGTAGTCAAATTTTCAGATTAAAAAGAAACCAGCATAAACAATGCTTAACATAGAGAAACAAAAAGAAGCCAATCACGACATTCTATTGCTAAAAGGAGAGATAGATGCGAGTAACTCCATGGTATTGGATGAGGCAATGCAGGAACTTCTTACCGGTGGATCCAAGTCTATTTTGGTGGATGGCAGTGAACTGGAATATATCTCCTCAGCAGGTCTGGGTGTGTTTATGTCTTATTTGGAGGATTTTCAGGAGGAAGAGGTACAACTTAAAATCTATTCTCTAACTCCCCGTGTGATGGAAGTTTTCAAAATACTTGGACTCGACCAACTCATCACCATTTACAATAATAAAGAAGAAGCTTTAGAGGCTTAATGAATGAAGCATCAGTTACAAATATATTGTAAAACCACTGCGTTGGCAGACCTGAGAAGCTTCTTGCAACAAAGACTGCAGGAGCTAAAAATGTCTGACAAAGACCAACACCAATTAACATTGGCTGTGGAAGAGGTATGTGCAAACCTCATCATACATTCTCACAATTGTAATGGAAGTGATATTATTCGACTAGAAATTAAGGATTCTCCAGAAAAAATAATTTTTGAAATTACCGATAATGGCAAAGCCTTCAATCTTTTGGATTATGAAGTCCCAGACTTGAAAAAAGTCGTAAGTCAAAAAAGAAAAGGTGGTTTGGGCATCATTTTGGTAAAGACTATCATGGATGAGATAGAATTCGAGTCCAACAAGGGGACCAATACATGCCGATTGATCAAGTGGTTTCGATCCTAATTCTTGTTAAATCACTGATACTGCATTCATTTCCCTTTATTATCTGATAAATTTGTAAAATTGCACTGAATTTAAGGCAAACAGTACATGAACTACCGAACCATTTCGGCCCTTGTTTTATCACTATCCCTAGTTTTAGCGACTTTCTACCCTTTATTGGCTGAGATACAAGCCCAAGGGCAGGATGAGTCACTGATGACTATTGGAGGTAAACCCGTAGAAAAAGACGAGTTGATCTACCTGATCTCTAAAGGAAAAGATTCAGATCCTTCATCTACAGGTATGTCCAGAGATGAGTTTGAGGAAAACCTCAATCAATTCATCAACTATAAGCTAAAAGTAAGAGAAGCCGTTGAGCTTGGAATGGATGAGTCTCAGGAATTTTTAATGGAATTCGAGTCCTATAAAGAAAACCTGAAAGCTCCCTACCTTATCAAAAATTCCTTGGAAGAAGGTGAACTTCGAAAAGCCTATTCCAGGATGCAAGAAGTAGTACGTGCCAGCCATATTCTATTTCAATTCCCGCCTAATGCAAGTCAGGAAGATAGTCTAAGTGTGTTGAGGATGGCTCTGAAAGTAAAGGATCAAATCGAGAACGGTGGAGATATCAATGAATTGGCTTTAGAATATTCCGAGGATCCTTCTGCAAAACAGAACAAGGGGGATTTGGGTTATTTTACAGCTCTTCAAATGGTTCAACCTTTCGAAGATGCGGCTTTTTCATTACAAGCAGGGCAAGTTTCGGATCCTGTCATGACTAATTTTGGATATCACATTATTAAGGTACTCGACAAGCGACCTAATCCTGGTCAAGTAAGAGTTTCACACATCCTAGTGAGAATTGATGCTGATGATCCAAATGCAGAAGATCTAGCTCGAAGAAAAGTTGCAGACATCTATACTGAAATTCAGAAAGAAAATACAGTCTGGGAGAATATTGTAAAAAACTATTCAGAGGACCCTGCTTCCAGCCAAAATGGAGGAATGCTGCCTTGGTTTAGTGTGGGATCGATGATTCCCGAATTTGAGATGGCTGCATTTTCACTGACTGAAATCGGAGAAGTTTCACCTCCGGTAAAAACGAAATACGGATACCATATACTTAGGCTGGAGGACAAAAAGCCAATTGATTCCTTTGAAGATTTAGAGGAAAGTATCCGATCCAGAATTATGCGCGATTCCAGGTCTACCATGATCCAATCACAAGTAATGGCAATTCAGAAATCCAGGTATTCATTCGATGAAAATGAGACTTCGATAGGAAACTTGGAGTCGGAGCTCAAGACATTTACTCAAATTCAACTTCCTGGTGCCGTTGCAGCGAAAGGTTTAGACAATAATGAGCTTTTCACCTTGCAAGGAACCACCTATACGATGAGTGATCTGGTCAATTTCATTGAATCTGAAGAATTGAAAATCCCAGTGAAAACAAGTGCATTTGATGCATGGTATGATCGATTTACTGCCGCAAAATTAAATGAAACCGAGGAGCAAGATATCCTTCAAAACAATAAGGAATATCAAATGCTGCTGAAGGAATATCACGATGGCATTTTAATGTTTTCCTTGATGAATCAGGAGGTTTGGCAAAAAGGTCTTCAAGATTCCTTAGGACAAAGATCATTCTATCAAGAAAACATTCAGGATTACCAGTGGGATGAGCGCGTGGATGCTTTTATCGTGAAAGTTTTGGATATGAATCAGCTGAACGAGGCAAGAGCAAAGTTGAGGGGAAGTACTTTATCGACAGAGCTTATTTCCAGCTTTGAGTCCGAATTTAAATCCAATAATCCGCTTGCTTATCAAACAGAAAGTGGATTGTTAGAATTCAACAATCACCCAGTTCTTTCAGAGGCAAATTTGAATGAAAGCTATCAAGAAATTGAAGTAAATGGACACTTACATTTAATTGTATTAGGTGATAAATTGCCCGCTGGTCCAAAGGATTTTAGTGAAACAAGAGGCTTAGTCATTCGTGATTATCAAGAATTCTTGGAAAAATCGTTGACCGATAGGCTGAAAGAAAAATACCCAGTACAGATAAATAATAAGTCTAAGGAAGAAGCTTTTGTTTCCTTAAACCAATAAATAACGTAAAAGACTATACTCAACCGAAATAACGGATTGAACCAAATACCAATGAAAATACTAAACCGATTTACACTGACTTTACTGTCATTTTGGATGATTTTACCACTGGCCGCCCAAGAAGCACCTGCAAACGGTTCAGGTCAGGTTTTGGATAAAATCGTCGCAAAAGTAGATAACAATATCCTTTTAGAATCTGATATTCAAAGAGCTTACTTAGAAGCGTTAGCACAAAGACAAGAAGGAGTAACCCCTCCTACCAGATGTGAGGTTTTTGAGTCCTTGATGGTAAATAAACTAATGGTGGCCAAAGCTGAAATTGATTCTGTCGTGGTAACCGATGCTGAGGTTATGCTTCAGACTGACCAGAGGTTCAACATGGTTTTACAGCAATTCGGAGGTAATGAAGAGACTCTTGCCGAGGTATATGGCAAAACTGCTGATCAGATTAAAACAGAAATAGAAGACGTCATTAAGGAGCAGCTCATCGTACAAAGGATGCGTGGTAAAATCACCGAAGGGTTGACGGTATCACCAGCTGAAGTTAGAGCCTTCTATAATGCGATTCCAAAAGATTCTTTACCTCTATTTACTTCAGAAGCTACTGTAGGTCAAATCGTAAAGAAACCAGAAGTTAGTCCAAAGATTAAAGAGGAGATTTTTGAGAAACTTAGACAGTTTAAGCAAGACATTTTAGATGGAAAATCAACTTTCTCTGAGCTTGCCACTGCTTATTCAGAAGATCCTGGATCAAGAACACAGGGCGGAGATTTAGGATTTTTCAGAAGTGGAGAATTAGCCCCAGAATATGAAGCTACTGCATTGGCATTAAAGCAAGGAGAAATTTCCGAGCCGGTGGAATCTGACTTTGGAATCCACTTGATCCAGCTCTTGGAGAAGAGAAATGGTTCTTTCAATACGCGTCATATCCTAATGATACCAAAACCATCAGAGGATGATTTGAAAAAAGCGGAGAGATACCTAGATAGTCTTAAAACAGAAATCAATAACGGAACCATTGAGTTTGCTAAAGCTGCGAAGGAATTATCTGATGATAGAAACACTTCTGATAACGGCGGATTCTTTGTGGATCCTGCCACTAATTCCAATAGACTTTCACTTCGTACATTAGAAGATCCGGTGCTCTATTTCACTATTGATAGTATGAATGTTGGAGACATCACGAAACCAATTCAATTTGAAAATCCTAGAGAGGGAACCATGTTGCGTATTCTTTACTATAAAGCAAAATATCCAGCACATAGAGCCAATATGGAGGATGATTATGAAAAACTGAAAGCAGCTACTTTGAGGAAGAAAGAAGACGAACTCTTAGGCAAATGGTTTGTCACTGCCAAGGAAGATGTGTTTATCGATATAGATCCCTCTTACGACCGTTGTAATGCATTAGAAGATCGAGGTAAATAAAGAAATAAAGTGAACAAAAAATACCGGTAGAAATAATTCTACCGGTATTTTTTTTATCAATTCTTAAATGGATTCTATCTATTTTTTTCCAAAAAGTGCTTTCAAGGCAAGTCCAAATTGTTTGAGTCCTTCTTTTAAAAAACCCTTGGATTCTTTGAGTTTGGGCTCGAATTCATCTTTCTTTTCCTTAAACTCTTTTTCAAGTAAATCCTTCCCCTTTTTTAATTCCTTTTCTAAAGTGGTTTTATTTTCTTTTAGCTCCTTGATCTTTTCCTCAATATCTTCCTTTACCTCGGCACCGGCATCGGCACCCTTCTTCACCAATTCTTCTATTTTTTCTCCAATTTCTTTGAGTACTTTCTCAATATCTTTGGCAGTTGACTTTTGCTCTTCCATAGTTTGATCGTTTAATGGATTGAATGTTATCAAGTTAATCATTTTTATGAAAGAGAAAGGGTTCCAAAAAAAATACCCAGAAAATACTATTCCTCTACTGACTCACCAGATTGCGTCTGCTTTTCATAGAGCTCAGAATAAACTCCCTTTTCAGCCATCAATGAGCTATGATTCCCTTGTTCGATAATTTTACCGTCATCTAAGACAATAATATGATCAGCTAGTTTTGCGGAAGAAACACGATGCGAAATAATTATCGAGGTACGGTTTTTCATGATTTTTTTCAATGCATTCAAAATCACATTCTCCGTTTTGGTATCTACCGCAGATAAGCAGTCATCTAAAATCAGAATTTTAGGTTCTTTGGCAATCGCTCTGGCAATAGAAACCCGTTGTTTTTGTCCTCCCGAAAGTGTAATTCCCCGCTCTCCAAGCATTGTTTCGAATCCTTTTGGGAAATCCACGATATTTTGATACACATCAGCATCTTTTGCTGCTTGTTCAATTTTTTCACGATCGGCTTCATCCAGACCAAAAGCTATATTATTTCCAATGGTATCTGAGAACAGAAATACATCCTGAGGCACATAGCCTATTTGCTTCCTCAAGCTAGACAGGTTGTATTTTTCAATCAACCTATTATCAATCTTGATTGTCCCACTGCTAGGGTCATACATTCTCATCAATAAGTTGGCGATGGTCGATTTACCAGACCCAGTAGTTCCAATTATCCCAAGAGTCTGCCCAGAATGAATCTCAAAACTCACTTGATCCAAAGCCTTAATTCCTGAATCAGGGTAGACAAAACTTAGGTTTTCTACCTGAATGACTCCATCAATTTCAGCCTCTAAATTCTCTGTGCTTAGGATATCATTCTTTTCATCCAAGAACTCATTAATTCTGGTTTGAGAAGCAGCTGCTCTTTGTACGATGCTTGTTACCCATCCGAGTGAAGTCACAGGCCAGGTTAGCATATTTACATATAATATGAATTCGGCAATAATACCATAACCAATTTGACCACTGATCACTTGCTGACCTCCTACATACACAGTAATGATGGTTGAAACTCCTACCAATGCCATAATTAATGGGAAAAACAGGGCATTTACCCGAGTCAGTCTAATTGACTTAACCTTATAGTCTTCGCTTGCTTCCTTAAATCCTCGGGCACTGTCGTCTTCTCTTACAAAAGCTTTGATCACTCGAATTCCAGAAAATGCTTCTTGAACATAGGTACTCAAAGAAGACAAGCTCCTCTGAATTTTTTCAGATCGCTCATTAATCAGGTTATTGACAAAATAAATACTCAGAGAAAGTACCGGTAAAGGAAGTAAAGAATAAAGTGTCAACTCTGGGTTGACCGAAATCATGTATGTGATTACCAAAGGAAATAGAATCAACAAGTTTAAGCCATACATAATAGCCGGGCCTAAATACATTCTAACTCTACTCACATCTTCTGTCACACGCGCCATTAAATCTCCGGTACTGTTTTTCCGGTAAAAGCTCAGGGGAAGGTTTTGATAGTGCTGATAAATTTCATTTTTCAAATCATATTCCACCCTTCTGGACATGATGATGATCGTTTGTCTGATCAAAAAGAGGAAAAATCCTCTTAAAAGTGCCATGATCAAGATCAAAACTCCGAATACAAAGACAAATTGAAGAAAATATCCACGTGCAATTTCACCTGCTCCCCCCAGTTGTAAAGGCCTAAAAATGGAAAAACTTTCAACCACATAATCTATGGCAAGCCTTACCAGTTGAGCAGGAATAATTACGAAAATGTTTGATATTACCGTAAATATTATCCCTAAAAGGATCAAGCCCTTGTATTTATATAGATACTTATTGAGTCTCCAGAGTGGTTCCACCAAATAAAAATTTTAAAATCAAGAAATAAGTTTGCAGAAACTAGATATATTAAACCTTTGAAGGCCAATAAAAGTATTTAATTTTGTACCGGCCTTTTCATGAAGGTTTAGTCCCAAATATAACACATTCTAAAAAGCTAAGTTCACATGTTAGAAATTAAAGCTACCGAAACTGTGCGAGAAGGCTCCATCTTTGGACAGATTAGCACAATGGATCATGAGCAAGTCGTGATCTGTCATGACCAACCAACTGGTTTGAAAGCAATTATCGGTATTCACAATACTGTTTTGGGACCCGCCTTGGGAGGGACTAGACTTTGGCCCTATGGCACCGAAGAAGAAGCCATCACAGATGTATTGAGGTTATCCAGAGGAATGACCTTCAAGAATGCATTGGCTGGACTTAATTTAGGAGGTGGAAAAGCTGTAATCCTAGGAAACCCTGCTTTAAAAAGCGAGGCATTCTTAAGAAGATTTGGAAGGTTTATCGAAAGCCTTGGAGGTAAATATGTGACTGCAGAAGATGTCAATATGAACACCAGTGACATGGAGTACATTTCCATGGAGACTCGCCATGTAGCTGGATTACCAGAAATTAAAGGAGGAGCTGGTGACCCTTCACCAGTTACCGCATTTGGAACCTACATGGGAATGAAAGCCGCTGCTAAAAAGGCTTATGGCTCTGATTCACTTAGTGGTAAGAAAATATTGGTTCAAGGGGTAGGTCAAGTAGGAAAATACCTCATTGAGTATTTATCAAAAGAAGGTGCTGAGATTTTGATCACCGATATTTTCGAAGATAAGCTTAAGCAGGTAGCAAAAAATACCGGAGCCACAGCCGTAGATCCTAACCTCATTTATGATTTGGATATGGATATTTACGCACCTTGTGCACTAGGAGCAACGATCAATGACGATACCATTGATAGATTAAAATGTGCAGTTATTGCAGGAGCCGCGAATAATCAATTAAAAGATGAAGCAAAGCATGGAAAGATCCTTTTAAACAAAGGAATTGTTTATGCGCCTGACTTTTTGATTAACGCTGGTGGGGTTATCAATGTAGGTGCAGAATACCTTGGAGGTTATCTAAAAGAAACTGTATTTAAGCAAACTGAAAAGATATACGATACCTGTTTAGGCATTTTGGAGAAGTCAGAAGATGAAAAAATTCCAGCCCAGCAGGCAGCAATAGAAACCGCCAAAGCAAGGATTGAGGCCATAGGAAAAGTAAAACTTTCCTTTTAATCCTTAATTAATATCTTTAGAAACCACCGATAAGCAGTTTTCGGTGGTTTTTTTGTCTTATCAGGCATGGGGATAGCCCATGCAAATTAACTATATTTGCATCTCCATTTCGAAGTTATGCTAAACAGAAGAATACTCAGGGTCAAGGCTTTTCAAAACCTATATGCCTATGAGCAATGCAAAGGCTCAAACCTAAACCTTGCTAAAGATTTAATCAGAGAATCTTTTCTCCCAGATCTTAATAGTATGGAAGTGCAAGACAAAACTGCTTTAAATAAAGAGGCAGAAGAAGCACTTAAACTATTTGAGGCAAATCTGGAAAATACGGATGTCTTAAAAAGTAGCGAGGCATCGGCTAAAATCAAAAAAGCGGTTTTAGAGGCCATTAAATATTTTCACAATGCGAATGAGAAGGACAAAGAGTTCCTGTTGAAAAACATGGTCAGCTCAGCGGAACGCATTCCACAACTTTACATCCTTGCGATTGAACTTTTGCAGGCATTTTCTTCTCATGTAGCTAATGAATCTGTCAAAAAGAGAAGGCTAAATGGAGATCAGCCAACTGTCTTTGCTAGTGATCTTAATTTGGCAAATAATAAAGTGTTGGCCAAAATTCAGGAATCCGATTCTTATCGTGCAGCAGTAGTAAGGTACCATGCCAACCTTGATGATCTGGAGCTGGAGATCAGAGAGTGGTTTAGAGATTATGTCAAACCTTCTGAAGAATACCAGGCCTATATAAAAATCTCAGAACCTACTGTAGAGCAAGATTTAGCAGCTGTAGAGGATATCCTAAAAAAGATTATCTTCAAAAATGAAGTGATGCTGAATTATTTTTCAGAGAAGGATTTAAACTGGACTGAAAACAAATCAGTTGTTAGAAGCTTGGCCTCCAAGATTTTAAAAAATGCAGCGCAGGTTGATGGCTCAGAAACAAACCCATTACCTGAGATTGCAATGAACTGGGAAGAGGATAAGGAGTTTTTTCAAAATATCTTTAACTTCACCCTAGAAAATGAGGCAGAAAGCAAAGCGCTAATTTCTCAAAAAACGAAAAACTGGGATATTGACCGCTTGGCATTTACTGATAAAATCATCATTTCAATGGCATTGGCCGAAATGAAGAATTTCCCAAGTATCCCCGTGAAAGTGAGTATTAATGAATACATTGATATCTCAAAAACCTATAGCACGCCAAAAAGCAAGCAATTTGTGAACGGGTTATTAGATGTAATGTCAAAAGAGTTAACCGAAAGTGGTCAAATACGTAAGAGTGGTAGAGGACTTTTGGACAATAAATAAATTAATATGAGCAAGAACAGTAACAATTCATTCCTAGCATTTTTAATAGGCACAGGAGTTGGCACGGCTCTGGGTATACTTTTTGCCCCAGATGCAGGTGAAAACACGAGAGACCGTCTGACTTTCAAGCTATCTAAATATAAAAAAGAACTTGAAGAGCTTATTAGCGAGTTAGTGGAAGGAAAAGAAACGCACCTCAATGAAGCCAAGACTGAAGGAAAGCGTGTGATTTCTGAAGCAAAGAATAAAGCAGAAAATTTGCTGAATGACGTGAATAAATTAATAGATCAAATCAACCAAGGAGACAATTAATATGAAAATCAACATGTTCAGCGCTGCTGCACTCTCCCTATTCCTAGCATTAGGGACTGCATGTAGCCAAAAAACCGATCAAGAAGCGAAGATAAAGGCTTTAGAAGACAAAATAGCAGCATTGGAGACAAGGAACACATCTGTGACTCCAGTCAATGCACAAGCATCTCAAGCTGCTGACCCAAGTACTTTAGGTCAATTTGACTTTCAGGAAATGGAATATGAATTTGGTGCTATCAACGAAGGCCAAATCATTGAACACGAGTTTACTTTCACTAATACAGGAGAAGCACCATTGGTAATTTCTAATATCACTGCTTCTTGTGGTTGTACTACTCCAAACTGGACCAAAACTCCAATTAAACCAGGAGAAGAAGGTTTCGTGAAGGTAGTATTTAACTCCACTTCCAAGAGAGGTTCGCAAGCGCCTACTGTAAGTATTCAAGCAAACACAAATCCAACTGTTACTCGATTGAGAATGAAAGGAACAGTTACTCCTAAAGGTGCAGGAACAACTGCTGCAGTAGGTCCAGTTAAAAGATAAAAATGATTTCAACAATATTAGCACAAGCTGCTGCCGGTGGTGGCAGTGGAATACTCGGACAAGTTTTCCTGTTCGGTTCAATTATCTTAATCATGTATTTCTTCATGATTAGGCCACAGCAGAAAAAACAAAAGGAAAGCAAAAAATTTATCGAAGAAATCAAAAAAGGTGATGCTGTTGTCACAATCGGAGGCCTACACGGAAAAGTGGCTAGCGTAGATGGTGATACAGTAATCCTTGAACTAGATAGAGGATTAAAAGTGACCGTTGAGAAATCAGCGATCTCTTTGGATTTCTCTAAAAAATCAACTTCAAGTAAATAAATTGAATTTTGCCGGATTCGAAAAAATCCTCAAAAGGGATTTCTCCAAAAAAAATCTCTGATCTAAAAGTGGTAGTTCTCTGCGTTGCAGCAGCTACCACTTTTTGGATTTTAAACGCCCTGAATAAGGACGATTATAATACTATTGTCGATTACCCAATAGAGTTTATATATAATCAAGAGTCCTATATGGCTGTCAATAGATTGCCCTCCAGCATTCAGGTAGAGATTAATGGAAACGGATGGGACCTTCTCAGGAAGTACTTTAATGTGAATGAGACCCCCTACCCTGTAGAATTAGAAGACCCGGCTAGCAAAGATTTCATCCTTACTTCAGATCTAAAAAGACCCCTTGGGGAGTTTTTAAGTCCTACACAGCTTATTTCTGTATTGGATGATTCTATTCATTATCAGATTGATCAAATCCAAACAATAGAATTAACCCCTACGCTAGATTCATTGAGTTATAGTTTAGCCAACAACTACAAACTTGTCGACGAGATCAATTTTTATCCAGAAAGCATTTCAGTAACAGGACCTAGTTCTATCTTGAGCAATCTTGAGGGAGTTTTTCCAGTCAGCCTAAACCAGCAAAGAATTACAGAAAACATCAATGAAGAGGTAAGCTTAGAAATTCCTCAAGAATTAGAGGAAATGATCACTTTAAATCCAGAAAAAATTCAGGTTCAATTTGATGTAGTAGCTTTCCTTGAAGGGAACAAGAGGCTTAAAGTGAAAAAAATCAACTTCCCCCGAACAGTAACTTTGGAGAATGAAGAAGTTACAATCATGATGAGCTATTTAGTAGATGAAAGAAAGGTAGACGAACTTAAAGAATTAGAATTTGAGGCTGTCTTGGACTATTCTAAAAGAAATCGAGAGGACAGTACCATTAATGTGGTCGTAAACCCATTGCCGTCCTACCTAGAACAGGTCGTTGTGTTGCCCGAAATCATCAAACTTAATTATGAATAAACCTCAGCCCCTACTGGTAGGTTTGACAGGAGGAATTGGATCAGGAAAATCTACTGTAGCCAAAATTTTTGAAATACTAGGGATACCTGTCTATTACGCTGATGATAGAGCCAAGTGGCTTATGGCTAACCAACCCGATTTGGTTGAGTCAATAAAAAAGGAATTTGGGACAGAATCTTATTTAAAAGATGGATCCGTTAATCGAAATTACCTTTCAAAAGAAGTTTTTTCTGATCCTGAGAAAGTAAAAATCATCAATTCATTGGTTCACCCAGCAGTGGGAATTGATTTTCAGGAATGGGCCTCCAGCCAAAATACTCCTTATGTTTTGAAAGAAGCAGCTCTGATTTTCGAAACGGGGAATGAGAAGAAACTTGATCATGTAATCAACGTGAGCTCGCCCCTTAAAATAAGAGTAATGCGGATACTAATCCGCGATCCTCATCGCGATGAGCAGCAGGTAAACAAGATTATAGACCAACAAATGCCAGATGAGACCAAAAATGAATTGGCGGATTTTGTCATCAAGAATGTTGATAATAAGCTCTTAATTCCTCAAGTTTTGAAAGTCCATGAAACTTTGACTGCAAAAGCTATCTAAGTTTCTGATTAGTATATAGTCTCTAATTTTATTACTTCTTTTTGATATTCAAATGAAAGGATACAATCCTAACCAATGGTTTCGAATTTTATTTTTAATTCAAAAATCTGATACTCTTTTCAGGTTGGCTCCATTGATGCTTATTATCCTAGTCTATTCATTAGGAGTAGCTTGGATAGAGATTGAATATTTACAAATCAGTGAAGACAGCTGGCTTCAGTATTTACCGGCCATGCATAGTTTATTGAGCTTTGTCATCTCTATCTTGATGGTGTTCCGAACCAATACAGCTTATGACAGATGGTGGGAAGGAAGAAAACACTGGGGAGCACTGGTCAATTGTAGTAGGAATTTCGCCTTGAAATTATCATCTATGTTAGCCACAGATGATCATATAAATAGAAAATTCTTTAGACGAAGTATACCTGTATATGCATTTGCTTTAAAGGAACATCTTCAGACGAAGGTCACTTTATTTATGTTGGATGATGTTGGAGATGAAGAAATCAAACCCAATATTGATATCACAAAACATGTCCCGAATCAAGTGGCAAAAATCATGTTTGGCAGGGTCAATAAATTATATGAAGGCGGAAAGATTTCTGGGGATCAACTATATGTCTTAAACAATGAGATAACTGCTTTTACCGATATTTGTGGTGCTTGTGAAAGAATAAAAAACACTCCCATCCCCTACTCGTACAGCTCTTTTATTAAAAAATTCATTTTAGTTTACGTGATGACATTACCCATTGGACTTGTCTATACGGTAGGCTATTATGCTGCCCCTATTACCACATTTATTTTTTATGTCTTAGCAAGTTTAGAATTAGTTGCTGAGGAAATCGAAGAACCATTTGGAACTGATTTGAATGACCTTCCCATGGAAAAATTATCAATCAATATTAAAAAGCATGTGGAGGAATTGATTTAATCAAATTTTCTTTTGCGACCAGCTTTTATTGACGATTTTCCATTCTCCATCAATTTTCATCAAAGTCAAAAAGTCATAATAGTAAATTCCCGGCCAATACAATTCAGTTTCTACTGCTGCTGCATTTCCTTGAACCCGGATTGAAACTATTTCATTTTTGTAAACAGCAGGATTTCTGGCTTCTCCTTTTGAAGTTGCCTCTGCCCAAGATTCAAAGGTCGTTAGCGTAAAATTCTCTCCTCTGTAGCCAATCAATCGAGCCTCTGAAATAAAGGCTTTCTCAAGCTTAGATTTATCCCTCTCTATCATTCCGTCAAAATACAACTGAATCGTTTCGCTAATTAATTCTCGTTCATTGGACACTTGAGCTTTTGCCTTTGAAACCATGATTACAGTCAATATTAAAAAAACAGCTAGGTACCTCATAAGATATGGTGTTGTATTATTAAAACTTCCCTGCATAAATCATTCCTTTACATATAAATTTGAAGAATGAACTTTTGTTCGGTAATTAAGGATTGGATAAAAGGATATTTTCTTCTTTTCGATTCATGAAACAAAATTTCAATCTCCGTACCGTCAACGTCACCCGATACATACTTCCGCTTAGGGAGGGTGGCTCTTTACCTGCTTTGGCTGATGCCGATGATGGTTTTAAATATGTTTTAAAATTTCGTGGTGCCGGACAAAGGGAGAAAGCGTTGATATCGGAGTTTCTAGGTGGAGAAATTGCTGGAATTTTGGGTCTTAGAATTCCGGAATTGGTTTTTGCCAATTTAGACCCGGCTTTTGGAAGATCAGAAGGGGATGAAGAAATCCAAGATCTTTTAAAAGGAAGTCAAGGTCTCAATTTAGCGCTACACTTTTTATCAGGAGCCATCAATTATGATCCTCTGGCAATGAGTATAGACCCATTATTGGCTTCAAAAATTGTTTGGTTAGACATGTTGATCACCAATGTGGATAGAACATTCAGAAATACAAATATGCTTATGTGGAACCGTGATTTATGGCTTATAGATCATGGAGCTGCGTTTCTATTTCATCATTCATGGACCAATTGGGAGAAGAGTGCAACAGCAACATTCCCAATCATCAAAAACCATGTACTATTACCTCAAGCCACAGAATTAGAAGAGGTGAATTCAGAATTTAAAAAAATATTAAGCCCAGAAATCTTCAAAGACCTCGTTTCGACATTGCCAGAAGATTGGTTATTAGCTGGACGAGACTCAGACGATGTAGAAGAGCTGAGAAAGGTCTATACCGACTTTTTGAGCCTTCGCCTATCCAATTCAGATCAATTTACTAAAGAAGCCCAAGATGCAAGGAAAGCACTTATATGAGTATGCCATCATCCGTGTGGTACCTCGGGTGGAAAGAGAAGAATTTATTAACGTTGGAGTGATCCTCTGCGAATGGAAAAGTGGGTTTTTAGCTTCAAAAATCTTTTTGCATAAGGAAAAACTATTGGCTTTAGACCCTAATGCGGATATCGAAATGATTGAGAAAAACCTCAAATCATTTGAGAAGATCTGCCTGGGAAATTCCAATGGAGGCCCAATCGCTGAGATGGACTTAGGGTCAAGATTTAGATGGTTGACCGCAGTCAGAAGTTCCATTATCCAAACATCTAGACCACACACTGGGTATAGCCTTGATTTAGAGAAGACCTTAATTAATATTTTTGAAGAACAAGTGGGCTAAGCATTTTAGAAGCTTAATTCATATCAACAAGTTCATTTACAGTAGAACCAGCAAGATCTCCTTTTGGCAAACTGAAGTTAATATTCTTAGATTTTCCATTGGCCTTGATATTTACTTTAATGGAACCCTTCAGAAGCTGGGTTGGCTCGGCTAGGTTGACTTGCCATTTCCCCGGGCTATATTCTTGAATCTGAACCAAACAAGGCTGATTGACAGAAAGGCTGATACCTTCCCATTCTAAAGAGCCCTTTTCATAAAAAACTGCCCCAAAAAGTTTAAGATTTTGGTCAATCACCGCCTGGATTTTACGGTCATTCTGAATTATTTCCAAGCCAGAAACCAATTCATCTCCTAATTGATCCGAAGAATCAATACCAGGAAAAACCACATAGCTGTATTTTGAATCATCTGGATTCTTTCCATGATTGATCCATAATTTAAATACATCTTTATTGATCGTTTTGCTGGAAGAGTTGCCATTAATTTCAGCCCAGGAACCCGGTTGATTTTGAGCAGACAACTCTAATTTTTGCCCTTCAGGAAAGTAGTATGCTATTTGATCATGGAATATCCAGGTATTGGGTTCGTCAAACTTGGCAAACTTTGAATTCATCTCCTTAAAATCACTAGTAGTAGAAACCAAGACTGGCCCTCTCAGCCTTGATTGGTTTACAGTGGTATTAATATTTTCAACACGATCAGCATTTATTCCTGCCCCAATGCATATGATTTTATCCCCAAAGAAAAACCATGCTTTCTGAGCTTGGGTTTTATAGGCATCCATTTTATAAACAGCCAATCCATTCAATCCATCACTAACTCCCCCTACAAAATTTGCATTTCCTGGTTCTGCAACCCAATTGGTCCTTTTTCTTAACTTTTTGTTTTCTGGTGTCGTTGTACCAGGAATTTTATTCCATTCCCAATTTGGGAAAATATTAAAATATTCATCCCCTTTGACAGCAATATTCATAGCTCCCTCTGTCAACCATTGACCATTTAAATTCTCCTTATTTCCAGATTCTGTTCGGATCGAGCGAGAGGAGGCAATATTTACTGAAACCATAAATTCTGGTCTTTGGTGAATAGTATAATCAGACCTCCAATAATGAATATTCCTTGGCTCAACATGATAAGAAGGAGGTTCTTTTCCATCAATACGAGCAATTGCATATTGATATTCCTCCTGATTTTCATCTATGTCTATTTCCCTCAATAGTTTTATTAACCCAGAGTTTGTTCTTGTCGCATTATTTCTGGCAATTCCTCGACCAATCACACTGTAATCAATGTATTTCCCCCTCATAGATTTCAGATACCCATTTCTAGTAAAATCCGATATCAATGCGATTTGCTCAGGAGTAAATGAAAAGCTCGTCCCCATTATATAAACCGCTACATTTCTAATCCCCAATAAATACTCCCTTCCATAACCATGCATATAGAGTTCAGGCCCGTGCGCGTGAAAAGACATATCTCTTTGAATTCCATCCCCCTGTGTAACCTGAATAGATTCTGAAACTACAGAAACAGCCCTATTTAAAAGTTCAGAGTCCTCAGTCAATACAGCCTGCATGATCATATGTTGAGCAATATCAGTAAGATTAGATCCATCTTTACCGGGTGACTTTGTAATAGAAACCGTCTTATTCATCCACTTCAGCATTTCTTTTTCCAATTCCTCCGGAACTTGCTTATCTCCATACCTCATGGCTATCAATAGACTTCCTACTTCCTTTGGAACGCTAATACTTACCCACCACCAATTATCTGAGGTTGGTTCTGGATTCAAATTTGTCCAGTATCGCATGGCTTGAAGAATTTTACCAAAAAGTTCTTCATCTCCTTCATATTTATTTCCAGCTTTTGTGTAAGCTATAGTCATTATGCCCAGCCTTTTAATATGCTTGTCTGGTTCCCAACCAGTCATCGATTTATCTTTATAATCAATATCATTCCAGCTTCCGTCAGTTTGAAAGCCTTTGAGAATTTCCCCCACTTGTTTACCTATATCTGAATCGGGAATACTCTTCTGATAATCCTTAAAAATCCGCTCTTTGATGATTTCAAAATCAGACTCTTGCCAGGCAAAAGTCATGAAGCTGGTAAAGAAAAATAAAAATATAGTTAGGGGTAATTTGTGGTTGAATCTCATTTCTTTGACAGGTAAACATTAAACATGAACAAACAAAACCCTCATGGTTTGGTCTTCTGTAAAGTATTTTAATCTAATGAATTATTATTAAAAATAAGAGTCCCTCGATTCCCCGTTAATTCTATTAAAGATTACAGTTGGTAAAAAAAATATCTCATGATCTTAATAACTACCCCTCATTTTCTAAGAAACGAATTGATTATCTTGGAGGGTTTTTATGTTTATTTCTAATCCCTGAAGCCGTATTCATTCATGAAAAAAACGATAAGTCAAGCCTTAATTTTTGTTTTTGTCACGCTACCTATATTCACATTTGCAAGTGTTGACACTGTTTCAACTTATAGTAAAACCATGGATAAAGAGGTCAAATCCATGGTGATAACTCCTTCAAACTATGACGAAGAGTCGCAATACCCGGTAGTATTTTTATTGCATGGATATTCAGGAAACTATACTTCTTGGTTAGAAAATGCTCCGGAAACAGAAAAGCTTGCTGATTTATATCAAATGATTTTAGTCACTCCCGACGGTAATTTCGATAGTTGGTATTGGGATAGTCCTGTTGATCCTAAATCACAATACGAAACTTACATTACGAAGGAGCTGATTCCATTCATTGATGATAATTATGCTACAATTGCAAAAAAAGAAGGACGGGCAATAACTGGCCTCAGCATGGGTGGACATGGAGCCTTGTATTTAGCCATTCGGAATCAAGATATATTTGGTGTAGCCGGAAGCCAAAGCGGAGGAGTGGATATTGCTCCGTTTCCAGAAAATTGGAATATGAAAGCCTACCTAGGAACCAAAGCTGAATCCCCTTCCAACTGGGAGGACTATTCCGTGATGGGCCAATTACACCTTTTAAGCCAAAATAAATTACCTCTAATCATCCACTGTGGCACGAATGACTTCTTCTATCAGGTCAACTTGAAACTGCATGAAGAACTTACTTACCTTAATATCCCACATACCTTTACATCAAATCCAGGTGGGCATACTTGGGATTACTGGAAAGAGTCAGTGCAATATCAACTGCTTTTTTTCCACAACTATTTTAGGGAAAACCCTTCGGAATAAGAGGTGATTAAACTAACCTAGATTCGGAATACAGATCATATGCGGCTACCAATAATTGCCTTCCCGGTGTATTGGTATACCGATCATATTTGTGGATTTCCTCTCTTTCTGAAACATATACAGGCTCATACTCCCCTTCAATATCGTCCCAGAGGATCAATAAAAAGTTGAAGGGAATTCTACTGTGCCTCCCATTCTCCAACCAGGATTCAAAAGTCTGCTCGTCTAAAGCCTTGGGAAAACTCGCTCCATCAAACATGAGGAAATAATTGTTGTTTACTTTTTTGATTTAGGGACATCCTAAAAATAATTTAATTCGAGGAGCTCTGCATCCTATCAGAATAAAAACTCAACTCAAATTAACTATTCATGTATTAAAAAAAGGAATCTCTAATGAGATCCCTTTTCAATTAACAATAAACCCAAATTGTTTTTTTATCTATCTATAGATCCTAAAACTTTTTTCATGAAAGCATTTCCAGCATCTTTTTCAGACATACCTTCTGAAACCATTTGATGCACCTCCATTGCTCCACATAGATTAGAGATTAATTCTCCAATCACGTCGATTTCTGGTTCTTTTAAAGAGGGTGCTTCAGAAATGTTTTCCAATACTTCCAAAGCTGTTTCAATCTGCTCAGGAGTACAGGTTCTCTGAATTGTCTTAATTACTGGTAACTTCATTAATCAAAGCTTTTAATTGATCTTCTTTATTTGTCTGGATTTGATTCACCAACTGACCTCCTTTGAAAGAAGCAAAAGTTGGCAAATTGTTTACTTGAGCCAATTTTCGTGAATTCGGAAATTTCTCAGCGTCCACAATGACAAAAACCTTGTCAGCATTTTCTCCAGCTAATCTTCTAAACTTTGGCTTCATAATACGGCAATTGCCACACCAGCCAGCAGAATATTGTACAATCACTTGATCATTGCTTGAAACAAGCTCCTGCAAAGTATCTTCAGTTAGTTCAATCATAATTAATTATTTGATAAGTAAGTAGCAACTCCTTCGTTAGTAGCCTGCATAGCTTCTTTACCTTCTTCCCAGTTAGCTGGACAAACTTCGCCAAATTTCTCTACGTGAATCTGAGCGTCAAGAATTCTTAAGTACTCATCGATATTTCTTCCTAAAGGCAAGTCATTGATTGATTCGTGACGAACAACACCTTCTTTATCGATCAAGAATGTACCTCTGTATGCAACTGGAGCGCCATCAAATGACCAAAGGTTTGTCTCGGGATCATAAGAATATTCTCCCGCCAAAACACCGTAATTCAAAGAAATAGTTTTTGAAGCGTCAGCGATGATAGGATAAGTAACACTTTCAATTCCACCTTCTGCTTTTGGAGTCATCAACCAAGCTAGGTGAGTTTCTTCAGTGTCAGTAGAACAACCAATTACTACTGTATCTCTTTTTTCAAATTCAGCCAACTTAGACTGGAAAGCATGAAGTTCAGTTGGGCAAACGAAAGTAAAATCCTTTGGATAGAAGAAAAGAACGACATTCTTCTTACCTAGGTATTGATCCAAGTTGAAGTTCTCTACAATCTCTTCTCCGTTTATCACTGCTCCTGCTGAAAATGCCGGAGCCTTTTTTCCTACTAATGCCATGTATGTGTTGTTTTGTTGAATATTTGTTAACACAAATCTAGCTTAGTAATTAATACTTTAAAAAAATCTCAAGTTTCATGAATTTATGAAAATCATGATCGAACCAATTTTTATTTGGAATTGAGATAGACAGTCATCTTTTTGTCGTCCGAATCCCCGTAAAATCAATCTTAAATAAGCTCGCTAACGATTGCATACAAAATCGCAAAAAATTGATTGAAAAATCCTATTGTCAATAGCTTTTACCTATCATAAAAAAAACTCCCTGATTAACAGGGAGTTTCAAAATCTTATATTTTATCAAACCCTAAATAAGGGTGAAGAACCTTGGGCATATTGATACCATCGGGCGTTTGATTGTTCTCTAAAATAGAAGCTACAATTCGTGGTAAAGCCAAAGCACTTCCATTTAGTGAATGAGCCAATTGGGTCTTCTTATCCTCTCCTTTAAATCGGAGTTTCAATCGATTTGACTGATAAGTTTCAAAATTAGATACAGAACTTACCTCAAGCCATCTTTCCTGAGCAGCAGAATAAACTTCCATATCATAAGTCAAAGCAGATGTAAAGCCCATATCTCCTCCACAAAGTCGCAATACACGGTAAGGAAGTTCTAGCTTTTTCAATAACCCCTGAACATAACTACTCATGCTCTCCAAGGTCTCATAGGATTTGTCTGGGTGTGTAATCTGCACGATTTCCACCTTGTCAAACTGATGTAATCTATTCAATCCTCGAACATGAGCCCCCCAACTTCCTGCTTCGCGACGAAAACAAGGTGTGAACCCTACATTTTTTACAGGCAAATCTGCCTCTGTAAGTATTACATCTCTATATAAATTGGTTAAAGGCACTTCAGCTGTAGGGATTAAATACAAGTTATCTGCTGAAGCGAAATACATTTGACCCTCTTTATCCGGCAATTGTCCCGTACCGTAACCGGAATCCTCATTGACCAAAATTGGAGGCTGCACTTCTGTATAACCTTGTGCCATTGCTTCGTCAAGGAAGAAGTTGATCAATGCCCTTTGAAGTCTTGCTCCTTTTCCTTTATACACTGGAAATCCTGCACCTGTGATTTTAACACCCAGGTCAAAATCAATGATGTCGTAATCTTTAATCAGTTCCCAATGAGGTTTTTTACCCTCATGCAAAACTGGAACCTCTCCTACTTCCAGAACCACTTCATTATCCTCTGCTGCAGCACCCGCTGGCACAGAACTATGTGGAACGTTTGGAATTGTATATAAAAGTGATTTTAAAGATTCTTCAGCATTTGAATTTTCTTCTTCAAGCTCCTTAATCTGAGCTTTTATTTGAGCAGTTCGCTCTTTAATCTCCATAGCCTCGGCAGCTTTCCCTTCCTTCATCAGCATACCGATTTTCTTGGATATAGAATTCGATTCTGCTTGCATCTGGTCACGCTGAGTTTGGGTAGATTTTCTTAAATCATCCCATTTTAATACCTCTGCGAGTACCTCTTTGGCATTTTGAAAATTTCTCTTTTGAAGTCCGGCAAGTACACCGGCGTAGTTGTCTCTTATTTGATTAACTAGCAGCATTTGAAAATCTTGGAAATTGAAGCCCCAAAGATAAGCATGTTATCGAACTATCACTGTTTTACTGACTGATGAGAATGGCCCATCCAATTCTTTTCCATCTTTGCGAAGCAAATTTACTTGAACTTGATAGGTGCCTGCTGGTAAATTAGCCACTCGAACAGGCTTCATTTCGTTTATTTCATATTGAAAATCGTTTACCTCTATCCTCACTTTTAATCTATCCAACTCCATATCACCACCTAAAACCAAAAAGTCTATGATCATTTCTTCGCCATCCACATATTCCTGATTACTTCTAGGATAATTTAAGGCCAAGTATGGCTCTGCAGAATATGGAAAGGGTCTTGATTCGCCAACTTGAAAGTCCCTATCTACATAGTTCCCGAAATTCTTTAGAGCCAAACCTTCATCATCTACCAAATAGGCTACAATTCTATAGCTTCCTTCGGTTAACTCTCTTTGAAAAATGGGTGCATAAAATCCGACAGGGTCTCCACCATTGAGTATATTAAAAAGTTTAAAATCCTGATCTCCATCTTTTTGAAACTGATAATTCTTAATATTAAATTCAAAAGGCACCTTTCCAGGCTTAAAAACCTGGTTTCCAAGAGGAGTGTAAAGTTCTAAAATTGCATCCGGGTAACTGGATGAATCTTCGTATTGGTAAAATGTTACTTTTGGCATAGCTTCATCTCCTGAAGAAGCCAAGTCACCTGATTCTACCACCGATTCATTGATTTTCTTTTTCTCTTCGGAGCAACTGGAAACAATAAATGCCAGTAAAACCAGTGAAAGGAGTATTTTATTCATAACAGGACGAATTAGATATTAAAGATATTTAATTTTAAAGAAAAAAAGAGTTCTTACTATTTAACTATTTCAGCACAATGGAAATCCTTTTTGATGAGATCCCCAGTTTAGATCTAGCAGATTTCACTACTGGTTCCCCAGAAAAAAAAGCGGCTTTTGTAAAAAAACTAGGGGAGGCCTACCAAAATATCGGTTTTGTGGCAATAAAAAACCATGGCCTATCACAAGAGCTCCAGGATAGACTATATCATTCTATCAAGTCTTTTTTTGCCCTTCCAGATGAAGTCAAATCTCAATACGAAAAACCAGAAATAGGTTTCCAGAGAGGTTATACAGGAAAAGGAAAAGAACATGCCAAAGGTAGAAATACGGGAGACCTGAAGGAATTTTACCATGTAGGCCAAGAACTTGCAAATATTCCTGATTCTGATCCTGTCAAAAAAGAATATCCAGCAAATCTTTGGCCAGCTGAGATTCCAGAATTTCAGAATGATGCAAATGAAGCTTATCGAACCCTGGAGAGTGCTGGCAAAGCCATGCTTCAGGCCATCGCTTTGAATCTAGAGCTTCCAGAGGATTATTTCGAAGACAAAGTTGCTTATGGTAATTCTATTTTACGCCAAATCCATTACTTCCCAATTGAAAATCCGGATGAGGTGCCTGCAGATGCCGTAAGAGCTGCTGAACATGGAGACATCAATTTGATCACCTTATTGATGGGTGCAAGTGCGGATGGACTTCAAGTTTTGAGAAAAGATGGAAAATGGATTCCAATCACAGCACTTCCCGATCAATTGGTAGTCAATGTGGGTGATATGCTGGAAAGGTTGACCAATAAAAAATTAAAATCTACAATTCATCGAGTGGTCAATCCTCCCAAAGAAAAAATGAACTCGAGTAGGTATTCCATACCTTTCTTTATGCATCCTAGATCCGAAATGGATTTGACTTGTCTGGAAAGCTGTATTTCAGAAGAAAATCCTAAACAATTTACTGATGCAACTGCAGGTGAGTTTTTGGAGGAAAGATTACGTGAACTTGGATTAAGAAAGTAGGGTGTCGGTCAGGAAGGTTAGATATTACCTTTTTCTGAAAGACATTTTGGTGCTTTCAGTAACTGCCTTTGGAGGGCCTCAAGCCTTCCTCGCCATGCTACTAGAGCGAATGGTAAAGGCGAGAGCGTATATTTCAGAGGATGACCTTTGGGAATTGAACGCGCTCTGCAATATGCTTCCTGGCCCCTCTTCTACTCAATTAATTTCTGCTATAGGTTTTCGTGTGGGAGGCCCCAACTTAGCTTATTTGGCTTTAATTGTATGGATTTTACCCGCCACGGCATTAATGACTTTTGCAGCTGTTTTAATCTCTTTTCTACAGGAAAATACTCCTGGAGCACTCAACTTCGCACTTTTTATTCAACCCATGGCCATAGGGTTTATAATTTTTGCAGCTCAAAAAACAATCAGTAAAATGGTGCAAAGCACGGAAGCCATGATCTTAATGTTGATTTCTGCGTTTGTATCCTTTTTCTATAGCTCTCCTTACATTTTCCCTGTTCTCTTGATCATAGGAGGTGTAAGTACCTCAATTAAATACAAGAAGCAACCGAAATTAGAAAAGGATGCACCGTTAAAAATTGAATGGGCAAACTTCTATCTATGGGCCGGAGTGCTGGTGCTAGCTGCGATATTAGGTGGAGTCACTAAATATCACGGAATCCTCTTATTTGAGAATTTTTATCGAAACGGCTCTTTAATTTTCGGAGGAGGTCAGGTTCTTGTTCCGTACCTCTATACAGAATTTGTAGATTTTAAGAATTTCCTCAGCTCGGAAGAATTCCTAACAGGATACGCCATTTCCCAAGCTATCCCTGGCCCAACTTTTAGTATTGCTTCCTATGTGGGCGCACTATCCATGAGATCGGGTGGAAGCTTAGGAATTATTTTTGGGGGGTTGATTGGAGCTGCCGGCATCTTTCTTCCGGGAATTTTTATGATTTTCTTCGTTATCAGGTTTTGGGACCAACTGAAAGTTTACCGGCCAGTTAGAGCTGCACTAGAAGGAGTAAATGCTGTTTCCTGTGGAATGTTGATTGCAGCAGCTTATCTACTTTTTGAGCCTTTAGAACCTAATTTCATCAATATCTTTTTCATTTTATCTACCTATGCAATGCTCCAGTTTACTAAAATTTCTTCCCCGGCAATAATAGCTGGCGGTGTCACTCTTGGAGTTATTTATCACCAGTTCTTCTGATTAAGGGAATTAATTTTCAATAATTCCGTTCTTAATACTTCAGCTCAAAACTTCTAAAACAGCAGGAAATCACAAGATGTCCAAACAAGTTTAAAGCTTTGGGCGTTTTAAATTCTAAATTCATTCCCTATATTTCAATAATGCAGGCCTACGAATTCATCAATAATCTAATTCCACCCTTGAAACTCAGCGACAAAACTGGGATGGCCTTGGCGTGGATGGAAGAAATTCGTACAGATACGCTTCCGGTTGTGGATAAGGGAGTCTTTTTAGGAATGCTAAGAGAAGAGATGATTTTTGACCTCAACAATGCTGATATATTAATATCAGATGTTATGCTAGATGGACAGACTTGTTGGGTTTATGGAGATAAGCATATTTATGATGTCCTAAAAGTAAGCTCAGAGCAAGACAGCAATATTGTAGGAGTTCTTGGAAGGGAGCAAGAATATCTAGGTGTGGTCACTATGGAAGACGCAATTTCCGCTTTCGCAGAAAGCCTTTCTATCCAGTCACAAGGAAGTGTTTTGGTTTTATCCTTGTATATGACTGATTATAGTCTTTCTGAGATATCTAGAATCGTAGAAAGTGAAAACACAAAAGTGCTGAGTTCATTTATTTCCAGTGATCCATTAGATAGCGCCAAGATTAAACTTACCCTAAAATTGGATCAGCCAGAACTTCGTCATATTAAAGCCACTTTAGAAAGGTTTGGCTATAAAATTTTAGATCACTACCAGGAAGAAAGTGGAATTAGCGGGGAAGAAGACCGAATCGGTAACTTGCTGAGATTTTTAGATATTTGATTCATGAAGGTAGCCTTACATGGCTTAGCACTCAAAGCTGAGTATTTTCAGCACGTTCAGATCCTTTTTGAGGAGCTAAGCAAATTCAATTTTGAGATTTTCGTAACAGAGCAATTTGACAGGCAACTCCGAATGCATGGAAATAAAGCCTTGCAATATTGGGTCCTAGAAAGCAAAAAAGATATGGCAATGATGGATTTCATGATTTCCATTGGTGGAGACGGTACCCTTTTGGATACTGTTTGCCAAGTGGGAGAATGTGAAGTTCCGATTCTAGGCCTGAATACAGGAAGATTAGGTTTTCTTGCTACGGTAGCCACCAAAGATATCTCAAAGGCGATTGAACAGTTGGCCAGCGAAAACTTTCAAATAGAAACACGGGGATTAATCTCCTTGCATTCACATAAAAGGCTTTTCAATGGGCTGAATTTTGCGCTTAATGAATTCACCATCCATAAACGCGACACCTCCTCTATGATTACAGTTCATACTTACATTGATGGAAAATACCTAAATAGTTATTGGGCTGATGGATTGATCGTATCTACTCCAACAGGGTCTACTGGCTATTCACTCAGCTGTGGGGGACCTTTGATCTCACCTGAAGCTAAGAACTTGGTGATTACTCCTGTGAGTCCGCATAACCTCAACGTGCGTCCCATCATTGTATCAGATGACAGCGAAATTAGCTTTGAAATAGAGGGAAGAGCTGAAAAGTTTCTTATCTCTTTGGATTCTAGGTCTACTTCCATTTCCTCAGAAGTAAAGCTCAGTGTCAAAAAAGAATTATTTCAGGCAAAGTTGATAAAGCTCCCACATTATCATTTCTTTGATACCTTGAGGCAAAAGCTAAATTGGGGATTAGATATGAGAAATTAGAATTCCCAAAAGATTGGTAAATTCACAGAAATTTAGCTTAACAATTATTAACCCGTTAAATACTAGCAAGCGTTTTTTATACGTTAGCTACTTCATAACTTGCATCGTCTTGAAAAAAGTCAATTTTCAGATTTTCAGTCACTTATTCATTTTCCTGCTTTTATTCTCAGGCATATGCCTAGAAGTGAAAGCACAGAAATACGAAATCGGTGGGGGTCTCGGAGTAGCAACCTACTCAGGAGATATTATCCGAAAAATTGACCCTGGCCAAATTGGCCTTCAAGGAACGTTGTTTGGCAAGAGAAATTTTGACAATGTATGGACACTGCGAGCGGGATTGAGTTTAGCCCGTCTTAATGCAGCGGACAGCATTAAACCGTTGGATGAAATGGCCAGGGTTAGGGATGGAAGATTCCGAGCAGGAGTTATTGAGGCTTCCGCTGTGATGGAATTTAATTTTCTGGACTATTTAAGAAATAATTCAGAGTTCCGGTTTTCCCCCTACGCTTTCTTTGGGATAGGTTATTCTTATATTCTAGCAAAAGGGAACACGTTTCAATATAATGTATCCTCAAGGTACGATTTAGGAACAGTGGTAATCCCCTTTGGTGGAGGTGTCAAGTACCGACTCAATGATCGGTGGACATTAGCTGCGGAATTAGGATTCAGACCTACATTGACTGATTATTTGGATAAAATAGACAGCACGGAACCAGCGATCCCACGCTTTCCAGATCCAAATAACCCCGATATGCCATATGGAATCAATTTTGGCAATCCAAACGATAAGGATTGGTATTACTTCCTAGGGTTAACAATAAGCTATACTTTCGCGTCTACAAAGTGCTATGCCTATTAATTAATTGACCCTTAGGGGCAATTTATTGGAAAAGAAATAGCATTTTTGTACCTCCAAAAATCGAGGTATTCGGAAAACACTGGAATGAAGGAAGAATTAGACCCAAACAGGATCCCCCGACATATTGCAATTATCATGGACGGTAATGGCCGTTGGGCCAAGAAAAAAGGTGCGATGAGGATCTTCGGACATCACCATGCCATAAAAGCTGTCAGGGATGCTATAGAAGGAGCCAATAACCTTGGCGTTAAATACCTTACCCTCTTTTCATTTTCAACTGAAAACTGGTCTAGACCAAAAGAGGAAGTAGAGGGATTGATGGCTTTATTAGTAAAAACCATCGCCAATGAGGTGCCTATGATGATGAAAAATAATATCGTCATGGATAGCATCGGGGATATCGATAGCCTTCCAGAAACCGCATACAAACAACTCAAAGAAGCAAAGGAAAAAACCGCTTCTAATACTGGTCTCAAGCTCATTTTAGCACTTAGCTATAGTGGACAATGGGAACTCACCCAAGCAGCACGTCGCATTGCTCAAAAAGTCTCAGATGGAAAATTGAAGGTGGATGACATTTCTCAGGAAGTGTTTGCAAACCATCTGGAAACCAAGGACATTCCTGATCCCGAATTAATGATCAGGACTTCTGGAGAATTCAGAATAAGCAATTTTCTGCTTTGGCAACTGGCATACACGGAATTACATTTCACTCCGGTGTTATGGCCAGATTTTAGAGAAAAGCATCTAGTCGCTGCCATCCTCGATTATCAAAAAAGAGAGAGGAGATTTGGTAAGACAGGTGAGCAAGTTAAACCTTAAGTAATTGATGAAAAGAAGTTTACTGATTCTGTTTTGTCTGGTTTGGACAAGTTCAGCAATGGCGCAAATACGTTTGGGCCAAAGCCGCTATGCCTCCACTCAACCAGTCAATATCCTGGAGTTGAATTATCAAAAACCCCAGATGTATAGAATCGCTGAAATAAAAGCGGTAGGATTGACGACGCTCGATGAGATCGCAATTATCTCTCTTTCTGGATTGAAAGTTGACGATACCATTGAAGTTCCAGGTGATGCTATTTCTAATGCCCTTAAAAAGCTTTGGGCTCAAGGAATCATCGGGGATGTGAAAATTCTAGTTACCAAAGTAGAAGGAGATGATATTTATCTTCTTTTAGACTTAACAGAACGACCAAGATTTTCCCGTGTAGAATTTAGCGGGATGAATAAAACTCAGGAAGGCGAATTAAAGGATAAAGTAAATATCCGAGGTAGAGTTGTTAGAGATGACGTGCTGAATACCGCCAAAAGAAACATTGAAAAATATTACTTGGATAAAGGTTACTTAAATGCCGATGTAAAAATTATCCAAGAAAGAGATACGACCCTTCCAAACTCAGTGAAGCTTAGATTTGACGTGGACACGAAGTCCAAAGTCAAAATCAATGAGATCAAAATTTACGGTAACGAGGAAATCGCTGATTCTAAAGTCAAGAAGAAACTTAAGAAAACGAAGGAGCATGCAAGAGTAAGTGTTTTCAAAGATGTTTACTCTAGAATCACCAGTGCAAATGCTTCTGACATTTCTAATACCGTTTTTCATACCGATTCTGCTTCTTCGCAGGATGTGAAAAATTATATCAACAAGAACTTCAAGCTTAATTTCTTCAGTGGATCCAAGTACATCCCTAAAGAATACATTGCTGACAAACAAAGCGTGATTAATTTCTACAATAGTAGAGGTTTTAGAGATGCTGAAATTGTTGAAGATTCAGTTTATGACTTCACTCAGGACAAAATCAATATTGACATTGAAGTCGAAGAAGGTAGAAAGTATTACTACAGAAATATAACCTTTACAGGTAATTACATTCATCCAGATCCTGTTTTGTTAGCAAAACTAGGAATTCAAAGAGGGGATGTTTACAATAAAGAATTACTTGATAAGCGACTTAATTACGATCCTGAGAAAGGAGATGACGTGAGTTCACTATATCAAGATGACGGATACCTGTTCTTTAGCATTGATCCTGTAGAGGTGAATGTTGCAGGAGACTCGATAGATCTCGAAATGAGAATTTTTGAAGGTCCTCAGGTAACTGTAAACTCTGTAAACATCAAAGGAAACGAAAGAACGTCTGACCATGTGGTTATGCGTGAAATTCGTATTCTTCCAGGTCAGAAATTCAATAGAAGTTTGTTAGTTCGTACGATTCGAGAACTTTCCACTTTAGGCTATTTTGACCCTGAAAAAATCAATCCTGATTTAAGACCAAACTTTGAAGCTGCCACAGTGGATATCACGTTTGAGTTGGAAGAAAGACCGAATGACCAAATCGAATTATCCGGTGGTTGGGGAGGTTTCTACGGATTCGTAGGTACTGTTGGATTGGTATTTAACAACTTCTCGATCCGAAATATTGGCGATTTCTCTAAATGGGATCCATTGCCTGTTGGAGATGGACAAAAGCTTTCCTTACGTGTTCAGGCAAATGGTAGAAGTTTCCAGAACTATTCAGTTTCCTTAACTGAACCTTGGTTTGGAGGTAAAAAGCCGCAAGCATTAAGCTTTAGCTTTAACCACTCTGTTCAAAGACAAGTCGATTTCTATAATCAGAATAACTTTGGTAACGATTTAGGATACTTCAAGATTACGGGGGTAACTCTCGGACTTGCTAAGCGTGTTACTTGGCCTGATGATTACTTCAGCATTAGTAACTCACTACAATTCCAGATCTATGAATTTGATCGATTCGGTACCTCATTTGGCTTGAGCTATCCTACTGGTACCTCTAATAGTATTACATTAAATACGACCATTTCCAGAAATAACGTAGATAACCCTACCTTCCCAAGATTTGGTTCTAATATCATCTTATCTGCAGCTGTAACACCACCTTATGCATCGTTAAACAAAAATCTTAACGAAGAGTCTACAGACCAGGAGAAGTACAAGTGGCTTGAGTATCATAAGTGGATGTTTGATGCATCTATTTATACACCGCTCTTTGGATCGAATAAATTCGTGGCCAGTGCAAGAGCACACATGGGCTTCCTAGGTTCATATGGAAATAAAATCGGTATCATTCCTTTAGAAAGATTCGTAATGGGTGGTGATGGAATGACCTTTAATAACTTTGCCTTAGGACAGGAAATTATTGGTCTTAGAGGTTATGAAAACCAGTCTATCACTCCAGGTAGAGATACACGTGGACAAGATAATGCAGACCCATACGGTGGTATTGTCTATAACAAATACGTGATGGAATTAAGATACTTGGTATCTCCTAACCCATCTGCCACCATCTTCGTACTAGGATTTGCGGAAGCGGGTAATAACTGGGGATCCTATGCGGACTTCAACCCTTATGACTTGAAAAAATCTGCTGGTGTGGGTGCAAGAATCTTTATGCCTGCGTTTGGTTTGCTAGGAGTCGATTGGGGATATGGATTTGATGCCATCCCAGGAACAACTGAAATTAGTGGTTCACAATTCCACTTTAGAATCGGTCAACAATTCAGATAATGATGGAAACCGGAGATAGATTAGTTAATTTATGCAAAATTATATCCAAAAAAGGATTTTAATATAGCGGCTAAATCTTGTCCATAACCATGAAAAAATCACTGAAAATATTATTTTTGCTGCTCTTTGCCATGCAAGTACTGCCTGCAAGCGCTCAAAAGTTCGGTTATATTGATACTGAATACATTCTCAACAAACATCCGGACTATAAAGTCATCCAGCAGGAGCTCCAAAGTCTGAGCAATGCTTGGAAGAAAGAGGCACAAAATTTGGATAAAGAGATAAAGGATCTTTATGATCAGTTAAAAGCTGAAGAAGTACTGTTGACAGAAGAGATGTACCAAGAGAGACAGGAAGTCATCAAACAGAAGCAGCAGGAGTCACAAGCCTTTAACAGTCGCATATTCGGAATTGAAGGACAATATTACCAGAAGCAAGCAGAATTGCTTCAACCCCTTCAATCAAAAATATACGATGCGATCGAGCGAGTATCCAGAAAAAATGGTTTGGCAGTTCTGTTTGATAAAGCAGCAGGACCTTCAGCCATTATTTATACAGATCCACGACATGACTATTCAGAGTTTGTCCTGGAGGAATTAGGAATCGAAGAAAACAATTAATTACAAACAAAGTATGAACAAAGTAAAAGTTATCCTTTCAGCAGTAGCATTGCTTTGCGTAGGATTTGCGGCACAAGCTCAAGACATCAAAATTGGATATACCAATGTGGAGTTTATTATGGACTTGATGCCAGAAATGGAACAAATTGGAGCTGATATTCAAGACTACCAAACTCAGCTACAAACGAATATTCAGACAAAAGCTGCAGACTTCCAGCGTCAAGTGCAGACTTATCAACAAGCTGCACAAACAATGACTGAAGAAGCTAGAGCAGCTAAAGAAGGTGAGCTTAGCAAACTTCAAGGTGATCTTCAGAAATACGAGCAAGACGCTCAGGTTTCTTACCAGAGAAAGTTAGGTGAATTATTAGAACCAGTACAAACTAAAGTGATCAACGCGATCAATACGGTTGCTGCTGAAAATAATTACACCCACGTATTTGCAGAAACTGCAGGTCAAGCTCCAGTGTTACTTTACACGAAAGAAGAAGACAAATTCACAGAGCTAGTATTGGCAAAGTTAGGTCTAGAAATGCCTGCTGCACCAACTACTCCAGCACCAACAAACTAATAATAAAAGTTTTGATGAAAATGGCTATCCGAGAATCGGGTAGCCATTTTTTTTGTCTATTACATTCAAAAGAATGTAGGCTTCAATCTTGAAAGAGTTTTTATAAATTCGTCTATGCCTAAAAAGAACCCAAAAGAAATCATCACGAAAGGATTAGATGCAGTTTTGGTAGATTTTCGTGCGGATTGGTGTGGCCCTTGCCAGACCATGGATCCTATTATTGAAGAAGTGCTGGATGGTTTAGGAGGTAAGATTAAACTTCTTAAACTAAACATTGACAAGCATCCACAAATGGCGCAACAATTTGCGGTACGCTCTATTCCTCATTACATCTTATTCAAAAAGGGAAAAATACTCTGGAGAAAAGGAGGAATTCTACCAAAAAGAGAATTGGAAAAAGCTTTAAAGGGCTTTGTCTGACTTTTATGTAAAGGGTTATCTGTTCATCTAGGTATTTCCTATTTTGCCATGGTCCAAAGAACTTTACCATGAAGCATCGTTTTACAACCCTATTATTTTTAGTGATTCTTTTTGCTTGTAAATCTCCCGAGCAATCAAATGAACCACATTACCTTTCCAATCGTGCTCCTTTAATCCCTACAGCATATTTAGAGTTACCACTTGGAAGCATTCAACCTGAAGGTTGGCTGAAAGATCAATTGCAGCTCATGGCCAATGGAATGACTGGACACCTGGATGAAATTTACCCTGAGGTAGTTGGAGATCGGAATGGTTGGCTGGGAGGAGATGGAGATGGCTGGGAAAGAGGCCCCTATTGGATTGATGGATTGTTGCCGCTGGCATATATTCTCGAAGATGAAAAACTAAAGGAAAAGGCTCGAAGATGAAAAACTAAAGGAAAAGGCGCTGAAATGGGTCAATTGGACATTAGAAAATCAGGCAGAATCCGGATATTTGAAGCGGGGATTCAAAAAGGTCCTCGTAAAGACTGGTGGCCAAAAATGGTCATGCTGAAAGTTCTGCCAAAAATGGTCATGCTGAAAGTTCTTCAGCAATACTATCAGGCTACCGAGGACGAACGAGTGATCCAAGCATTGACAAACTATTTTCATTACCAATTAGAAGAGCTACCAAACATACCTATGGATCATCTTTCCTTTTGGGCTAATCGTCGTGCAGGAGATAATCTGCAAGTGGTTTTTTGGTTGTACAACATTACTGGTGATCCCAAATTAATTGAATTGGGTGATTTAATTCAGGAGCAAACTTTCCCATGGCAAGCTGTTTACAATAACCCTGAAAATGACAGTGTATTTGAAAATGTCTGGCATTATAATCAAATAAAAGGCTATCCTTTTGACCAAGAAGAAATAAAAAGTCTTTCCTTAACCCAAGTTCCAGGCCTCCACACAGTCAATGTAGCTCAAGGCCTCAAACAGCCTGGGGTTTACTATCAAAAAAGTGGAGATCCAGCTGCCATAACTTCCATCAAGACTGCTTTGGAAACTTTAAAAAAGCACCATGGACAAGCTCAGGGAATGTATGGCGGAGATGAACCTTTACATGGAAATGCTCCTACCCAAGGTATCGAATTTTGCTCCATTTCAGAGGAAATGTATTCCTTAGAAAGCTTAATTAAAATCTCAGGAGATATGGAGTTTGCCGATCTTTTGGAAAAAATCACTTTCAATGCCTTGCCTACTCAGGCATCAGATGATTACAGTTCACGACAGTATTTCCAAGCAGCCAACCAAGTTTCCCTTTCTGATAAAATAGATGTCTCTTATGAGACAGAAAATCATGACGGGACTGATTTTGTTTTTGGCACTTTGACAGGCTATCCTTGCTGCACCACCAATATGCATCAGAGTTGGCCTAAGTTTGTACAAAATCTATTTTATGCCACTCCCGATAGAGGAGTTGCTGCACTTCAATATGCCCCTAGCAATGTGAAGCTACTTGTGGGAGATCAAGCAGAATTGACTTTGAAAGAAAGTACCGGCTATCCATTCAGAGATCAGATTTCTTTTGAAATGGAACTTTCGAAAAGCTCTGAATTCCCATTTCACCTTAGAGTTCCTTCTTGGGCCGTTTCTCCATCTATTCAAATCAATGGAGAGGATGTGGAATTTCAGATAAAAAATGGAATCACTATTTTAAATCAAAAATGGAATGATGGTGATCAAATTATTTTGACACTTCCAAGTAAGCCTCAAGTATCAAGATGGTATCAGGGAATGGCCGCAATTGAAAAAGGCCCACTAGTCTATAGTCTGAAAATCCAATCCCAATCCACAACCAAAGATAGAAATGACAGGTTCAAAGCCTTTACAGAACATGAATCAACCAGTCCCTGGAATTTTGCCCTGCCTCAATCTGCGCTGGATAATTTAGCTGCTTCTTTGGAGATTAAAGAAAATGAATGGGATGGATCTTACCCTTGGAATCTGGAAAATGCTCCACTAGAAATCACGATCAATGGAATCCAATTGGATGAATGGAAAACGGTTAATGGATCACCAATTTTACCTGAGAACCTAAGAGCTGAAATCTCTCAATCGGATTGGGAAAGTGAAAATCAGATTCTAACCTTAATCCCCTACGGTTGTACAACTTTAAGAATCACAGAATTTCCAGTCGTTAAAATACTGGAATAATAAGTCGATAGAAGAAGGTTTACTTGAGAATTTGAGTCATTTCTTAACCAAAAAAAGCTCCCAATTAGGAGCTTTTCCTTTTATGCGAAATATTTAAGCTTGATCACTTCCTGCTCGGAAAGGAATCTATAATTACCTCGTTTTAGATCTTTCTTGTCAAGACCTGCATACATCACTCGGTCGAGGGCTGTTACCTCGTATCCCAAATGAGCAAAGATTCTTCTCACAATTCTATTTTTCCCTACATGAATCTCTAAACCCAAGATTTTTCTATCTACAGACAGTACCTGCATATCATCCACTTCTACTTCACCATCTTCTAAAGTCAAACCTTCTAGGATATCTTTCTCATCATTATGAGTTAAAGGTTTGTCTAACGTGACTTGGTAAATCTTTTTGATCTGGTTTGAAGGATGAGAGAGCTTGGCTGCTAATTCACCATCATTGGTAAATAATAACAAACCCGTGGTATTTCTGTCCAATCGACCTACTGGGAAAATTCTTTCCTCACAAGCATTGCCTACTAGAGCCATCACAGTCTTTCTTTCTAATGGATCATCCGTAGTAGTAATGAAGTCTTTAGGCTTGTTTAGGAGCACGTATACTGGCTTCTCTGGGTTAATCTTCTTCCCTTGGTAGACTACCCGGTCAAATTTGCTCACTTTCAGTCCTAACTCTGTAACTACCTTACCATTGACTGAAACCAGACCCTTTGCAATAAGATCATCAGCTTCTCTTCTGCTGCAAATACCGGAATTGGCAATATATTTATTCAAACGAAATAAGGTGTCCTCACCCTTTCCTTTGGCTTTTCTCGCAGGTAATTCATCAAATTTATAATCAGGCCTATCATTTTGAGCCTCAGAATTAGATTTAAATCTATTCTTGCCAAAGCCAGCTGATTTTGGCTTGCCATCATATTTTTTGGCTTTCCCGGGAGCAAAAACAGGTTTCTGATCTTTACCTCTTCCCTTATATACTAAGCCATCATTCTCGTCTTTCGAACCAAATTTTCCTGACTTCCCTCTTTTTTCAAAAGATTTTTCCCCAAATCTTTTGGGTGCATTTTCATCTTTTTGAAAACGACTGGATTTCCCTTGAAATCCTGATTTTCTATCGTTCCCCTTTTCTTCCTCTTTTGGAAATCTACTTCCAAACTTTTTCTCCCCTCCAGATCTTGAACCTTTGGAATTTTTGTCATAGGATCCTGAAGTTCCCCTTTTGTTAGACTTTGAGAATGAACTCTTGGCTAAATCGAAGCCTTCGTCCTTAACATCAGACTTTCTAGTTCTCCCTTTGGAATCACCTCTTTTATCTGATTTGTTAGATGGAGTTCCTTCATTGTCTCCCTTGAAAAATTGTTTTCTCGGATTGTTGTTTTTCATAAGTATGCAGCATCACTGCTGGATTTTTGGATTAAAATAAGCAATTGACTATCAATTCCTTAATTGGGCTGCAAAGATACAACCATTCTTTGTATTAACCCATTTAGCTCGAAAAATATCTATTGGTCAGGATGTCTTGTTCTTATAAAAATGCTCTGTTGCCAAACGAACGGAACCTTGAGTAAGTAATAGGTCCTTGGCTGCATCATACTCTGCCCCAGTTGCCTCCATAATCATTTTCACACCTCTTTCCACGAGCTTTGCATTGGATAGCTGCATATCTACCATTTTGTTGCCTTTCACTCTCCCCAGCTTGATCATCACGGTCGTAGAGATCATATTCAAGACCAACTTTTGTGCTGTCCCTGATTTCATTCGGGTACTTCCAGTAACAAACTCAGGACCTACCACTACCTCAATAGGAAAATCCACTTCCTTCCCTAAGGGAGAGTCTTCATTACAAGTGATACAGCCAGTAAGTAAACCTTTTTCTTTTGCAGTTCGAACTCCCCCAATGACATAAGGAGTTGTACCAGAGGCTGCTATTCCGATGACCGTATCATCAGGATTAAAACCATATTCTAAAATATCTTTCCAGGCCTGATCCCAGTCATCTTCCGCATTTTCTACCGCTTTTCGAATAGCAATATCTCCACCAGCCATTATTCCAATCACCCATTCATGAGGAACTCCATAGGTCGGTGGACATTCGGAAGCATCAAGAATCCCTAGCCTTCCGCTAGTTCCAGCACCGATATAAATCAGTCGGCCACCTGCCTCCATTCTAGGCACTATTTCTTTTACCAAGTCAGAAATCCCAGGCAATACGGATTTCACCGCCATTGGCACTAAGTGATCCTCCTTGTTGATGTTTTGGAGCAACTCCAAGACGGTCATTTTTTCAAGATTATCGTAATGCGATGAGCTTTCAGTTACTTTCATAATTCTTCCTGGTGATAAAGAGTCAATCCTGAAATTGGACTTTCAATAATTAAGTTTGTTGTGATTTGCGAGTCTAAAGCAGCTTTTCTTAAGATATCGCTGTTGTAGTAAGCAATGGAACCGACGAAATTCACTGGCTTGTCTCTATAGTTTTTGTATTTCATTACATGAACTTTAAAAAACTCCACAAAGGAATTGTAATAAAGCATGTAGCAATAGGGGTCTGATTTGTGCTCAGTGATAAATCTACAAAAGCTAGCCATATACCTATTAGGAAAGGGCTTTCTGTAAACATGGTCCTGAATCGTAGGAATTGTCACATGAAGCTTGGCTTCTAGCTCTTCCTTGATTGCCTTGGGCATTTCATCATTAATATAATCCATCAGGAAATTCTTTCCTACATAGCCTCCCCCACCTTGGTCCCCGAGAATATAACCTGGAGCGGGTCTAGAATCAATTATAGTTTTGCCATCAAAATCACAACTATTGGACCCAGTACCTAGGATACAGGCAATACCTGGCTCATGCCCGCAAGTTGCCTTGGCAGCCGCCGCAAGGTCATGGTCAATATGAATTTTCGCTTTTGGGAAAATTGTCTGAAGAGCAGAAGCTACTTCTTGCTTTCTCGATTCTACAGAACAACCAGCCCCGTAGTAATAAATTTGCTCAATTTCAGATTCAAGGTTGATTAAAAATTCATGTCGCATTTGAATAGCCATCTCTTCGGAAGATTGGTAGTAGGGATTAAACCCCACACCTCTAAATTGGCTAATATTTCCATTTTCATGAATGACTCGCCAATCCGTTTTTGAGGAACCACTATCTGCTATTAAAATCATTTTATATTAATTGGCCAATCGGAATAAATTTTTCAAAAACTCTCTGAGTATGGGGAGCATCTTTCAGTTCATCGGTTAGGTCTTGCCCAGCCCAATGCTCATAATGTTTCCCATTCCTCCACATTTTTGAATTACTTACGTCATAAATTATTCCTTGATAGGCGATCCAAATTTCGGGTTTATCTTGTCCATTTCTCAGCGCAAGCTGCTGCTTAGTAAATGTCTTCATTTATAGTAATTTGATCTGGGCATTGACCCAACGTTCTGGAATTTCTCCCTTTTGTGCCATCTGATAGTCTGAATAGCTACAGGGCACTGTAGTCAATCGATCAAATTTTTCTGTTTCAGTTTGAGGAATCTCCATCCACCATTTCCCGCTTTTCTTACTCTTATAGAAAACCAACGTATTAGGCTTTGAGTCCAATGAAACTGTGTATTTAATATAATCATTGCTTTTAAAGGAAAGGCTATCTTTTCTTGAATAAAAGCCCTCAATAAAATACCAGATCATCACCGCAACGACTTTTGCGGTTTTATTATGGGGATCATCGTAATAAGGCTCATAGCCAAATATTCCGATCGAACTCAGTTTTTCATTGGATCCAGCAAACCAGCAAATCTGGCAAGCCTCTTCTGCTGTCAACCCAAATGGCTGAGCATCTACCGCGCCAGGTGCATCTTTTGATTGAATAGCTCCAAGATCAAAACTGAGAAAATCTGCATTTCTGATCAAGGGCTCAATTTCCTTAAATGCAGACCTTACCTCACCTAATCGCATATGTTCAAAATATAGCTTTTCGATCACATTGATCAAGGAAGGGTCTACTAAAAAGCTTTGGTAGGCTAAATGAGAATAAGAGAATAGAAAATTTGGTTGATGAAGAATGATTTCTTGGGTATGCTGATCTGCCATTGGACCCTCTTCCTCCATATCCAACTTCCCATCTACCGTCAGCATGCTTACCAGCTTCTTCATGTTTTGGTAAGATAAATACTGCCCAAAATCCAAATCATGCGTACCCCCGATATAAATAGGTAAAATTTGACGTTTCATCAAATACTCACCTACCTGTTGGATAGCTTGGTAGCTTTCCTCAAGGGTATCACCACAAATCATATCACCAAGGTCCGCTACACGGATGGCTCCAAAACCTCGCTTCAGCTCATAAAGCTTTTCTCTAATTTCAGAACTTGATCGATCTAAACTCTCATACTTCTTTATTCCTCTGGTTTCTTTTAGCCCTACTATGGCAATCTGAATTCCTTTCAATTCAGGAAATTCTTCTCCGTAATAATGGATCTGATGAAAGAAGGTATTGTTAGGGTATTTTTTCTGCCACAGAAACTCAGCAACAGGATCGAAAAAGGATTGAATATTCATAAGGGTGCGGTATTAGGTAAAAATAATCAAAAATCACTAGGGTTTTCAAGAGTTAAGCCCCTTTTACTTTTTTAATAATTTTTAAAAACTAAATCAAAATCCCTGCCTTTTTTGTCAAAGTTTAAAAATGGATTATAGCTCAGTAGGTTAGCATTAAACAAAAAAAATCCCGCCGAAGCGGGATTTTAAAATTTTTATCCTCCGAAATCATCGAAGCGTATATTTTCTTCAGGAATTCCTAGATCATCTAGCAACTTCAATACGGCTGCGTTCATCAATGGAGGTCCACAAAGGTAGTATTCTACCTCATCTGGCTCCGGATGATCTTTTAGGTAGTTATCATACAACACTTGGTGAATGAATCCTACATATCCATCTCCTTCTTTGTCATCCAAAGACTTTTTAATCTTCCAGTTATCCTCTGGCAATGGCTCAGAAAGACCAATATGGAATTGGAAGTTAGGGAAATCTTCCTCGATTGCTCTAAAGTGAGGTACATAGAACAATTCCTTCTTAGATCTACCTCCATACCAGTAAGAAACTTTTCTTGAAGTTTTCTCTGTATGGAAAAGGTGGAAAATTTGTGCTCTCAAAGGAGCCATACCAGCACCACCACCAATGTAAACCATTTCTCTTTGAGTAGGATTGATATGGAATTCACCATATGGTCCAGAAATAGTCACTTTATCGCCAGGTACTCTTGAGAATACATAAGAAGAACAAATACCTGGATTCACATCCATCCACTTGTTATTTGCACGATCCCAAGGTGGAGTAGCAATACGAATTGTCAACATGACAATGTTACCTTCCGCTGGGTGATTAGCCATGGAATATGCTCTAAAGATTTCCTCGTCATTTCTCATAACAAGATCCCATAGACCAAATTTATCCCAATCGCTTTGATATACATCCTCTGGGTGACCCAGCTCAGGATGTGGCGTGATATCCATCTCTTTGAAATTGACTGTCACTACCGGAACGTCAATTTGGATATATCCTCCCGCTTCGAAATCCAAAGTTTCTCCTTCAGGAAGTTTTACTTTAAATTCTTTAATGAAAGTAGAAACGTTGTAGTTAGAAATAACTTCACAATCCCACTTCTTGATACCAAATATTTCATCTGGCACCCGGATTTTCATGTCGTTTTTCACTTTCACTTGACAAGCCAGACGAACATTTCCTTGTTGTTCTGCTCTACTCAAGTGTCCCTCTTCAGTAGGAAGGACTTCGCCCCCACCCTCTTCTACTACACATTTACACATGGCACAAGTACCACCGCCACCGCAAGCAGAAGGAAGAAAGATTTTTTGTCCACCCAAAGTAGATAGCAAGGTCGTGCCTGCTGAAGTTACAAGGGGAGAACTTTCGTCACCATTGATGATAATGTTGACATCTCCGGAGTTGACCAACTTAGATTGGGCAAAAAGGAGAATAAATACCAGTAGCAGGATAATTATCGTAAATGCTACTATGGATGTAATAATTACTGAACCCATGAAATATTGGTTTTACTTTTTCGTATGGATTGATTCCGATTTTCGAACACAAATATATTTATTAATCCTGTAAACAGGTCAAAACCAAATTCAAATTTGGCCTGAAACTGAGATTCATTTGATAGAATATCAGATTAATTATGCAAGAGGTTAAGAAGAGTGGTCAATCTGCTCTTTAATTGACGTCTGTCAATAATAAAATCCAGAAAGCCATGCTCCAATACAAACTCTGAACTTTGGAATCCTTTTGGTAAATCTTTACCGATTGTTTCCCGAATTACTCTTGGACCCGCAAAACCAATCAAGGCTTCTGGCTCCGCAATATTAAAATCTCCTAACATCGCATAGGAAGCTGTTACGCCACCTGTAGTAGGATCAGTCAATAGGGAAATAAAAGGAATTCCTGCTTGATCTAACAAGGCAAGCTTAGCAGATGTTTTCGCCATTTGCATTAATGAGAATCCTGCTTCCATCATTCTAGCACCTCCGGATTTGGAAATCATCAAGAATGGAACCTTATTTTTCAAGGAATAGTCAATTGCTCGAGAGATTTTTTCTCCAACTACAGAGCCCATGGATCCTCCGATGAAATTAAAGTCCATGCAGGAAACCACAAGATCCAATCCGTTCATTTTTCCTACCGCAGATCTTACTGCATCGTTTAGGTCTGTTTTTTTGATCGTCGCTTCAATTCTCGCAGTATACGGTTTGGTATCTGTGAAATTGAGCGGATCTCCTGACTTCATATCCTTGTCTAATTCGGTGAATTTGTTCCCGTCAAACAAGATCTCAAAGTACTCTTTGGATCCTATTTTTACGTGAAAATCATCGTCTGGACATACATACGCGTTGTTTTTCAACTCACGGGTATGAATGATATTTCCGTTAGGGGTCTTAAACCAAAGGCCATCTGGTGTATCCTTTTTCTCCGCTGTGGAAGTTTTGATGCCTTTGTCAGTTCTTTTAAACCAAGCCATATTGTGATTTTAGGTCGTTGTTTTGACAAATCAAAGGTTACAAATTTAGCCCTAATCTCCATTAAATAAAACCAGTAATTAAAGTACCTTGTTTTAATTAGGGCTAATTATCTTTTCAAAATCAGTTTTAATTCTATTTTTTCTCCCTTTAATAATCCTTTATTTTGAGTAAAAATTAATTTACAAATAATTTAATCGGCAAAAGACCCATTTCCCAAATAGCTGAATATGAGCCTTCCTTTATTATTACTTGCCTCCGGAATCATATTATTCCTAGCCTACAAAGTTTATGGATCATACGTATATAAAAAATTTGGGTTATCGGACGAAAATCCAGCTCCATCTCATGAATTTAAGGATGGAGTAGATTACGAGCCAAGTAAACCCATAGTAGTTTTAGGCCATCATTTTGCCTCAATTGCAGGTGCTGGGCCTATTGTAGGCCCCATAATCGCTGTAACTTTTGGTTGGATCCCAGCAATTATCTGGATTTTAATAGGAGGAATTTTCTTTGGAGCTGTTCACGATTTGGGCAGCATGGCAGCATCTCTGAAGACCGAAGGAAAATCTATTGGTGTCATCATCAGAAAACAAATTGGCCCAAAAGGGAAGCAATTATTTATCATTTTTAGTTTTTCCACCTTAATACTGGTCATAGGTGTTTTTGCTGACATTATTGCCAAAACTTTCGTTAGCAACCCTGGAGTAGCCTCGGCATCCATTTCATTTATTTTCTTGGCCATCTCTTTTGGAGCGGTAAGCAAATGGGTAGGCAATAAAAAGATAGCTTTTGCCTTCCTTACGGTTATTGGCGTCGTGCTGATGTATTTCTTTGTCTATGTAGGAATGCAATTTCCTATTATTTTAGATTATAAAATCTGGATTCTAGCCTTATTGGGTTATGCATTTATCGCTTCAGTCACCCCAGTAAGCCTACTTTTACAACCAAGAGATTATTTAAATAGCTTTTTATTATATGGAATGATCCTCGCTGCAGTTTTGGGGATTTTCATTGCCAATCCCGAAGTAAAAATGGGAAATGAAATTATCGCTTCCTCAGAGAGCCTTGGCTATATATTCCCTGTTTTGTTTATCACCATTGCCTGTGGTGCTATTAGCGGATTTCATTCTTTAGTAGCTTCTGGAACCACTTCAAAACAACTTGATAAGCCCAGTGATGCAAAAGTTGTAGGTTTTGGGGGAATGCTAATCGAATCATTTCTTGCAATCATTTCGGTCAGTGCAGTGATAGTGCTGGATCGGGGTGATTACCTTTCTCAGTTGACCAGTGAAGGACCTGTTGCTTTATTTTCCACAGGTTTAGGTGGAATGATTTCATCTTTGGGGATCTCCGAGCAGTTTGCAACAGCATTTGTCGCATTAACTGTTTCAGCATTTGCTTTGACAACCTTAGATACTTGTACTCGCCTGGCTCGATTTACCTTGCAAGAATATTTTGAGGATTTACCTCAACCAGCGGCAAAAAAAGTCGCAAGCAACCGATTCTTATCTACAGGTATTGTGGTTGGACTATCCATCTTACTTCTGGTTTCTGGAGAATTCACGACCCTTTGGCCAATTTTCGGCTCCGCCAATCAATTATTGGCAGCCTTGGCCTTGTTGACAATTGCTGTTTGGATGATTCGTGAAAAAATAAATGCATGGTTTGTGACCATCCCCATGTTTTTCATGTTTACCGTCACCTTAGCTTCCTTGGGTTTATTCGCTTGGCGAAATTTCCAAGATGGCATCTATGTGCTTTCCATCATTGCAGCCGCCTTATTTGTATTGGCAATCTCTTTGATGGTTTTAGCCACAAGAAGTTTAAAAAGTGAAATCAAAGAGCCAGCTGAGGCCCTTTGATTTCAAATTTTTCATTAAAAGTCGGCTCCGTCCTCTTTTGCTTTTTCGATTGAATATTGGGCTACATTGACGCCTTGAGTAGTTCCAACAGTTGCGTCAAATGTCCAATGGATACCTCCATAAACTCTAGAAATTGCAGCTTCTTCAGCCCAAGCCCTTACAGTTTCAGCTTTATCAGGGAATATATAAGCTAATACTTCAGATGCAGCAGCCGAAAACACGGAATGGCCAGAAGTATAGGAAGGGAAATTTGGTGTACCCGCGATTGTTTCAAAACCTTCAATAGTCTGGATAGGTCTTGGGTAATGATAATAATACTTCGCGTCCCAGCAACTGATGCCAGCATCCATAACAGCCATATTCAAATAGGCCATGGTTCTAGCAGACCTTAGTGTATTCATTTTCTTTTCAACAATAAAGCGGTTGGCAAATTCATTCCAGTGCCCTGGTGGAGTATATGTTCCTAAACCATCCTGCCAAAAATTGGCTATTCGTCTATGGGTAACACTTTGTTGAGCAGCATACTCTTTTAAAAGTATCACATCCTCCTCATATTCAGGGGAACCCGGAGCCGGAGGTATTGGTGGTCTCGTTGCCTCAACATTGGGCACATTCCACATTTTCACTTGCCCAAAAAGAGGAGTTAACCCTACCGGTCTTTGAGGTGCCTCTTGGTTTATCCATTTCCAGCCAAATCTTTCAAAGGCAGCATTCGCCAATGAATCTGAAACAGCTTTTGAAGTTTGAGCATTTTTCATCCCGTCGGTTGAGGCCCTTTCCAAAGCTTTTGCCGCAATTTCATTTCCTATTTTAACTCCTGCATCCAAATCGCTCTGAACATACTCACCTGAAAGCAAAAGTGTCTCTAAATGCTCCATTTCCTTACGATCGAGGTATTCACCTTCCAATGGAAACATCGCTTTCAAAACAGTTTTAGAGGCTGCAGCCACAACTGCCCCATCTGAAGGGTAGGAAGGCAATTCATTATCTTCATAGGCATGTTTAATACTCGGATCAATAACATAAGGAGCTTCTCTGTTGTATTGAAACTTGTAGTTCCACGCCGTAATCAAACCGTCATACTGGGCCACAGACATATAGGCTAAAGCACGGCTTGCATAGGGAGGATGAGAAAATGGAAAAACTGGAGGTCCATCGGGATTACTTGGATTTGGCAAGGTGTAGGAACCATCTGGATTTGGGCCGGGAATCAAGTTATATTTTGCGATCAGTTCCAATGCAATTTCATTCCACCTTACCACAGGGTTATTGGTCCATTTTTTCAAGTTCTTCTCTTGTTGAGAACTCATGTTTTCTATTCCAGACTTTACCATTTCTAATTCTTGTTGATATTCAGCAGAATTAGTAGAAGTAGGTTCGTCTATTTTTATTTCTGATCCACTGGATAGAAGAATAGGCTTCCAAGTCCCTCCATTTTGATCTAAAGAGGCATAGTTATAAGAATCATAGGCCAATTCTGTAGGTAGATCTTTGTTACAAGCCATTAAAATAGCAATCAAACACGTATATATTAGGTAAATTTTATTTTTCATTTCCTTTTAATTAAAACCCAAACTGATAAGTGACTCCCATTCCAAAAGAGGTCATTTTAGGTGCATTTCTTCCAGCAACATTCTGTTGGAAATACCCCAAAACTCCCAGCCCTTTGATCTTTGGGAAATAATAATGAGCAAAGCCTCCAACACGCGTCATATCCACTTTGTTGGTAGGTTGAGGTGCGTTGTAAGCTCTTATATCATCTCCTGATGTCGATGTCTGATTGCTCATCGTCACTTCCACTCTTAGGTCATTTTCAAAAAACCATTTACCAATGGTTAAATCAAAATTCCATGAACTTGGTACATCCATCCAAGCAGTGTAATAACTGCCGTCATTATAATAATATTCACGTTCAGCCTCCGTGTATCCTTTCCATACATAAGCACCTGCAAACCTTCCATAAAAACCATTATTGAATTGGTAGTGGGCAATTGCCCGCCAGGCTATTTGTGGTGTGCCTAGCCCAAGGCTGTATGGTTGATAATCCGATAAATAATTGGACACTGGAGTTGAAAATAAAATAGAGCCATAAAGAGATAGCTTTCCTTTATCATCCGTCCTTTCTAAAGCTTTGTATTTCACACCAATGGAAAGGTCTTGAACTCCTGATGTCCCTGCGAACTTGCCTCCATTCGGCGTAGTAGAATTGGTTTCCATATATGGCAAACCCGCATACACGTCTAACTTATCGGTAATTCCATAGGCTGCCATCAATAATGCTGACCTCCGCTGTACAGTTGCGATGGTCTCATTTTCTCGCAGGAAATCGCCTTCCCAATACTTGTTAAATTCTCCGTATTGAAAATTCAGAAGAAAACATATTTCATTCTTTGGCATCATTAATTCATCCGTAGGGGATTGGGAAAATGAATAGGTCGTAAAACCCAGGAGGCAACAGATAGCTGCCACCGATTTTTTTATATTTAAGTACATAATTGAAATTTTATTTCTGCCTTAATTTTAACTGCTCAATGCGCGTTGAAAACATCTGGCAATTTTTTAGGTATTCTCCAGGCGAGTGAAAAATTAATCAGGTAGTCTGCAAAGGCAGCATCTCCATGCACGATTTTATCTGGAGTAGAATTTTCTATATCTGTTACACTCTGCGTTCTATTTCTTAATACCGCAATAGGCACGTTAAGTCTTCCTGTCACATTACCAAGCATATAACTGATTCCAGGCTCCACTGAAACGATATAGCCAGGTCTTCTGAAACCATCGCTTCCTCCGATAAGATCTCTTACAGGAATCCCTTCTACTCTACCGCCAAGTGAAACTCCTAATCCATGGACTTTTTCGAATGACTTGAATACTCCTGTCCGAACAGCAAATTGATCTGGAACACTCATGATCGCTTCATTTTCTCTTCTTCTATTCGTAGGAGTACCGTTGGTTTCCTTGGGATTGATCATATAAAATCCATCATAGTACAAGAAGTACGTTCCGGTAAGATTCCAGATACCCTGGAAATCCAGAATTAAAGCTGTTCCTCCATCCCCTAATTGGATAGATTGATCTACCGTTTTTACTTCTTCTACTCCTTCATCGCCTTGATTATAGAAAGTACTAGTCGCTGCATAGTCGCCCGTAGGAAATTTGACACCTATACCTACCGCAGTGTTCCCTTTTTTTGCTTTTTCACCAGAAAGTAACCAGTATCCAGCTCCGATTCTCATATCTCCAAAACCTTTGGAATAAGTAGTATGTCGCTCGGTCCGACCATGCTCATACAAAGAGCTTCTTTCATTGTATTGAAATGGAAGAGAAACGATCCCGTATAGCCTTTCGGAAAAAGCATAGCTTATATTAATATCCAGTCCATGTTGATGGTTTATTACTTCAGTCCCATCTTCAAGTCTATTGGTTTCTTCATGACTCCCTCTAAAGTGTCTGAATGACTTGAAATAGCGATAATTGGCAGAAATATTCCATTCTCCTTTTTCAAGGATATTTCCCTGACCTACAGAATTTCCAAAACCAGAAAATTGTCTTATTGCCACACAGCCTTGGCCATAGGTATCCATTGAATGTAGTAGCAATGCCACTACTATTAGTGTATAAATTCTTTTCATTTGTTATAGGGTATATTGTTTCGCCCCCTCTTTTTATCAATCAAAAAGGGGCAATAGGTAAATGAGAGCTATGGAAATAGCTCCTGTTAGATAGAATACCTTAGGATATTCTAATTGTAAAAATCAAGAGTTTTGAGGAGGGGGTGACTCGATCGAGTAAAAAGGATTTTGATAAATTGAAAAAGTAAATGCAACTGTGTTATTTGGAGTCGTGAGATTAGTTCCAGCGAAATGAAAAACGGTAGCTCTCATATAATCTTTGGCAAAGTTTTTCAACATGGACTTATTTCCCTGATCTTGGGGAAGTTCATCATCCATCATACCTGAAACCCATTGTTGAAAAGCATTATTCAACACATTTCTACCCGTATCAGGAACATAAATAATCTGTAAGGTATCGTTAATGTAACGTTCCTTAATCGCTCGGAAGAATTTCCCGTCTTTTTCAAATCTAGTATTAGTTACCTGGAAATCCTCCTGAAAAGACCTGTAAGGGATGGTCATGGGAACCTCAAGCATTTTCTCATCCAATTGCTCCAAATCCAGGTCAAAAACCTCCTCTTGCCATTTTGATTCCAAGTGGGAATCATAAGAAACGTAAAACGCATAAAAACCAAATTGGTAAATCGCGAAACACGTGAGGAGTAATATGGAAGAAATTCTTTTCAATTCAGATGGCTTGCAAGGTGAAATGTATAAATATTTCAATCTATCACCAATAAAAATGTGAAAAAGGTCTATTAAAAAAATTATACCTTTCTCATCCGAAACTTTATCTCTTACCGGAGACTTTATGCAAAATAAAATTTCACAAAACCATAGAGACTCAAGAACAAAATAGCTGACCCTCCAAATATCTTAATTACTTTAAGCCTATTGAATCTATCCAAAAACCATAAAACATACACTGGTTTGATCAATCCTAGGATTATTTGAAGAAGTGATAAATAGACTCCGAGTTTCAAGAAGAATAGAATGGCTTGAATCATAGGTTAAAATTAAAAAAGGAACGGTTTCCCGTTCCTTCTTACTATATCAATTTATAGCTATTTATTTTTTACGCTTGATTTCTCTCATTTCGTAACCTTCGATCGTATCATCGATCTCGATGTTGTTGAAATTCTTAATAGAGATACCACATTCATATCCAGCTTTCACCTCAGCGACATCATCTTTGAATCGTTTCAACTGGTCAATCTCTCCTTCATGGATCACGATACCATCTCGGATGACTCTGATTTTATTCTTTCTGGTGATATATCCATCAAGTACATAAGATCCTGCCACTGTTCCGATTTTAGAAATCTTGAAGACCTCTCTAACCTGAATGTTACCAGTGATAACTTCTTCAAATTCTGGCTCAAGCATACCTTCGATTGCATCCTTGATCTGATTAATCGCATCGTAGATAATTGAGTAATGTCTGATCTCAATTTCTTCCTGCTCTGCCAATTTCTTGGCGTTAGAAGAAGGTCTTACCTGGAATCCAAGGATAATTGCATCTGAAGCAGAAGCTAACAATACATCAGACTCTGAAATCTGACCTACCCCTTTGTGGATAATGCTCACCTTCACTTCATCTTTCGAAAGTTTCAGCAAGGAATCAGAAAGGGCTTCTACAGATCCATCCACGTCACCTTTGATGATAATATTCAATTCCTTGAAAGAACCAATCGCCAATCGACGACCAATCTCATCCAACGTAATGTGTTTCTTGGTTCTTAAACTTTGCTCTCTCTGGATCTGCTCTCTTGAGTTTGCAATTTCTCGAGCTTCTCTCTCAGAATCGTAAACCTTGATAATATCTCCTGCTTGTGGTGCTCCATTCAATCCTAATAATAGAACTGGTGTGGATGGTCCAGCAGTTTTAAGTTTCTTGCTCTTATGGTCAAACATCGCTTTGACACGACCATAATGCTTACCTGCCAAGATAATATCTCCAATTTTCAATGTACCGCTTTGAACCATGACAGTGGTCACATAACCACGCCCTTTGTCCAAAGAAGCTTCTATCACTGTTCCAGAAGCATTTTTCTCAGGATTCGCTTTTAGTTCTAATACCTCTGCTTCCAAAAGTACTTTCTCCAAAAGATCATCAACACCTTCACCAGTTTTGGCAGAAAGTTCTTGAGACTGGTATTTACCTCCCCATTCTTCAATAAGCAGGTTCATATTTGCCAACTCTTCCTTGATCTTATTAGGATTAGCGTTTGGCCTATCAATTTTGTTAATCGCGAAGATCATCGGTACCCCAGCAACTTGTGCGTGGTTGATGGCTTCTTTTGTTTGAGGCATGATGCTATCATCTGCAGCAATTACGATAATCGCAACATCCGTGATTTTCGCACCTCTCGCTCTCATCGCAGTAAAGGCTTCGTGTCCTGGAGTATCCAAAAACGCGATTTTATGTCCTGTCTTGGTCTTCACATCATAAGCACCGATGTGCTGTGTGATTCCCCCTGCCTCATCAGCAGTGACTTTGGAAGTTCTGATGTAATCCAAAAGAGAAGTTTTACCATGATCGACGTGTCCCATGATCGTAACGATAGGGGCTCTTTCGATCAAATCTTCTGGATCATCTTCAACCTCTTCTACAATTTCATCTTCAATAGACTTGGTGAATTCTACTTCATACCCAAATTCATCAGCGATGATCGTAATTGCTTCGGCATCCAATCTTTGGTTGATCGAAACGAACATACCAAGAGACATACATGTAGAGATAATTTCATTTACTGAAACATCTAAAAGAGCCGCTAAGTCATTTGCAGAAATAAATTCTGTTACTTTTAATAACTTAGTTTCTTCGCTCTGTACTTCTGTATCTCTTTCTCTCTCTGCTTTTTTATCTCTTCTAGACTTGGATTTACCACTTCCTGGCTTATTTCCTTGAAGTCTAGCAAGCGTTTGCTTGATTTGATCTTGAATTTCCTTCTGAGTAGGCTCAGCTTTTTGAACTCTGTTTTGGCCGCCTCTATTATTGCCGCCTCTGTTATTGCCTCGGTTTCCACCTTGGCCTTGACCTCCACGGCCTCCGCCGCCCTTGTCAATTCTCTTTCGAGGTCTCTTTTTATCTCTTCCTCGTTCGTCAGAAGAAGCTACAGGACCACCTTTCTTTTTAGGTTTGTCTTGAGGCAATTCTATCTTACCAAGTACTGTCAAACCTTTAAGGGAATCTGCTTTTGCAGAAATTACCTCACTAGGCTTTTTCTCTTGCTCTTTACTTGGAGCAGGAGGAGTTTCTTTTTTAGGCTCTGGCTTGGCAGGAGCTTGTTGTTGTTTCGGCGGATTTTGCTTCTGTTGAGCAGCAGGTTTCTTTTGGTCTTGACCTGGCTTATTCTGCTTACCCTTCTTATGGTCGCCATGTTTTCTATGGCCACCATGCTTTTGATTGGGCGCAGGATTTTTACTCAAATCAATTTTACCAAGAACTTTAATACCTCCCAATTGAGGGGCTTCTGTCTCTATTTTATCAGATTCAGGTTCTTTCTTAGATTCAGAAGTAGCAGCAGGAGCCGGAGTTTCCGGTTTTTCCTCTGGCTTAGGCTCCTCTTTTTTCGGCGTTGGCTCTGGCTCTGGTTCTGGAGCCGGTTTTGGAGCTGGAGCTGGAGCTGGCTCAGGTTTAGGAGTCTCCACAGGAGCAGCAGGCTCTGGCTCTGGGGCCTTTTCTTGCTTAGGCTCCTCTGTCTCCATCGATATAGGCTCATGGCGCTTCCCTATAGAGAGGTGGGAAGCCTCTTCTTTATCGAGGGCAGAAGATTTGAATTCCTTTCTCAGCATCTCTACTTGTTCCATACTGATCTTGGAATTCGGATTATTCTCCACCTCAAAGCCTTTTTTAGCCATGGACTCTACGATGGTCGCCGTTCCCACGTTGAGCTTTCTGGCTATCTGGCCTAATCGCATCATTTTTTCTTCTGACATAAGCAAAAACTTCTTTCGAAATCTTAAGTAAAATTAGGGTATTTTATTCTGTAATCACCCTGTGTTATTGTTCAAATTCTTGTCTGAGGATTCGGAAAATTTCATCAATTGTTTCCTCCTCAAGTTCAGTTCTTCGGAGTAAATCCTCCTTACTGAGGGTTAAGACACTTTTTGCGGTATCCAAACCAGTTTTTTTCAATTCTTCGATAATCCAGCCATCAATTTCATCGGTGAATTCTACCAGATCAACATCCTCTTCCTCATATTCATTGAGTTCACGGAAGACATCAATCTCATATCCTACCAATTTACTGGCCAATTTAATATTATAGCCACCTTTTCCGATTGCTAGAGATACTTGGTCTGGCTTCAAGAAAACAGAAATTCTTTTTGTTTCCTGGTCAGCTGTAATCGAAGATACTTTTGCTGGGCTCAATGCTCTGGTGACATAAAGGTCCAAATTATCCGTGAAGTTGATTACATCAATGTTTTCATTTTGAAGCTCTCTTACTACAGCATGGATTCTGGAACCTTTCATTCCAACGCAAGCACCCACTGGATCAATTCTATCGTCATAGGATTCAACAGCTACTTTAGCTCTTTCTCCCGGTTCACGAACGATTTTCACAATCGTGATCAATCCATCATAAACTTCTGGAACCTCATTTTCAAATAAACGTTCCAAAAATACAGGTGAAGTTCTGGATAATATGATTTTTGGATTGCCATTCATCATATCCACTCGGTGGACAATCGCTTTTACAGCATCCCCTTTTCTGAATCGATCCTTGGGAATTTGTTCTCCTTTAGGTAAAATCAACTCATTTCCTTCATTATCCATCAGAAGAACTTCTCTACCTAAGATCTGATAGACCTCAGCAGAAACAATTTCTCCTACCTGCTCTTCATATTTATTATATAAGATATCTTTTTCAAGATCCTTAATTCTCTGAATCAATGTCTGACGAGCCATTTGCACAGCTCTTCTTCCAAATTCTTCCAGTTCAATTTTCTCGTACACTTCTTCACCTATTTCGAAATCAGGTTCAATCTTTCTGGCTTCAGTAAGACTGATTTTATCGAAGTCCCAAATATCCTCAGAATTGTCATCTACGATTTCCCTAATTCTGAAAATCTCAAGGTCACCTTTATCCGCATTGATGGTTACATCGAAGTTTTCGTCATTCTCAAACTTCTTTCGAATCATTGCTCTGAACACATCTTCCAGGATACGGATCATGGTAGGTCGATCCACATTTTTAGATCTCGCAAACTCTGCGAAGGATTCTATTAAGATTTTGGCATCCATTTGACTTATTTAAAAGATACTTGTACGATTGTTTTTTTCATCTCTTCAAAAGAAAGTACTACTTCCTCTTCTGTGGCTTTCTTGCCTTTTTCTTTTTTCTTTACCAGCATTTTCACACCAGTAGTATCTACCTCTAATAATTTCCCCTTTAGCTCCTGCCCTGAAGTCAATAAGACTTTCAGTTCTCTGCCAATATTTTTTTGAAATTGTCTTCTACTACTTAAAGGATAATCCACCCCAGGAGAAGAAACTTCTAAAATATAAGCTTCCGACATCAACTCTTTTGCCTCCAATTCTTCGGCCACTGCTCTACTTACATTTGCACAAGTCTGGACATTAAGTCCTTGATCAGCGTCAATCAATATACTGAGGACGGTTTTTCCTGACTTGGGAACCAAATTTACTTCTACTACGAAATGACTTTCATCTGGGAGATGCTTCTCCACAATCTCCTCAATCGCTTGCTTTAGCTCCGACATATTGTATGCATAATGAAAGAGGGGACAGTGTGTCCCCTCGAGAAACTTTCGAATACCGCACAAAGGTAAAATAAATTATGAGTAAAAACAATTTGAGTAAAAAATCTACAAAGAGGCAAAAAACTACACAATGAGATGGATTGATTTATAAAACATAGCCCCTACTTAAAAGCCTCAGGAGACCATTTCGATAATTAACCCAAAAAATATCGTGTTTCTTTCAGAATTCTCCCTTTAAGGTAATAATTTTGCCGACCTCCTGTTTAATAAAGAGTACAAGTCGTGCTATATTAAGCAATCAAACTCCAAATTAATAGCAACCAATAAGTCAAAAATGGGATTATTCGATTTTTTCTCAAGTGATATAGCCATCGATTTAGGCACCGCAAATACACTTATTATCCATAAGGATAAAATTGTAGTCGACGAGCCGTCAATTATTGCAATCGACAAGACAACCAATAGAGTCTTAGCCGTAGGTCGAGAAGCTATGAACATGCATGAAAAAACGCATGAGAACATTAAAACTATTCGTCCCTTAAAAGATGGGGTTATCGCAGATTTCTATGCTGCGGAACAAATGATCCGAGGATTGATCAAAATGATCCCAGGTCAGAAAAAAGGAATGTTCCCTCAATCTCATAGAATGGTTATTTGTATCCCTTCAGGAATTACCGAGGTGGAAAAAAGAGCCGTTCGTGATTCCGCTGAACATGCCGGAGCAAAAGAGGTTTATATGATCTTCGAACCCATTGCCGCTGCTATAGGTATTGGGATTGATATTGAAAAACCAATGGGATCCATGATCGTGGACATTGGAGGAGGAACAACAGAGATTGCCTTGATCGCTTTATCAGGTATTGTAGCTGACCAATCAATCAGAGTGGCAGGTGACACCTTCACGAAAGATATCCTGGACTACATGAGAAGGCAACACAATTTATTGATTGGCGAAAGATCTGCTGAGAAAGTGAAAATTGCTATTGGTTCAGCCCTAACTGAGCTTGATGAGCCACCGGAGGATTATGAAATCCGTGGCCGTGACTTGATGACTGGAATCCCTAAAGTAATTAAGGTTTCTTATTCGGAGATCGCTTTTGCTTTGGACAAATCAGTTTCGAAAATCGAAGAAGCGGTTTTAAAAGCTTTGGAAATCGCACCTCCAGAACTTTCTGCAGATATTTATGATAACGGTATCCACTTAACAGGTGGTGGTGCTTTGCTGAAAGGTCTTGATAAAAGACTTCACCAGAAAACTAAATTGCCGATTCACATCGCAGAAGATCCACTGAGAGCAGTGGTAAGAGGAACAGGTACCGCCTTGAAAAACGTACATAGTTTCAGAACAGTATTGATGACCTAAACCCTGAATGCTACGCATATTTCAATTCCTTTATAACTTAAGGTCTTTTCTTTTGTTTGTTTTGCTTGAAGTGCTGGCAATCTGGTTACTTGTCGCGAATAATTCCCCTCAGGGAGCTGCTTTTTTTAATAGTTCCAATGCAATAGTTGGTTCAGTTTTAGAAACTAGATCCGATGTCGTGGACTTCTTTTCACTGGCTGAAGCTAACGATGCATTGTTAGAGGAGAATTCACGTCTGATGAAAGAATTAAAACTTCTGAGTTCGGATCCAGACAGCAGCATGATTTCTTTGGATTCTGCGCTTTCTGTCAATTATGAATTCAGAGGAGCTCGGGTTATTAGCAACTCACTTCGCTTTGCAGAAAACCATGTCACCATAAATAAAGGTGAAAATGATGGAATCAAGCCTGGAATGGGTATTTTCAATGAAAAGGGAGTTGTAGGACGAGTAAAATCAGTAACAGGAAATTATGCAGTGGGTTTTTCTCTTTTGAATACCGACTTATTAACCTCCTCGATCATCAAATCCACAGGAGATTTTGGCTCAATCAATTGGGATGGGAAAGACTCTAAAATTGCCAAAATGCTTTATGTGCCAAGGCATGTAAAAGCACAAGTAGGCGATACAGTTGTTACCTCAGGATATGGCGCTGTTTTTCCAAAAGGAATTAATATCGGTGTTATTTCAAAAGTAGACCAATCAAGTGACCCTAGCTATTTAGATATCGATGTCACTTTGACTACAGACTTTAGTAAGATTTCCTACGTTTACATCGTAGAGAACAACCAAAAAGAAGAGCTTGATTCATTAAACAACATGTCAAACACCACGAATGAATTTTAGAAATCTGATTTCTTTTATTTTTCTATTCCTAATTCTAGGGTTGGTTCAAATTCTATTTTTAAAGAATTTGGCCTTATTCGGTGTGGCTTTTTGTTTTATCTATCTCATTGGAATCTTGATTTTACCCTTGCAGATACAAACAGTGCCACTCCTATTGATCAGCTTTTTTGTAGGATTGATGGTGGATGTTTTTTACGACACTATGGGCTTGCATGCTGCAGCAGTAACTTTCTTAGCTTTTTTACGACCCCATTGGCTCAAATTTCTAAAGCCCAATGGAGGATATGATGATACAAGTAACCCAACCATACAAGAAATGGGAACCGGCTGGTTTTTAAGCTATTCCTTGCCTCTTGTTTTTGGGTTTTGTTTGGTATTTTTCTTTGCGGATCAGTGGGGAACCGGAGGATTTTTGTCAGTAATAAACAAAAGCCTTTTCTCTTCGATTTTTACAGTGGTTTTGGCTATTATTGTACAATTACTGTTCTTCAAACGCAGGAGGGGAATCTGATGAATGACCAAAGACCCTTAGCCATCATTGTCTTTATTTTCTTAATTGGATTAGTGCTTTTGACAAAGCTCTTTATGATCCAAGTAATGGACGACAGCTTTATGAGAAAAGCTGAGCGTAATGCTATTCAGCGGGTGGTAGATCACCCCTACAGAGGACTGGTATATGATCGCAATGGCAAATTGCTTGTTTACAATAATCCGATTTTTGATCTGATGATAGTACCCAAAGAATTTGAAGTAAGTGATACTACTCGATTCTTGGAACTTTTTAATATTTCAAAAGAGGAATTGATAGAATCTTATAATGCCGCTAGAAAATATTCTTCTGTAAAGCCTTCGACTTTTATCAAGCAGATTTCTACCAATGAATTTGCAAGAATCCAGAATTTCTTAATCGATTATCCTGGCCTGTTCATTACAACACGTTCAGTTCGTTCTTATCCAGAACCTGTTGCAGCACATGCTTTGGGTTATATAGGAGAGATCAGTGGGAGACAATTAGATCGTGATAGTTCGGGCTACTATGTACAAGGTGATTACGTAGGGCTCAGCGGTATGGAACGCTTCTACGAGGATGAATTAAGAGGTGAAAAGGGTGTCAAATATAAAATGGTCAATGTAAGGGGAGTCGATAAAGGCCCCTTCAAAGACGGTGAATATGATACTGCTTCTGTAGCAGGGCATAATGTGAATTCCTCCATCGACATGGAGCTTCAGAAATATGGCGAAAAACTGATGATGGGAAAAACCGGGTCCGTGGTAGCAATTGAGCCAAAGACAGGTGAAATTCTTTCCATGATTTCGGCACCATTCTATGATCCAAATAGTTTAACAGGTTCAGATTTTGGAAAAAGCTATACGGCCTTGAATGCATTGGAGACAAAACCTTTGTTTAATCGCCCTATCATGGCCACTTATCCTCCTGGCTCCATTTTTAAAATCGTCCAAAGTCTTATAGGACTACAAGAAGGAATATTGACTCCGGAGACAACCTTTGCATGTAATAAATCTTTGGTTGCCTGTCATAACCACCCTTCCCCTGTCAATCTATTTGGGGCCATCCGAAACTCCTGCAACCCTTATTACCATCAAGCATTTCGTCGAATCATCAATCAAGAAGTTTCAAGCAATACTTATAAGGATACAGAGCTAGGTCTGAATGCGTGGCGTGAAAAAGTTTTGAAATTTGGTCTTGGCGGAGAATTAGGGGTAGACATGCCAAATGAAAAAAGGGGATTGGTTCCTAATAGTGCTTACTATGATCATTATTATGGCAATGGTCGCTGGAAGTATTCTACGATCTATTCCCTTTCTATTGGTCAAGGAGAACTTTTGGTTACTCCATTACAAATGGCAAACCTAGCAGCAATATTTGCCAATAAAGGTTATTACTACACCCCACACTTGATTCGGGCAATTGATGGAGATAAAAATAAAATCCCAGAAGAATACCTGACAAAGCATGAAGTAGGTGTAGATTCTTATCACTTTGACATGGTGCAAGATGCTATGGCAGAAGCTCTTTATGGAACAGCAACGCGGGCGATAATGAAAGACATTGAAATCGCCGGAAAAACAGGTACTGCTCAAAACCCACATGGAGAAGATCATTCTGTTTTCATCGCATTTGCTCCAAAAGACAATCCAAAAATCGCAATCGCAGTGTATGTGGAGAATGCTGGCTGGGGTGGTAGAGCAGCTGCAAGTACCGCATCTTTGATGATAGAGAAATACCTTAAAGACAGTATTTCAAGACCTGAGCTAGAGGAATATGTATTAGCCGGAAATTTCATTTACTAATGAGAGAGTCGGATATTAACATCAATCGGGTAGACTGGGTTACCGTCATGATATATTTTGCTCTGGTCATCATCGGCTGGTTCAATATTTATGCGGCGGTATATGATGGGCAAGTTGATAAAAGTATTTTTGATTTTTCAATCAATTCCGGAAAGCAATTAGTTTGGATTGGAACCGCCATAGGGTTGATAATTGTGATCATGGCGGCGGATTATCGCCTTTTTGAGAATTTAGCCATCCCTCTTTATATTTTCCTTCTGGTACTGCTGGTCATCACCCCTTTTGTAGGAAAAGAGGTCAATGGACAGGTATTAACCATCGGTTTCGGATCTTTCAGAATTCAACCTGGTGAGTTTGCCAAATTCGCTACCGCTTTGGCTTTGGCGAAGTTTATGGAGCGCCCCACCTTTGACCTGTCTAAACCCAATTTTCAACTTCGGGCATTTGCAGTCCTTTTCCTTCCAATAATATTGATAATCCTTCAGCCAGATACTGGGACAGCCATGGTCTACTTTTCTATGCTGATCATGTTTTACAGAGAGGGTTTTCCTCAGAAGTATTACATCCTGGGAATAGGGATGATCGCGGTAGTTTTATTGGCATTAGGGATAGAAAACAACCTATACTTAGTAGGTGCGATAGTAGTAATTGTAGGGATATTAATTGCCATTGGCAAAAAGACACCCCAAAGAATCATTGCCTTTAGTGTTATAGGAATTGGTTTGATTGCATTTATCTACAGTTTAGACTTTGTAGTTTCTAAGCTACCAGAACATCAGCAAAACAGGATAATGGTCTTGTTTAATCCTGATTTGGATCCACTGGGAGTAGGTTGGAACGTAACCCAGTCTAAGATTGCTATTGGCTCAGGTGGGCTAGCCGGCAAAGGATATCTGCAAGGCACCCAGACGAAGTTTGACTTTGTGCCTGAGCAGCATACTGACTTTATCTTCTGTACTCTTGGAGAGGAATTTGGCTGGCTAGGAAGTCTGGTAGTTATCGCGCTTTTTGTCACACTGCTTACGCGATTGGTTATTATGGCGGAACGCCAAAAAAACCGGTTTTCAAGAATTTATGGCTATTGTGTGATATCAATATTGATGTTTCACTTTATGATCAATATCGCCATGACAATAGGTCTCTTTCCTGTTGTTGGAATCCCACTTCCATTTTTTAGTTATGGGGGGTCTTCATTATGGTCTTTCACTATTCTCCTGTTCATCTTTATCAAGATGGATTCTTCCAGAGCTATGCAATTGGGAAGATTGGGATAATCTCAAGAATCAAGTAGCTTTTTAAGCCATTTCTGTTTTTTAGGCTCCCGCTTCTCTATGGCAAATGGGGTGTGAAAATGATGTGCTTTCAAAAAGTTAATCTGAAGATTCTTCCACTGCTCTTCAGTCTCTAGCACCTTCATGAATTTCAGTTCTTTGAATAATTTTTCACTGATTTCTGGGTAATCGTTTCTCCCGAGGTAATCTAAATCTGCGTCGCAAATAATTTTCTGAAGTGAATTCTGAGGTGTTTGTGGAATCTTCGTTGCCATAACCAGCCCTTTAACCTCTTGAATATAGTTCTCTGGCATCCCTAGGTTTTTCATCAATTCAGCAGCCATTCCTGAACCTACTTCTTCATGATTCGCAGGACCTTTCAAAAAGCCCATATCATGAACAATTGCTCCTGTTCTTAACAAATACCGTTCTTCTTCGGGAAGATTTAACCTTCGGATATACTGGTCACAAACGTTGAGAACATCCAGCGTATGATCTAAGCCATGATAAGTTAAATAGTCAGGCAAATCTGCCTCTAACTTACTTAAAACTGTTTTTCGAAGAGTAAGGTATCCTTTCATTTATAGGGATAAAAATTTAGCCTTGCAACGCTGTTCTAATGGCATAATACAAAATAAAAACAAACAAAAGACCAATATTAAAAGAAAGATAGCGAATGGATTGGTTTACATTTTTGAATTTCGCTGCTGTGATTTTTGCATTGATATAAACTTGTTCACCTAATTGTTCTAATAAAGGGCCTTTTTTTACACTTACTTGCTCCAGCACTTTTACGTATTCCTTGATCTTACCATAGGAATGAATAATGTCTCCAAAAAAGAAAACACTCTTATCAAACTTATCCTCTATTTGAGGCATAAAACACCTAAAGCTATAATAAATTGAAGTGACGCTAAACAGGAACCAAAAAGCTAAGAAACCATAGATAAAAGGATCATCTACAGCCACCTCAATCAAATGATCAGAAAATTGGAAAAACACATTAATAAGCAATCCATAAAAAGAAAGAACTAGGCCTGCTTTTATTTCAGAAGCCTTAATCAAATCTCTCAAGTAATTAATGAGGTACCAATAATTATCAACGATATCTATTCCTTCATCGATCTCGGGAAGATCTAATTTATCATCTTTCTTTTTGGTCATTTATTTTACGTGGTTAGAAAAAAAATCCCTTTAAATTCAAGATATTCTATGATTTTACCAAATTAAGAGATTCTGATTAAGGGAAAGAAGGTAAAAAAATAAAAGGGCATCCTAGAATGCCCTTTTCATCAATCAAACAAATAAGGATTACTCCCCATCAAATTTTCTATAAACTAATAACAGAAACTCCTGAACAGGCTCTGTTTCTGTTTCCCAGTGTAACTCGTTCACATATCGAGCATTAACTAACTGGATAGCTTCATTAAAGTTATGACATTCATCGATAGATTTCAAGGCGTGAGTCAATAAGTCTGAGTTACCATCAAAAAGTTCTTTGGTAAACATAAACCTCTGATTTATAGCAAGGCTATCGGATAGCTCACCTATCACCCCTTTCATTCCAGGATATGATTCTGTTGCAAATTTTGATTTTAAGGCATTTGCATTCAATCCAGAACCGTTCGAGCTAAAAGAAGAAGTAACGGGTGCTGGAGATTCTTTCAGCTCTGCTTCTACCCTTTCCTCAACTTTTACTTCCTCTTTTTGAATGCTTGTTGGTTGAACTTCATCCATCTGATCAAAAAAGGACCCTTCTGTTGAAGGCTCTTTGGTGCTAGGCTGAGATGCAGGTATTACCTGCTCATCTGATTGACGATAGGCATCCAGATTAAAAGCTTTTACATCTCCTAATGTTGCCAAAAGTAGATTTTCAGACTCCAAAGAATCATTGACCGCTTGATAATTGGCGCTTATTGCACGTAGGTACTCTCCTTTATCATGTCCAAAGCCAGCTTTGTCAATCAAAAAACTTACTACGCGATCATGCCACTTATAGTATTTTTTATTCTCTTTAAGGTACTCATTGATTTTACCTACAGGAGCTTTCTCTATTTCAGATTGGTAATAACCCACTGGGTCAGTTGCCAAAATTATTGCCTGCTGAACGGCCGATTCTATGAGTGGCATAAGATGCTCTTTCTCTACTTTGATCCTTCTCGACAGCACATTCATAAACTGCGTTAAGGCCTCGTGCACTGCAATATCTCTGTAATCGAAGTAAGGATTGCTTTTCAGATTCTCCAATTCTTCCTGCCAAAGTTCGAAAAGTCGCTTAATTACAAAAAAATTAACCTGAGTACTGCTTGTTAACTTGATGATATCCTGGCCTGTAATGTATTGTTTGGATGAAAAATAACCGTCACAAACGATGCCTGCATAGTCACTGGCATATTTTTCTAAATAATTGCTGTTAATTTGATATGTCATTGATACGTTCAGTTTATAAAACACAACGAACAAATGCCCCGAATCGTCATTCAAAATCTATTTAACAAAGAAATATTTTCGAAGGCCCCTGATCGTAAAGTTATCGAATTAATTCATGAAAATGGTATAGATTGGATGCATGCCTGTGGTAAAAAAGGCAGATGCACTACCTGCAAATTCATTTTAGTTAAAGGTGAACAAAATCTAGGCCCTTTCACTGAAGCGGAGGAGAAATTTGCAAATATGGGCAGATTAAAAGCCAATGAACGCTTATCTTGCCAAGCTGAATTGGTATCCGGTGAGATTATTATCCGGGTCGCAGAAGTAAACAAATTCCCTCATTTAGAATATAGCAAGTAAGGTATGTTTATAGAACCTTCAATAGGAAGGAGCAAGTCCTCTGGAGGCAAAGGCCAAATTGAAGTCATCTGTGGATCGATGTTTTCCGGTAAAACTGAGGAATTGATCAGGAGGCTAAATCGGGCTAAGATTGCTCGCCAAAAGGTGGAAATCTTCAAACCTGCGGTGGATAAACGATACAGTGATTCAGATGTAGTATCTCATGATGAAACTATGATCCGTTCCACGCCTGTTGATTTTGCCGGAGATATTCTCTTACTCAGTGGAGATTGCGATGTGATAGGAATCGATGAGGTTCAGTTTTTTGATGAAGAAATCATAACCGTAGTCCAAAAACTATCTAGGCAAGGTAAACGTATCATACTCGCTGGATTAGATATGGATTTTGAAGGCAGGCCTTTTGAACCCATGCCCAGCTTGATGGCAATTGCAGAATTTGTCACCAAAGTCCACGCAATCTGTATGAAATGTGGGGATTTAGCAGCTTTTTCTTTTCGTCTTTCTGATTCTAAAATGAAAGTGATGCTTGGGGAAAAAGAAGCCTATGAAGCTCGCTGCAGAAAATGTTTTTTTGAGGAGCGAAGGGATGTTACATAAAACAAAAGGTATCGTTTTAAGCTATTTCCGATACAAGGAAACCAGTATCATTGTGAAAATTTTCACAAGAGAACTTGGGCTTAAACCCTATCTGGTTAATGGTGTCAGATCCCAAAAAAGCAAATCTAAAATTGCCCTCTACCAACCGATGACTTTACTGGACTTGGTGGTGTACAATAAAGAAAATTCAGGTCTTCAAAGGATTTCTGAAGCTAAACTTGCAAAGGCTCAACAACTGACTCCATTTGATTTTAATCGTACGGGCTTAGCTCTGTTTATGACAGAAATTGTGAGTAGATCGATTTTTGAAAATTATCAAAATGAGCATCTATTTGATTTTCTATCCATGAGTATTCTTGTTCTGGATCAAAAAGATACTTCCTTAAAGCATTTTCCGCTGGTATTTCTAATGGAGCAAGCCAAGTATTTGGGTTTTGCCCCAGACAGTGCAAGCGGGTTTTTAATGGAAAACCGAGGTCAGCCCTTTTCTCCAGAAGAATATTTGATTGTCAAAGAGTTTTTGGAACAACTTATGCAGTATTCGTATCATTGCGATACTCAGGTTACTTTAGCAATAAGGCGAAAACTAATAGATCACTTACTGGAATTTTACAGTCAACAGCTAGAATCTAATGCTACTTGGAAATCCATGAGTATTCTTCGACAGCTAATGAGTTGAAAACAAATAAATTATATTAAAATTTAAATCAAAAAAATAAAAATTTGCTAAATCCAAATCGATCCTTTAATATTGTGTCGAAACGAGATGAAGCAAGTCAGCCCACTTTGACTTGAGTTTTTCCTGCATATCTTTTTTGCTCAGAAAATTCACCTCGATCCCAAATACCGCATTTTACAATATCTTATTATTTTCATACCCTCTTTATGTACAACATAGAAGAACTCAGAATCAGACTTTTGTCTGAACTGAAGGAAATCGCAGAGGAACTTGGGGTTAAAAACTTTAAAACCCTCAAAAAAGACGACCTAGTCTACGCGATCCTTGACCAACAGGCTATCACCCCAGAAAAAGCCCTTCCAAAGAAAAAGCCCTCCGCAGTAGAGGCTAAAGCCCCTGAGAATAAACCCGATTCTCCCAATAAGGAAGCCGAGCCTGAATATAAACCGAAATTCAAAAGGCAGAATGTAACTGAAATCCCAAAAGAGCAAGCATCTGAAGCTCCTGCTCAGGAAGAAGACAAAAAGCCTAGTAGAAAACCAGACTGGAAACAGAAAAAGGAACAAGCTCCTAAGCCGAAAGAGGAGAAAAATACTGCTGATTCACAGCCTAGCGATGATTCAAAAACTTTCAGACCTAGAAAAAGGGTTGTAGATGAATCAGCAAAAAAAGAAGATCCTAAGCAGTCCAACTCCAATAAAGGAGCTGACAAGCCAGAACCTGAAGTAGAGCTTCCAAGAAGGAAAAACTTCAAATCTCAGGATGAAGTAATGGCTCCAGCTGCAGAAACTACCCCACATTCCAATAGAAAAAGACCACATTCCAATCCTAAAGAATTTGATGGTGTGATCGTCAATGAAGGAGTATTGGAAATGATGCAGGAAGGCTACGGATTTTTAAGGTCTTTAGATTATAATTACCTAGCCTCTCCAGATGATATTTATGTTTCACCAAGCCAGGTAAAATTATTTGGATTAAAAACCGGTGATCATATCAAAGGGTCTATTCGACCACCAAAAGAAGGTGAGAAATATTTTGCCCTTCTTAAAATTGAAACTGTCAACGGAAAAACTACGGATGAAATCAGAGACCGTGTTCCTTTTGAATACCTCACTCCGCTTTTCCCTGAAGAACGTTTAAACCTATCCACTACTCCGGACAAGTTTTCCACTCGAGTATTGGATTTATTTGCTCCTATCGGTAAAGGGCAAAGAGGTATGATCGTGGCACAGCCAAAAACTGGTAAGACGGTTCTTTTGCAACAAATAGCAAACGCTATCACTAAAAACCACCCAGAAGTTCACTTGATGATACTTTTGATCGATGAGCGTCCTGAAGAGGTGACAGATATGGCAAGATCAGTAAATGCTGAGGTGATTTCCTCCACATTTGATGAGACTGCTGACAGACATGTAAAAGTGTCCAATATTGTTTTGGAAAAAGCGAAGCGAATGGTGGAAGTGGGTCATGATGTAGTGATCCTTCTGGACTCCATTACCCGACTTGCACGAGCACATAATACGGTAGTTCCTAGCTCTGGAAAAATTCTTTCCGGTGGTGTGGATGCCAATGCACTCCATAAACCAAAGAGATTCTTCGGTGCAGCTAGAAACGTAGAACATGGTGGTTCATTGACCATCATTGCTACTGCCTTGGTTGAGACAGGTTCGAAAATGGATGAAGTAATCTTTGAAGAATTCAAGGGTACTGGTAACATGGAACTTGCTCTGGATCGTAAGTTGGCAAACAGAAGAATTTATCCTTCTATCGACGTGCTTAACTCAGGTACCAGAAGAGAAGATCTATTGATGGATAAAGAAGAGATGCAAAGAGTTTGGATCCTTCGTAAACTGATGAGTGATATGAACTCTCAGGAATCGATGGAATTCCTTCTTCAGCGAATGAAAGGAACCAGAGATAATGCTGAATTCTTGATCAGTATGAATGGGTAAACACTCATTTTAAAATAATTTCAAGCCCTTGAGTTGAACAATTCAAGGGCTTTTTTGTTTTCTAGAACTGCCAAATTTGGTTAAAAAACCAATATTTCTAGAAATATTGAAGTATATCTAAAAAAAATTAAACTCATGGCAACCTCATTATAAATGCAATTTTTTATTAAATAATTTAAATTTTTATTAATTCAACTATACCTTTGTCCAACCCTTAGTAGTACAATTAAAAAAATTCGGGCAGACCCTAACCCGTCATTTCTTAGTTTTCAATCGATGAAGTATAGAATAGTTATTTTTCTTCTAATCTATAATTGCGCACAATTCCTAAATCCAGGAGTGGCCAATGGGCAACAGTGTGCTGAATGCGGAAGTCCTCGAGAATATATCAGCGGGACGACCACGTTAGATGATAAAAGAAATGGTGGCTTGAATAATAATAGATGGAGTGGTTCAGGAGATTTTTCAGCTGGACAGATAGCAAAATTCTCTGGTAATAATGTAGGTTATACCTGGGCTGCTTCAGATTTTAACCTTGGTGGTGTCATTTTAGAAAATGGGGCAGATCTAACGCTCAACAGAGATAATCAAGGAGACAATCCCAGTTTCACAATTACCAATGGTTGCATAGTGGTCGGAGCTGGATCAATTCTCAATTTGATCTACATAACTAAATTAGAAAATATTACAATTTGTGTTGAGGACGGTGGGCAGGTTAAATTTGACTCAAGATCAGGAGCTAGAAATGATTTTACGCTTGATCAAGTTGTAATAAATTTACAAGGTCCAAATGCCAATATAGACTTTGGTGAGGCAGAAATAATTATTGAAGAAAGGGGTCTTGAAATTACAGGTTGGACGGGCAATGAATCTGACCTTTGTGAAAACAGCAACCCACCTATTCCTGGAAGAGCAGGTAATATTTCATGGACAGATAAAATTCAACATGAAGAGCTTTGCAAAATCTTAAATGGAAGAATTTTGCCAATAGAATTACTTTATTTTTCAGCGACAAAATCCACAGATTTTAGGACAAATCTATTAAAATGGGAGACCTCTAAAGAATGGGGGAATTCCCATTTTGAGATTGAACGTGCTATAAATAATCTCGAGGAATGGAAAACTGTGGGGCGAGTAGAAGGGAATGGGTATTCTAATGAACCTATTAAGTATAATTTTTTAGATTCTGGGCTTCCAATTACTGCTGGAAACATTTTCTATAGGCTGAAACAAGTTGATTATACAGGCAATTACAGTTACAGCAAAACAATAGCAATTCAACTGAAAGCTACCAATAGTAAAAATACTTGGTTGTCTTACCCTAATCCAAGCACAATGAGATCAGGGATTTCTGTTGATCTATTAGATGTTTCTCAATATCAGGACGAATTGATTACTATTAGTCTAAGTAATATGATGGGACAAAGACAATCTTTTTTAATCAATTCTCCAGGAGATATCTCTCAAATCGTATCAGAGTGGCTACTTTTCAAGAATTCGGGGATATATATTTTGGAAATACGATGGGGCGAAAATTCCCAGCAAATCAAATTGTTAAGAAATTGAAAGTTCATTTTTTTGAAAGAAGAATATACCACTTTGAACAGAAATTCTCTTTCCAAATAGTCGTACATAGATCATCATTAGAGGTGCTGAAATGCTAAAGAATATCAAAAACATAAAATAGCTTATTAAATAAAGGTATTCTTCAATCAACAAACATGAAAAGCCAATCTATTCTAGATTGGCTTTTTCTATAAACTAATTTAATAATGTTAATGAAATAATATGGAATACAATCTATAAGTACTATTTTCCCTCCTTATTTCAATATTTAATGAATGAGAACACTTTTATTTTTAGGTAGTTACACGAAAAGTTGATAGGAAACTAGTCAAAACCTGTTAAATTTGAACTGCAATTTTATTTATATGAAATTCACCTAGTGAATAAAAATTAAATGAGTAGAAATCTACCCGTAAGTATTTTATTATTCTTACTGATTTTTGTCGGGTGGGATAGTTTTGCTCAAACGCATACAGTAACCCTTACTTCACCGGCATCTGGTAACTTCACTGTTCCCGATAAAATCACCTCCTTAAATGTTCAATTATGGGGAGCAGGAGGAGGAGGAGGATTTAATTCACAAAATAATAGGCCCGCCGGTGGCGGTGGTGGTGGTGGATATTCAGCTTCTCCTTCTTATATAGTTGCTCCTGGACAAATTATTAGTATAACGATTGGAGCCGGGGGATCGGGTGCTACTTCTTCTTCTGCTTCTACAAATGGAGGAAATTCAGTTTTTGGTACACTTACAGCAAATGGGGGAGGCAGAGGAAATGTATTAACAGGTGGTACTGGTGGAACAGCCACTGGTGGAACTTTAAATAATACAGGAGGAAATTCTTCTAACGCTGTAAATGGAAATAATAATGGAGGATCTGGTGGAGGTGGCGGAGCTGGCCCTACCGGCAACGGTGGGCTAGGTGCTTCTTCTAATAATACAACTGGAGGTGCTGGTGGCACAGCAAATGGAGCTGGACCTGGAGGAAAAGGAGGAGATAATAATGCTGCAGGTTCTAATGGAATTTCTCCAGGCGGCGGCGGCGGCGGTGAAGGAGGAGATGGCGCTAGGGGAGGAAATGGAGGAGATGGTCAAATTAGCATTACATGGGCTTGTTCAAATACATTAACTTCTGCAGCAAATTCAAGTAATCAAACTGTATGTAACGGTACTCCCATCAATGATATTACTTATGAAATAATAGGTGCTTTTGGAGCAACATTTTCCGGTCTTCCTTCTGGTGTGACTGGAAATTACAGTGGAGGTGATGTTACAATCAGTGGAACACCAACTGTGTCTGGGGTTTTTAATTATACAATAACTCCTACAGGTAGTTGCACCGGTTCTACAGTGACTGGAACAATTAATGTAACAGCGAATCAAACCGTTGGTCCAGCTTCCAGTACTCCTACACTTTGTATCGATGACCCATTAACTGACATTACCCATACCACTACCGATGCAACAGGAATTGATGGCGATGGAGTTGACGGTGCTAACGGATTGCCTGCTGGACTATCTGCAACTTGGGCCGGAAATACCATCACTATTTCAGGAACTCCTTCTGAGTCTGGGTCTTTCAATTATTCAATCCCTGTTGAAGGATGTCAGGGGTCTGGAGTCAATGCTACTGGAACAATTAATGTAACAGCAAATCAAACCGTTGGTCCAGCCTCCAATACTCCTACACTTTGTATCGATGACCCATTAACTGACATTACTCATACCACTACCGATGCAACAGGCATCGATAGCGATGGAGTTGACGGTGCTAACGGATTGCCTGCTGGCCTATCTGCAACTTGGGCCGGCAATACCATCACTATTTCAGGAACTCCTTCTGAGTCTGGGTCTTTCAATTATTCAATCCCTGTTGAAGGATGTCAGGGGTCTGGAGTCAATGCTACTGGAACAATTAATGTAACAGCAAATCAAACCGTTGGTCCAGCCTCCAATACTCCTACACTTTGTATCGATGACCCATTAACTGACATTACTCATACCACTACCGATGCAACAGGCATCGATAGCGATGGAGTTGACGGTGCTAACGGATTGCCTGCTGGCCTATCTGCAACTTGGGCCGGCAATACCATCACTATTTCAGGAACTCCTTCTGAGTCTGGGTCTTTCAATTATTCAATCCCTGTTGAAGGATGTCAGGGGTCTGGAGTCAATGCTACTGGAACAATTAATGTAACAGCAAATCAAACTGTTGGTCCAGCTTCCAGTAATCCTACACTTTGTACCGATGACCCATTAACTGACATTACCCATACCACTACCGATGCCATAGGCATCGACAGCGACGGAGTTGACGGTGCTAATGGATTGCCTGCAGGTCTGTCTGCAACTTGGGCCGGCAATACCATCACTATTTCAGGAACTCCTTCTGAGTCTGGGTCTTTCAATTATTCAATCCCAGTTCAGGGGTGTCTAAGCTCAGGTGTAAATGCTACCGGTACTATTACTGTAAATCCTGCAACGTCCATAGATAGTGAAAGTTTGGATTCCCAATCAGCATGTATTGGACAAACATCATTCTCTCCTATTTCTGTTTCGGCTAGCGGAACAGGAACACTTTCCTATCAATGGTATAGTAATTCAAATCCATTGAATTCTGGTGGCACTCCTGTAGGTACGGATTCCCCTTCCTATGTGCCAGATGCTTCAACCCTTGGCACTTTGTATTATTACGTAGAAGTGTCTAGTGATTGTGGGCCTACTGTAACATCCAATATTTCTGGTGCATTTATCGTAGATCCCATTACTGCGATTACAACTCAGCCAGATAATACTGATCGTGTTGAATGTTTTGGAGATGGTTTTAACCCTTTATCAGTTGTAGCAGAAGGTGGAGACTTAAGCTACCAATGGTATTCTGTTCCAACACAAACAAATACCGGTGGTACTGCAGTATCTGGAGCTACCTCAGACACATTTACTCCTCCTTCCACAACAGAGGGTATTTCATATTATTATGTTGTTGTGACAGGAAATTGTGGAATTGAGACCTCCACAGTTTCGGGAGAATTTAGAGTTAATCCTCCAAAAACGGTCATTGATATTGATCCTTCCAATTCAGATGAAACAGAGTGTTTGGGAGACCCTTTTCCAACATTATCCGTTTTAGCGTCTGGTGAAGGAACTGTAACTTATCAATGGTATAGAAATACTTCAGATTCAAATACAGGAGGAACCTTAATATCAGGTGCTAATAGTGAGGATTATACCCCATTATCAGACGAGGTTGGAACCTATTATTATTACGCAGTCGCTTCAAGTAATTGTGGAACGGTCCATACTGCTGTATCTGGCGCATTCACAGTAACCCCTCCAACCTCTATTGATAGTGAAGATTTGGCTGGGCAAACTATTTGTGATGTAGATACTTTCGATCCTATCTCAGTAAATGCTATTGGAACAGGAACACTTCAATATCAATGGTATAGTAACACCTCTGCTTCCACGACTGGACCAAATGTTACAGCTGTTGGAACAGATTCGGATACATTTACTCCCCCAACAACAGCTCAAGGAACCACCATGTATTATTTTGTTGAGGTTTCTAGTGCTTGTGGAACTAATGTGATTTCAAATCCATCTGGAGCATTTACAGTTAGTATGGATAATACTGCAGCTGCTCCATCTTCTGACCCAACAGTTTGTATTAATACTGCTTTGCCAAGTGTTACAATTGCCACCACTGGCGCAACAGGTATTGCAAATGATGGGGACAATTCAGGAGTAAATGGTTTACCCGCTGGAGTTTCTGCAACATGGGCTGGAGATGAAATCACTATTTCTGGTACTCCTTCAGTTTCAGGAACATTCAATTATTCTATCCCTTTAACTGGTGGTTGTGGAATTGTAGAAGCAACTGGAAAAATAACTGTAACTCCTGACAATATAGCAGACGCTCCATCCTCTACTCCAACTCTTTGTATTAATAATGCCTTGACTAGTATAACGATAGGAACTACTGGAGCAACAGGAATTGCTAATGATGGCGATGCAAGTGGAGTTAATGGCCTTCCAGCGGGGGTTTCTGCAACTTGGTCTGGAGATGAAATAACGATTTCTGGATCACCTTCAGAATCAGGAACATTTAATTACTCAATTCCTATGACAGGAGGTTGTGGAACTGTGAATGCCACAGGAACCATAACAGTTACACCAGATAATACTGCAGCAGCACCTTCTTCTAATCCAACACTTTGTATTGGTACAAGTCTTACAGATATAACGATCGCTACGACAGGAGCAACGGGAATTGCAAATGATGGAGACAATACAGGCGTAAATGGTCTTCCAGCTGGGGTTTCTGCAACTTGGGCAGGAAATACCATCACTATTTCAGGAACACCTACTGTTTCAGGAACTTTTAATTATGCTATTCCATTAACGGGAAGTTGTGGAACTGTAAATGCTACTGGTACAATTGAAGTTACCCCTTTAGCAACAGTAGGACCTCCTTCTGTGTCATTCCCAAGTGTATGTATAAATAGCCCAACACTTACACCTTTTACACAACCAACTACAGGTGTCACCGGAATTGGAGCTCCAACAGGTCTTCCATCAGGAGTTACCGCAACTTTCAATTCTTCTACCGGTAATATTGAATTCTCAGGCGAAGTTAGCACTGCAGCAACCGGTCTTTATACATATAGCATTCCATTAACAGGAAGTTGTATTAATGGTCTAACAGCCACAGGAACAATAGATGTCACACCGGTTTATAATATCACTTCAATTTCTTCTGTATCAGCTACTACTTTAGGGGGAGCAGCAACTGTTACTTTTTATGGCGATCCAACCCAAATGTTGAATGGATCATATCAGCTTTTTTACCAGATCAAACAAGGCTCTGGTGCATTTTCTGCACCAATAGCAGCCACTGCAACAGTAGTAAATGGTAAAGGAACTTTTACTACAACCCCCATAAACAGTAATGTTGACACCTATACTGTTCAAATATTGAGTATAAAGAAATCAACTGACCAGTGTTTGATTACATTACCAAGTCCTCCAACAACTTATTTTGGCGTATGCTCGGCAGTATTCACTTCAAACAGCACCTTTTTTGTTCCAGCAAATGTATATAGCGTTACCATCGAAGTATACGGTGGCGGTGGTGGTGGAGATAATGGAGGCGGCGGAGGCGGCGGATATTCTATTCGTCAAAATGTTCCAGTAACACCTGGCGAACCTTTAGCTGCAATTATTGGGTCTGGAGGAACAAAAGGAGCAGATGGAGGAGTGACATATGTAACACGCGATTCGAATATTGCAAATCAATTGACTAATAGCTTAGTATTAGCAAATGGAGGCAAAGGAGCTACAACTGGAAATGCTGCAGGAGGAACCTTTGATTCTAGATATTCAGGAAGTGATGGAAATAGTGCATCAGGAAATACCGGTGGAAAAGGTGGGGGGCCTTTAGGAGGAAATGGTGGCGCAAACAAGAGTAATGGAAATTCACCAGGTGGTGGTGGTGGTGCATGGTCCGGCACCAAAGGTGTTGGTGGAAATGGTTTAGTAGTAATTTCCTATTCTTGTCCAGACGCTGATAATACTGACTGTATTAAAATTATCGATGATGGCACTAAGTCAGGAACTACAGTTGTTGAATATACATGTGATGATACTTGGGTAGCTCCTGAGGGTTTAGCAGAATTCACCGTATTAGTAGGTAGTGGCGGAGGTGGCGGCGGCGGCGGTGAAGGCTCTGGCGGTGGTGGATCTGGAACTTTAATCATTCAATCTTTTTCAACAACCAATCCATATGGATTACCTGCTGGAACTGGTTTTGACATTGTTGTAGGTGAAGGTGGACCTGGTGCTCCTGCACTAAATTTAAATGGCTTTTCAGGTCAACCCTCTTCATTTTCTGGAACTATAGACAATATTGGAATTGGAATAATAGTCCCAGGTGGAGGAGGGGGCGGATCTCGGTCTTATACCCCTGGAGCTGATGGTGCCTCTGGAGGAGGAGGAGGAGCAGATAATGACCCAAATGATCCGGATGCAGGTACTTTTGGTTTGGGAGGCAACCCTATACCTATTAGTTACAGTGGACCAAATGTTACAGTTTATCAAGGAAATACTGGAGGCAGCGGTGATTTCAGTAAACCTCAAAATTCAATTGCCGGAGGTGGTGGTGGTGGATTGGTACCATGGGGTAATGGAAATGACGGACAAAATGGAAAAGCTGCAGGTAATGGTCAAGGTGAAGGCGGAAAAGGTGGTGATGGAATAGTGTTAACTTTAGGTGATTCAACCAGATATTATGGTGCTGGAGGAGGAGGAATAGGTGAATTCTTCAATGGAACAGATAAGATTGGATTAGGAGGTAATGCAGATGGAATTAAAATCGGTGGAGATGGTAATTTAAATAGCACAACTGCAATAGGTGGCCAAGGAATAGATAAAACCGGATCTGGTGGCGGAGCTGGATATGGAGGAGGAGGAAGAGGAGGTAATGGTGTAGTTTATATCGTATACGTTAACCAAAGAATCCTACAAGTAGAATACCAATCCTTTGAAGTAAGCTTCAATGCTGAAGACCGAACCGGAGATCTTTCGTGGACTACTTCGCAAGAATGGGAGAACTCTCATTTTGAAATAGAAAGAGCAGTCAACAACACCAATAATTGGGAGAAAATAGGTGAAGTAAAAGGTCAAGGGTATGCGGAACTTCCTACCAGCTATTCTTATATCGACCAAAATCTCCCAACGACAGGTGGAAATGTATTCTATCGATTAAAACAGGTGGATTATGATGAAACCTACTCCTATAGTGTAACAAGGTCTATTCAAGTGCCAGGGCTCAAAGGAAAAACAAAATGGATCATTTATCCAAACCCAAGCGCCAATGGCTCTCAAGTAACTGTAGGCCTTTTAAATACTTCTGTTTATAACGACGAAGCCATCTATATTAGGATTACAGATGCTAGAGGAGTTTTGAGTACGTATTCTGTCAATTCCATTGATGATGTGACAAGTGCCGTTAATTCCTATCTTGAGAATGCTATCTCTGGATTGCATATTGTACAATTGATTTGGGGAGATCAAAGCGAGCAAATCAAGTTGATTAGAAAGTAAGCATTGATACAAAAAAAGCCAGCATGAAAATATTTTCATGCTGGCTTTTTGTTTCGAAAACTAATTTTTACTCCTCCTCTTCTTTCCTTCTTGGAACTTTTGCTTGGCCCAATCCTAAGGCTCCTTTTAACCCACTAAAAGTTGCACGCCACCAAGCACCAAAAACAAATTTGGATTTATCTCGCTCAAAATAAATTCTAGAATTAACCGATTTATTAAATAATTTTCTTGGGTTGGAGTTCTTTGCAATGGTGTTCGCCATAAATGTCATAAATCCCAATTTTCCTTTTCCCCTTTCCAAAGTCAAGCTATCTAAGAACTCTATTTTTAAATCCTCATAATGGAAATTCATGTCGCCAATAGCTTCCTCTTCATCTAAGGTGAATCTCCAGTCTCCATCAATCACTTTCCCTTCTAAAATCCTCACAAAAACTCCCCTACTCACCATATTATTTATTTTCGTCAAATCAAACGCCCCCAATTCAACTTCAATATCCATAGGATAGGGATCCTCATAAAATAATTCTCCCTTTAACTTGATCTCTCCCTCCCCCATTAATCGTGTAGAGGCAATCATCTGCGAGGATTTTAAGGGATATTCTGTCCCCTCTTTGCTCAAAACAAATGGTGTTAACCTAACATTCATTTGATCAAAAAACACAGAACCTGGCAACATGGATTTAGGTCCAAATTCCTGATACCTCACGATACCATTCTCTACGAGAACAGAATCTATTTCCAAATCAAAAGCGGCCGAACTCATCAATGCTTGTGGCATTGCTTTATAAATCCCTTCCTCTTCCGGAAGCCTTTTATCCCTAAACACATCTAATTCCAAATCATTTAAAATCAAAGCCTGTGCTTTCAGGTTTTTTGATTGAAAATACTGATCAAAATCAATGTTTTTCAGCGTTAATTTTTTAACCTGCCCATCAATAGCATCTGATTGAAAGCCTTTTTGATTCAGGTAATTATACCTACCCATTGATGGCCCAAAGGAAATGTTTTCTACAATGATATCATCATCCAGTAAACTCACTTTCCCTATTTTTACTCGATTCATACTATCCTTACTAAGGAAGTGATAATTTGAAATTGATAACCTCAGGTCCTTTTCTAAAATAAACTGCGGACTGATATTTTGACTATTACCTAATAGGTCAAGATTTAAATCATCAAGTTCCAAATTGATACTTTCAAAGGCTAATCGATCGATTGCTCCCTGGCTTTTATTATGCAAGGCAACTCTCCCATCTAGAATTTGAATATCCTGCAGTAAAATAGATTGTACTAACCCTTCTTTATCCGCTGACTTTGGTGTTTTCTTCTCCTTTTTATTTTCAGCTGAATCCAGATATACGTTTATTTCTGGACTATTTAAGGTGATTTTATTTAACTCAAAAACACCTGTTTCTTGAATATCCTTTAATGTATTATTCTCTAAGGAAAGTGACTCTAATTGTGCAGAAATAATCGGCTTGCCAGGACTTCCGGTAGTGTTTTTAGGTATGATCTGGAAATCTGAAAATATAGTCGCATCCAAGGTATTATCCACATTGACACTAGAAAATTTAATCGTATGCATACTATCAGGTAAGGCAAAAGAAAAATCCTCTAAGGATAAATTAATTTCAGAAAATAGCCCTGATAAGTCTTCTTTGGTATTAGTTGTGGAATCAAAAACAAACCCATTAATCGCAATTTCAAACTTGGTCAAAATAGATTGTGCTCCGCTGGTTCCAGTTCTAAAATTTATCCCTAATGTTGAATTGACTGCCTGAATAGAATCAATTTGGATGGATTCAATGGATTTCGGTAGATTAGTCTTTACTTCAGATCTAATAGTATCCGCCTCAAAGTCCCTATTGATCTCAATATTAATTTGCCCCCCTGTGAGACCTAACTTGTTTAAATCCAGTACATTTTGAAAAAGAAAAGACTCTATGTCCACACCTTGAAATGCCACTTGAGGCAACATCAATGAAAGTGCAATTTTGTTATTGAGGTTGGGTCCTGGTTCTAAAGACAAACTATCAATGATGATGGTTTTTTCTAAAGAATTATACTTCAGGTCGCGAGTTGTGGCAATGTAATTTCCATTCGCTAAGTTAAATGCATAATTACCTAGGCTTAAATCAATCTCTTCAGAGAAGAAGGTTCTATCCTCATTGGCAAGTCCTTCTCTATTAACATAGAAACTCTTTAGTTTAAGCCCCAAATTATCTTCTTGGAACTGGATATCTTTTTTGCCTGAATAGTTTTGATATTTAATTTTCCCATCCGAAAAGCTTACTGAATCAATTGATATTTCATTGAAATAAGAGGTAAGCAAACTGCTCACATCATCTGAAGATTCTGGACCACCACCCACTTTGCTTTGCTGACTCTTACGGAAACGCCTCATCGCAATTTCAGGACTCGGAATAAGAATCTGTTGAATTTCTAACCTTTCATCTTCAAAAGCCGCTCTAACATCAAAACCCTCAGCCCTAAACTCAGGGATGTTAATACTTAAAATCATACTTTTCCCATATGCATCTAAAGCTTCCTGAACCTGATCTGGATTTTCAGGGCCAATGTTCAAATTGGAAACAGTAACAATGGAATCTTTTGAATTAATCGTCACATTGTCGGCAGTAAACTCATGCAAATTATCCCTCAACTTCAGTCTATATTGATCTAAACTCAATATGACTCCTTTAGCCAAGAGAAAATCACTAATATTTTTTGAGGTATTTGGTTGAAAATAGACATCATCCAACTCTAAACTAAACTTCTCAAAACCAATATCATCACTTCTTTCACCTGCTTCATTTTTGAATTGAATCTCTCCGTTATCCAAATTGAACTTACCTATATTAACTTCAGATAAATAACCTTCCAACAAGCCTTTAATCGAAACTCGAGAGGTGGAGTCATTTTCTCGTTTTCTCAATTCGGTAATTTCTACTTTAGGAGCATTAAGTCTCATTCCATTCATCTCCAATCTCCCTTCATTATAGAGGAGCTTTAAATTCGCATCTTTCAAAGCAATATTGGGAATAGAAACCCTAATAATGTGAAGTGGATCTTTACCTTCCAAAGCTCCGGGCCTTGGCTGGAAACTTACATTTTGAATATCAATTTCATCTTTAAAAGAGGAAACGCTTATTCTCTCACCCTCTATCAAATGTATTTCATCCGAGAGATACAAACTGGCATTTCGAATTTCCATAGCTGCATCTTCTCCATAGAAAAACTGATTCTCCTTTCTATTTTCATCATCACCCAAATAAAAATTGACCATTTTAAAATCCATTCCCTCGATATCAATTCTATTCTTCAGCGTGTCTAATGCATCGGAAGTAATAAATTTTCCACGATTGATGGATAATTCCTGAATGTCAATTGATTTTAAAAGTCCATCGATCAAATCATTTAAATTCTCTGAGCCTGTGGTATCCTTTTCTGCTTTCACCATTCGCTCCACTTTAAATTGAGGATCATCCAACACGAGTTCATCTACCATGACTCTGGAGGTCATAAAAGCCTGGTTTAAATCAACATTTCCTAATCTTAGATTATTTAATTGGGCGAAATAATAGGCTTTACTTTCTTTGTTTTTATCCGGCGTCAGGAAAAAATTATCTAGTTCAATTTGATTATCCAATGAGCTTACATACACCTTATCAGCAATGACATCGTGTACTCCATCTGGCAGTTTAAAATTGACTTTCTCAAGATCAAATTCAAATCCCCTAGCATTGAATGGAGTGGTCCACTCCTCTTTATTTGTCAGATTGATATCACGAACGAGCAATCGAGTATTTTCGGCCGTAAGCGTATTTTGACTTAAGAAATTCATAAAAAATAAATCGGCATGATCAATATTTAGTTCTCTGATCACTACCCCATTTATTTTCATCCGAGCGATGCTTTTTTTCAACTCGTTTTCTAATGCCGTGACAGGAGACTGATTATTTACTTGAACCGAATCTTGCTCCGCCTTTTCTTTTGAATCAGGCTTATCGGGCAAATTCATTTTGAAATTCGGATTTTCAAATTCTAGACTTCCTATATAGAAAACGTTGTCTGAAAAACTAAACCAAAGCCCCCTTAATGCTAGCTCATCCAAAGAAAAATCAAAAAGCGTTTGCTCAGCGCTGGACTCAATTCCTTCAGTCGGCTTCATGATTATACCATCTAGAAAAATACCTCTCCGAAGAAGCGAAAAATTAATCCTATTAAATTCTACATTATATACTTCTTCAGTAGCTTCTGTTATTTTGTTCCTGGCCCAATTGGATAGCAATAAATTAGAGCCGAAATACACTACAAACTCTAAAAAAAGAAGAGAAAGAAATGCAACCATAACCCATCTAATTAGCTTTTTCCGGAGGGGATGCGGAGATTTTGTATGGTGAACTTCTTTTGACATTCAATCTATATTTCATCTAAAAATAGAGAATCTGCATCATATCATTGCTACACAGAGCCCCTCAAAGCAAAAAAGCAGCACAAATGTGCTGCTTTTTCAGTTGCTGTAGGAGAAGGATTCGAACCTCCACGGGGTCGTTAGGCAATAGTCCGGTTTGAATTACGCTTTATGCTGGGTTCCCCACCCCCGAGACAGGAGGGCTTGTCTGCCAATTTCAACATCCTACAATGAAGTAAAATAGGTTTATGGTTTGAGTTATTATATCTTCTGTTATTAAGGATTTGAATAACAACAATTTGTCAATACCAAAATGTCATCCTCTTATAAATGACTGCCCAAAATTAGAAATACCTGCCATTTATTACAATTTTGACAATATTTTATTTTATTTTTTACAGTATCTATAATTAAATAATAATTTATTTTACTTAATGTAATTCACCTAGTAAATTTTAAGTAATTATTATTAAAATGATAATATTTTATCATTTCACTGTATACACATATTTAATTAGGCCGTACTACCACTTGACCAAATCATACAACACCTCTTATCTAAAGGGCATAAAAAAAACCATGAAATACAATTTCATGGTTTTAGTCAATTAACAATAAACCCAAAATAACCTGCTGTAGGAGAAGGATTCGAACCTCCACGGAGTAGTTAGGCAAATTACGAGCTCGCTAAATGCTTTATCCCATGACCTCCACCCCCGAGACAGGAGGGCTTGTCTGCCAATTTCAACATCCTACAGTATGTGTTTTTCGGCCCTATGCCGAATAATCTTTTCTGGAAGTATTACTTTGGGCAAAAGCGTTTTACAGCTTTTCGTCATTCTTGACTTCCATTGTTTCAAAAGTAACAGATCAAACGTTTCATTGCAAATAAATTATCATTTAATTTATTTTATTACATTATTTTTAATAAAAAAGCATTTTTAATGATTTTTAAGCAATCCAGAATGAGATTCAATCATTCACATTTAGAATTTTGCAATATTCGATAAGAAGGATTGTTTGGTAAACAAGGGCAGTCTGAAAAAAATTAGGCATAAAAAAAACCATGAAATACAATTTCATGGTTTTAGTCAATTAACAATAAACCCAAAATAACCTGCTGTAGGAGAAGGATTCGAACCTCCACGGAGTAGTTAGGCAAATTTACGAGCTCGCTAAATGCTTTATCCCATGACCTCCACCCTCGAGACAGGAGGGCTTGTCTGCCAATTTCAACATCCTACAGTATGTGTAAAAGAGAACTTTTATCCCTTTTGATGTTTCAAATATAGGCACAGCAGATTGATTATTACAAATTATCTAAAAAATAATCTAAAAATTTACAGTTTATATAATGAAATCGATTGAATTTTGTCAAATCCTAAATTATGGAGGTAAATCAACTTGTTATTTTAACGATATATCAATGAAGAGAATTGAAATTTTCATTATATTTTATAAAAAGCCTTTTTTTTATTTTTTTCGTAAAATTTTATCGAATAATTATCGATTCTAATAGCAATAACACTATTCAAAATTTACATAAGTCTCCCATTTCTCCAGTACATCTGCAAAATCTTTTGGTAAGCCTACTTCATAATAAACTTTTTCTTTGCTTACTGGATGAATGAAACCCAAAGACATCGCATGTAGAGCCTGTCGAGGGATCAAATCAAAACAATTTTGAACAAAAGTCTTATACTTTGAAAACTGAGTCCCTTTCCTGATTTTATCTCCCCCATACATCGCATCATTAAATAAAGGATGTCCAATATATTTCATATGAGCTCTGATCTGATGGGTTCGGCCTGTCTCTAGGTTACATTGAATCAAACTCACATACCGAAGCCTTTTCAAAACTTTCCAATGGGTGATCGCATGCTTTCCCTGCTCCCCATCTGGAAAAACATCCATTACCTTTCTGTTCTTGGCGCTTCTCCCAACATTCCCTTCTATGGTTCCTTCATCCTCTTTAGGCTCTCCCCAAACCAATGCTATATAAGTCCTGTCTATTGTATGATGGAAAAACTGCGAGGCTAAATGCGTCATTGCTTCTTCCTGCTTGGCAATTACCAAAAGCCCAGAAGTGTCTTTATCAATCCGGTGAACCAAACCTGGTCTGCCTTCATTCCCTTTCATTTCCGGCAAATCTTGAAAATGATAGACCAAAGCATTTGCCAGAGTCCCGGACCAATTTCCATGAGCTGGATGAACAACCATTCCTGCAGGTTTATTGACGATCAGCAAATATTTATCTTCATAAATAATATCAAGCTCGATCTTTTCAGGATAAACTTCCGTATCCCTAGGTGGCTTTTCCATCATAACCTTGATGTCATCCATGGGCTTGATTTTATAATTTGCCTTTGTAGGTTTACCATTCACCAAAACCGAACCTGCATCAATGGCCTGCTGCACTTTATTCCGAGTAGCGTTGGCTAATTTTTCGCTTAGAAACTTATCAATCCTGATATTTTTCTGCCCTTTATCTATGGAAATCTGGTAATGCTCAAATAATTCGACTTCCTCGTCTTCAAAGTCTTCTGCTGGATTATTGCTCATGTTACAAAAATAGAAGTATCAAGGTTAACTTTGCTACAAACATTGAAATCAAGCTTATGCTTTTAGAAAATCCAGTACAAAATCAATGGTTAGACCACCCCCTTTTTGAGGAAAAAGAGGTGGAAGTAGCGATAAAACGTCTGGATTTAATACATCCTGTAATTTCTGGAAATAAGTTTTATAAGCTCAATTACAATTTAGAAGAGGCATTAAAAACCAACAAGAATATAATTTTAACATTTGGCGGAGCCTATTCAAACCACATTTCCGCTGTTGCCCTTGCTGCCAAAGTAGCCGGATTGAAATCGATTGGAATAATACGTGGAGAAAAAGTAATGCCGTTGAATCCCACTTTGGAAGAAGCTGAATCCAATGGAATGCATTTACACTTTATTAGCAGGGAGTCCTACCGAAACAAAACCCAACCCGATTTTATGGAAGAGCTCAAATCTCAATTTGATGATTTCTATCTTATTCCAGAGGGTGGGACAAATGCTTTAGCCATCCAGGGAACAAATGAAATCCTGAAAGAAACCGATTCCATTTTCAGTCATATTTTTACCCCCATTGGGACTGGGGGCACTTTTGCCGGATTATCCAAGTCTTTGGAGAAGGGACAAAATTTATTAGGAGTATCTTCTTTGAAAGGAAAATTCATCCATTCTGAAATAGAAAACTTACTCACTCAATACGATATTTCACCCAAAGGAAATTTCAAAATTTTGGATCAATATCATTTTGGAGGATATGCAAAATATAACCAGGAATTGATTGAGTTTATCTGGAGTTTTTTTGAAGATTTTGGAATTATTCTAGACCCTATTTATACCAGTAAAATGGCCTTTGCAGCCTGGGATCTGGTAGCTACCAATCATTTCTCCAAAGGATCAAAAATTCTTCTCCTTCATACAGGAGGTCTCCAAGGAAATAAAGGATTTACTAATCGAACAGGCATTAAACTTCCTGATTTTTCAGAGTAAAATAGTCCTCCGATTCTTGGGGGTGAATTTTTAAAACATTAGCCAGAACTAACCTCACCAATGTTCGAGATGCCAAAAACTTAGGGATTTTAGCAAGCTTGGAATATTCTTTTAAGGTAATTTTTTGATTCTCTTCCAGAGCTTTTAGCAGGACTTCCTCTTTTCTTCCATATGTAAAAACCATGTCTTTTGGAGATTTCCCTCTTCTCAAAATTTCCCAAACCTCCATGCTGGCCTGCACACTCCTGTCAGCCACACGTATGTATGACTGCTTTTTCTTGTTTTCTTTAAGGTAATGAGGCCGATCTGGGCTAAATTCAACTTTAAATACAGCTACTCCTTTTTTTGGGTTGAGCGAAAAAGTAAAAAGCTCATAGCTTAACTCAGGAAAAATCAATTCACGAATAGCTTTTTCCATTACATAAACCTCTTCCTCTATAAACCGTTGGCCGGAAACCGTCCCGTCATCATCTACACCTATCATCAACACTCCCCCTGAGGTGTTTGCAAAGGCAATCAACTCACGCACAATTTTTTCAGGATGTGCAGCTTTCTTCTTAAACTCAATTTTTAACCCCTCCCCTTTTGAGGCAAGGCTCTTAACTTCTTGAAGAGTCATCTCTTAATAGTTCAACCGTATTTTATCCCGGAATTCGGGAAAGCTCTTCCAAACGTGATTTTTGAGACTGCCACTCATCGCGCAATCTTGCAGCTTCCATAAAATTTAATTCCTTGGCAGCTTTTTCCATCTGTTTTTGAGTTTGAACAATCAGCTTCTCAAGCTTCTCTTTGCTCAAATACTGGACAACAGGATCGGCAGCCATATTTTCCTCTCCAGGCATTGGACCAGCGTAAACTTTTGGATTTCTTTTGGAATCCGCCACTTTAGTTTGACCCATGATTTTATCTCTGGACTTAATCACTGTAGTTGGAGTAATGCCATGCTCTTCATTATAGGCAATCTGCAAAGCTCTTCTCCTTTTAGTTTCATCGATGGCCATTTTCATAGAAGGAGTTATCTTATCGGCGTACATGATTACCCTTCCCTCTTGATTTCGAGCTGCTCTACCTATGGTTTGTACCAAACTTCTTTCATTTCTAAGAAAGCCTTCTTTATCTGCATCCAGAATTGCTACTAATGATACTTCAGGCAGATCCAATCCCTCTCTAAGTAAATTTACTCCCACCAGCACATCAAAAATCCCCAATCGAAGTTCCCTTAGAATTTCTACCCGATCCAATGTTTTCACTTCCGAGTGGATATATCGTGACTTCACTCCTGCACGCTCCAAGTATTTTTGGAGTTCTTCCGCCATACGTTTGGTCAATGTAGTCACCAAAACACGCGCATCAGTTTTTATGGTTTGATCTATCTCTTCGAGCAAATCATCTATTTGATTTTGACTTGGTCTTACGTCAATGGTAGGATCCAAAAGCCCCGTAGGTCTAATAATCTGTTCCACTACTTCACCCTCGGTTAGGTTAAGCTCATAGTCTGCCGGAGTCGCGGAGACATAAACCACCTGATTTGCTAGTGTTTCAAATTCCTCAAATTTCAAAGGCCTATTATCCAAAGCAGAGGGAAGTCGGAAACCAAAATCCACCAAATTTACCTTCCTTGACCTGTCTCCTCCCCACATGGCACGAACCTGCGGAACTGTCACATGGCTTTCATCAATGACCAAAAGAAAATCATCAGGGAAATAATCTATCAAACAGAAGGGTCTGGCCCCTGGCTCTCTTCTATCAAAATACCTGGAATAATTCTCAACTCCAGAACAATAGCCTAACTCTCGAATCATTTCCAAATCAAACTCTGTTCTCTCCTGCAACCTTTTTGCCTCCATAAATTTCCCTTCTTTTTCAAAGAAATTTACCTGAGCCACCATGTCATGTTGTATTTCATGAATCGCAGTTTGCAAGGTGTCTTTTCCTGTGACAAAAAGGTTAGCTGGGAAAATCGAAATGATTTTTTCATCGTTAAGCTTTTTACCACTTTTTGGATCAATCCGCTGAATAGCTTCAATCTCATCTCCCCAGAAGAAAATACGATATCCCCAATCTGCATAGGCAACAAAAATATCTACTGTATCTCCTTTGACCCGGAATGTACCGTGTGTCAAATCTTGCTGTGTTCTGCTGTATAAAATATCTACCAGCTTAAATAATAGCTGATTTCTGGGGATACGATCACCTTCCTGTAATCGAATCACGTTTTTCCCAAATTCCTCAGGGTTTCCAATACCATAAATACAGGATACGGATGCAACTACAATCACATCTCTTCTTCCAGTAAGCAAACTTGAACTAGCGCTCAGCCTAAGTTTTTCTATTTCATCATTGATCGAAAGATCCTTTTCAATGTAGGTACCCGAACTCGGGATAAATGCTTCGGGCTGGTAGTAATCATAATAGGAGATAAAATATTCAACAGCATTCTCAGGGAAAAACTGCTTGAATTCACCATATAGCTGAGCTGCCAAAGTTTTATTATGGCTTAAAATCAAAGTAGGCTTTTGAACCTGCTGTATTAAGTTAGCTATTGTAAAAGTTTTTCCCGAACCGGTAACGCCGAGCAACACCTGGGCTTTTTCACCATTGTTCACTCCTTCCGAAAGCTTCTCTATTGCCTTTGGTTGATCTCCAGTGGGTTGATAATCGGATGTTAGTTTAAATTCCATGGTTCTTTCTAAGCTATTCCAACACGCATTTACATCACAATAGTTTACTTTCTAACCAAATAATCAGACAAGTCTCTTTTTAAAACGCTCCAAATTATAATACAGGTAGTTGGTTCGAAGAATTACCACAAGCATTAATGGTATCAAACTTGGGTGAAATGATTGCCAACCCAAAATCCAAAATACAATTGCTGCATCGGCTAAAATCAAAGCGATTAATAGGTATTGCTTTACCCAAGGTTTGAAGGTCTTGGAAAGTAATCCAGGAATCAACAATAAATGCCCTGGGAAGGCCCAAAGAATATTCCAATTATACTTGGTGGAAGGTATGTCGGATGCTATCCACAAGGCTGCCATCACCAAACCAACCAAACCTAATATTCCAAAAAACGCTAAGTCAAAACCTATAAATAGTTTTTTCTTTTTAAAGCCAATATAGGTGGTGATTATAAACAAAATAGCCACTATCCAAAATAGTAAATAAGGATTAAAAGTACCCAATGTACCCTGGGGAGCCTGAAAATCAAGTATCACGCGATTGTTACTTACCAAAGAGCGCGTGGGTCCATCCCCTTCAATTTCTGCCCTTGCAAATGCCTCTTCCATATAAGAGGGTAGAAACTGCTCCTCTCTTGGACTTGCATCCTGATCAAGCCTAGAACCCAAAGCCAGGTCAATTCCTAAATCTGACCAAGGCATATAAAACACTTTTTCATCAATAAGCTGCCTAAAGGTTTTTTCTACTGCTTGCTGTTCTTCATTATGCCAAACCAATTGATCTCCTAGAACTTCATCCATCAAATCAATAATTCGCGTGGCACAATTATCATAGAAGAAATCGTATCTATAGGCTCTATTCTGAGGCATATAGTTGATCTCTAATAACTCCATTAAGGCCAATTTTTGTGCTTGATTGAGAGCCAGTTCTTGTTCTCTCACACTTCGCTCAAAATAATTGTACTCTGCAATAAACCTCTCAAACGTGGATCGGGATAAAAAATAATCTAACCTGCCTGTGGCAAAATTCAACACAAAGTTAGGGGCTCCAAAATCAAAGGTTCCATAATTATAAACCAAGTCCTGACCGGTTTGTAAATCCTGTACTCTAACAGCACTATGCCCAAATGAACTATAAATCTCTTCACCAGGGTCACAGGTCAATAAACTGATTCTATACTGCTGGGCATAAGACTCTGAAAACCCAGTACTTAAAAGAATGAAAGAAAAAATTATTTGAAAGAAACTCTTCTTTTTCAGATTCATTTTTAGTATATTAGTTATACTTTTTAAAATTACTTTTTATGTTAGCAAAGGCTACATATTCCCTTTACAGGATGTTTTTTACCTGCCGAATATACAGGTTTCTTTTGGCAGTTGTATTGATTTGTGCCTATTGGCAAGAGCTCTTTTCTCAAGAAACCGGAGCATTCAAGACTATCCAATCTGGAAATTTTTCTGATTTAAGTACCTGGAATATTTATGATGGTTCCAGTTGGAATGCAGCTACTTTTAAACCCGGACCCAGTAATGATATTTACATAGATCAAACTCACACATTAACTTTAATAGGAAACGAATCTGTCAAAAGTATTTATATAAATGCAGAAACAGGCGCTGCAATAAAGCTCAACTTAAACAGCTATTCTCTATCTATTTATGGAAGTCTTAACGCATTTTCCGGAATGGCACCAGGCACTCTTTCAGGAAGCTGGAACAGTCAAAACTGGATTGGGAATTCCATAACCAGCAGATTGATTTTCAAAGGGACATCGAGAATCATCATTTACAAGGACTCCTGGAGTGGATTCACTACTAATAGCCGATATTCAGTAGAATTTGATCCCGGGGATGGAGTCATCCTTGAGGTCGAAGAACCAATAAAAGCCTTGAATTTCATTATTAAGTCAGGTACAGTCCTCCAAAAAATAGATAATTCAGTCATCCCTGCCTCCTGTGCAACATTTTCATTCAATAATGAAAGTATAAATGGAACGGGTGCCTTTGGTGACTTCACCATTGAAGCTGGTGGCACTCTAATTTCTCAATGCAACGATGGAATCATTTTTAGATCAGGAATCTCGGGTACTCCCAATAGCGCAGCAAACTTTATTTTAGAAGATGAAGGTCAGCTTATTTTAGAGGGTACTTCTCCTCAAATTGAAGCGGCAAATTTCACACTTGATGGTCAAGTGATTTTTAACAACGATGATTTTACGCAAAACTTTTTATCGAGCTCCTATCTAGGCTCGGCTGTTCCAATTGCATTTCATGACATTGAAATTCAAGGTTCCCAAGACCTGAATTTACCCACTTTTTTAGAAGTCTTTGGTGATTTGAAAAAATCAGGTTCAGGTAACTTCTTGATGAGCAGCACTGAAATTGAATTCTCTGGACCCCATAATCAACAAGTGCAAGGCTTCAGTATGAATGTGGGCAAATTGGAAATCAATAAAAGCGGTGGAACAGTGGCTTTTGAAGAAGACCTACAAGTACTAGGCGATTTTACGCAAGCCGCCGGAATATTAGATTTGGGAGGGAATAACCTTTCTATAAACACTTCACTAACTGGAGGCCTCAATTATTCCGGAGGTTCTTGGAAGAATATTCAGCAATTTACCTATTACGGCGTGCCTCCACTACTCACCCCTTCCAATGGAACATTTCCCTTTACTGACCAATTTCAAGGTGGGATTAGAAAAGTCCAGTTGCTAGGAGCAAATACAGGTGGTAACCTCGAGATAAATTTTATAGAGTATAAGGGCGTAGACTTCAATCCTGGCTTTAATGATTCAGATGCTACTCCAATTCTCTATCGACTCTTTAGCTATTTTCAATTTTCTGGCCTAAACCCTTCAAGCCTTCCTCTTGAGCTTCGAATTTCAGCAGATAAACTAATTGTGGATGACGTGGACGATTTACGGATCGTAGGAACTGGTTACGCTGCTCCAGGCAGCCATTTGGCGGGTTTAGACCCAGTGGAGTTATGGGCAAGGCGAGAATTGAATGCAGATGAATTATCAGGAGTAAATTTTACGGTAGGTAGCTATAGAACACTTTCCATTCTCCCCTTGACCTGGTTATCTACAAAAGCAATTTCGAAGCAAGGGTACAGTCTCATTTATTGGGAAATAGCGAATGAAAACTCTATTCAACAATTTGAAATTTATCGATATTCAAACAGCCTAAATGACTCTACTCTTATAGGAAAATTTACTGCAGAGAATAATACCTTCAGCAAATCCAAATTTCAATTCAAGGATCAGGAATTGCTTCCTTCCGGAGAAATTTATTACCAATTAAAAGGTCTTGATACAAAAGGAAAAGAATCCTGGAGTAAGGTCTTTAGACTAAAAGGTAAAAGAGAGCTTGAGGCTCAAATCAAATTATTCCCTAATCCATATGATGGCTCAACACCAATTAAGTTGTTCATCCCCCAAGAAATTGGATCAAGCGATATGCAAATAAGTATAGTGAGTTTCTTAGGAGAGCACATAAGCACAGCACCATACCAAGTGGAGTCTTTTGCCAATGAAGTAAATCAGTTATCACCGGGAATTTATATGATATATTTACAAGCAGAGGGTGAAGCTTATCAAGTAAAACTTTTAAAAAAGTAAGACTAGTCGGATAGACGTAATTTCCAGAATGCAATTCCACCATTTTTTTTATCTTGCTCATTAAACCCAATCTTGACCTATGACCATTCTTTTAGTACTGCTCAGTATTGCCATATTAGTTCTGCTTATTGTCTGGGCTAAACTCAATCCTTTTCTAGCATTTATTATTTCATCCATTATTGCAGGCTTTTTATTAGGCATGCCGGCAGATCAAATTGCGGGATCAGTTCAAAAAGGAATTGGTGACCTTTTAGGAGGTTTGGTTATTGTTATTGTTACAGGTGCTATGCTAGGAAAGCTTGTCGCGGAAAGTGGGGCAGCACAGCGAATTGCTGACTTCCTTATGGGTATTTTTGGACAAAAAAATATCATATGGGCCATGTCAATCACTGGATTGGTTGTCGGCATTCCTCTCTTTTACAATGTTGGATTTGTATTATTGGTGCCCTTGGCCTTTACCGTAGCCTATCAATACAAAATTTCTGCTGTGTACGTAGGGATTCCCCTGCTTGCTGCTTTATCCGTAACACATGGATTTTTACCACCGCATCCTTCACCAGCTGCATTAGTTGCACAGTTTGATGCCAACATGGGCTTAACCTTATTTTATGGTTTCATTATAGCCATCCCCACCATCATTATAGCGGGCCCAATTTTCGCCAAGACTTTAAAAAATGTCAAAGCGAGTCCCTTAAAAACCTTCCAAGCAGAAACCCGACCTGAGTCTGAGCTTCCGGGAACTTTCAACAGTTTTTTTACTGCCTTACTCCCTGTGTTTTTATTGGTTGGAATGACTGCATTAAACCTAAATACTAGCGCAGAGAGCAGCATAGCTCCGTTGATTGGATTTGTAGCTGACCCAGCGATTGTGATGTTGATTTCTGTCTTGGTTGCTACATACACTTTGGGACTCAGAAGGAATTTTAAAATGACCCAATTGATGGATATATATACCATCGCTACAAAAGATATCGCCATGATTTTATTAATTGTGGCAGGTGCAGGAGCATTGAAACAAATCTTTACGGATACCGGCGTGAGTCAGGTTATTGCTGATGGATTAAGTACCTGGGATGTCCAGCCGCTATTCTTAGCCTGGGTAATAACTGCAATTATTCGAGTTTGTGTAGGGTCTGCAACAGTAGCAGGCTTGACTACGGCTGGAATCATAGCACCATTGGTAGGTACCATGAATGTTGACCCAAATTTGCTGGTACTCTCTATCGGGGCAGGAAGCTTGATGTTTTCCCACTTCAACGATGCGGGCTTCTGGATGTATAAGGAGTTTTTTAATGTGAGTATCAAAGACACTATCCGTACTTGGTCCTTAATGGAAACGCTGGTGGCAGTCTTTGGATTAATTGGAGTCCTTATTTTAAATTTATTTATCTAACCCTATTTATCCTCTCAAAATCATGGGAACACCTGAAAGTAATTTTGCAAAACTTGATCTAATATTACCCCCGGCTCCAAAGCCACTGGGAGTATACAAGCCCTGCCTTATTGATGGAAACTACTTATATCTTTCCGGACACGGCACTGTCCAAGAGGATGGTAGCTTGATTATAGGTAGAATCGGTGTGGATATGGATATTGAAGAAGGAAAATTGGCTGCACGACAAGTTGGCTTGGCTATGCTTGCTACTATCAAAGCTAATCTTGGTTCTTTAAACAGAGTAAAGCGAGTGATCAAAGTCTTAGGAATGGTCAACTGCAAGGATGATTTCCTCAAACACCCCTATATTATCAATGGCTGCAGTGAATTATTTGCTGAGGTATGGGGAACCGAAAATGGAATTGGAGTAAGGTCCGCTGTAGGCATGGGATCCTTGCCAGACAATATCCCCGTGGAAGTGGAAGCCATGTTTGAGCTACACGAAGGAGCTTAAGGTTCAACTAGTGCCTTATAGGAATCAAAAATACTGAGGATGTCTTTGACATAATTGACAGCAAGGTGGCCTTTTGCAAAACCGCTTTTTACCACTGGATCTTTATAATACTTTGGATCAGTTTTTAACTCGAGAAATTCAGAGACATCTTCCCAACTTTGGGTATTACGACCATACTTCATTGCAAGTCTCCAGGCATCTTCCACATGTCCATGCCCTATATTATAGGAGGCCAAAATATACTTGACACGTTCATTCGTTTCAGGCACTCTCTCCATCCAAAACTTATCCAGATAGCGTAGATATCTCACACCGCCAGAAAGTGACTCTATAGGATCATGAGGATTGCTGACTCCAAACCTTTCTAAAGTGACAGGCATCAATTGAAGTAATCCTGTGGCTCCAGCGTAGGAAGTTGCCGTTGTGTCAAACCTAGACTCCTTGTATACCAAAGATGCAAGAAGTCTCCAGTCCCAGCCCAGCTGCTCTGCTCCACTTTGAATAATTTCGTCAAAATTTGAAATACGGTTTCCTGCCAAGGATGAAAATGGGCTGTTGGAGCGAAAATAGCTGTTTTTAGAGTTCAAAAAGTATTTCGCGTATAAATCTGGAATAAATCGCTTTTGCTTATCCTCCATCCAAGTATTGACTGTTGACAATAATTGTGGAGAATTATTTCTAACAACCCAAGACACCTCACCTGCTTTTTCTACATTCCAGGAGATATCCAACCCATCATAATAGGTGCCGTTGGCCTGAGCAATATTTTGATCGGCAATTGTCCATTTAATTTCATCCTGAACAATTTTGTCTATCAAGGTCTCTTCATGGTCGGGACTTTCTAAGACAGTAAATTGAACCTTCATAGAATCTTTCACGGCGCAAAGCTGTGATTTATAGATTGATCCTTGACGAACCACAATAGTATCGCCTTCCAAATCTGACCATGATTCCACCTTACCTGAAGATTTTCTCCCCACCAGGACTGTATTCATTTTTCCTAAAGGCAAAGTAAACTCAGCGCGGTTTTGTCGTTCTTCATTTTTAACGAGGTTCATGGCAATGATATCCACTTTTCCATCTTCCAAATAATCGAAGGCATCATTAATGTCAGAAACCAAAACTAGGTGTAATTGAACTTTCAGCCTTTTGGCAAGGTCGCGTAGCAATTCATACTCATACCCCATCCTTCTTCCTCGGTATATGTAATATCCCGTAGAGTTATTATCCACAGCTGCACGTATATAACCTCTAGTCTTGATTCCAGGTAGGTCCAGGATATAGGCTTCTTCTTCCACCTTTTTACCGAAGTTTTTTTCCAGAAAGGTGCATTGTACCCCAAAGATTAATAGGGTTACTACAGCAAAGAAAAGAATGAGTGCTTTCTTCATGAACAAGGACTAGTAAAGTCCGAATGGTTCTCGAAAGCAGGATTTGGCAAATGCTATGCCAAAACAATTGCAAAGCATTTCCTAAAAAAAGCAAATAAAAAAATGAGCCTGATAAAATCAGGCTCAAATTCTTTTTTAATTCTCTGTTGGCAAATCTAACTCTTCAAAACTATTCTGGAAAAAGATTCTCCCAGATAGCCTCATCAGTTCGATTTCCATCTCCTTAATATTATAAATCGAGGTAATTAATCGGTTTTCTGCAGTCAATAAATTGACTTGAGCATCCCTAAATTCCAAGTAGGAGGATATTCCCAGTCTAAACCTTTCCAAAGCAATATCGGTGTTTTCTTTCGCCACTTCGTAATTACTCTTTTCGATTTCCAATAAGTTTCTGTTCGTCTCATACGTGTTATATGCTCTATGAATATCAGAAGTCAATTGAATTTCATATTGATCTAAGGCATAGCCCTGAATTTTCTTTTGGACTTTGGCATTTTGAATTCTTCTATTCAATGTCAATCCGCTGAATAGGTTCAACGTAATATTTCCGCCAAAATTAAAACCTTGTCTTTGGTTTTGAAGCAAGAAACCAGCATCTGAATTAGACGTGTTATTCACATATGTGCCCGTTAGATTTATCTGAGGAAGCCTTGACGTTTGAAGTTCTTTCAGTTGAAGGAATGCCACGTTTTCCTGTCTTTGCGACACTAATAACTGCTTATTTTCCATAAAGGCATTTTCTTCCAAATCCAATAATCTAAGCTGATCACCCACCGTAATGGTGTCATTCACTTGAAATTCAGTATCAGGTGCTAAAGCCATCAACTCATTCAAGTTAATTCTTGCTGCTCTAATGATTTGCTCTTGATTGACCAACAAGGTTAAATCTGAATTGTAATCCACTTCTGCCGTAAGGAAATCCCTCTTTCCAGCTCCACCTAGCTCATACTGAGCTTCGGCAATATCCAGTCTGGATTGACTCAGCTCAAGGGTTCTTTTTAAAACCTCATATCTCTGGAGTTCAAGCACCAATCGGTAATAGGCGGTAGAAATTCCTGCTACCGTATTTTCAACCACTATTTTAGCATCAAGTTCTGAAATTTCAGTCAGTTGACCGAGTCGTTTCATTACCACAATATTCTCTGGTTGAAATCCATAAATCCCCACTATACTAAAATTCTCTGTTCGGGATTTAGCGTTATCGATAGTACGAGGGTCTGGGTCATTGATAAACTTTTGCTCTACGTCCTCTTTACTGAAATTCCGGGCATAGGTCGCATCAATTACTGGAAGAAAATAATCGCCAACACCGATTTTTTCATTCGTTTCGTTGACCGTGACATTTTCCACAGCAATTTTTATCTCCAGATTTTTTTCCAAGCCAATTTGAATCGCTTTTTCTAGATCAAGAGATTCTGGACTTTGGGCAAAAAGAGTAGTACCTATACTGCTCATTAAGAGCACTGCAATAAAATTCTTCATTAAATTCTGGCTAATCTTCCTTCTTTGGATGTGAGATAAGTATAAATAGCTGGGATCACGAAAAGGGTTAATATGGTCGCAAAGGTCAAACCTCCAATTACTGCAGCTCCCATCGGAACACGGCTTTCGGCCCCTGCTCCTAGCCCTAGCGCAATTGGCAAAATCCCTAATATTGTCGATAAACTTGTCATCAAAATCGGTCTGAATCGTGCCACAGCAGCTCCATAAATGGCTTCATGAATTGACATCCCTGAGGCCTTTCGTTGATTGGCAAATTCCACTATCAGAATACCATTTTTGGTCACCAGACCTATAAGCATGATGATACCGATCTGACTAAAGATATTTAAAGTGAAACCTAGAGACCAAAGGGTAAACAGCGCTCCAAAAATCGCAAGTGGAACTGTAAACATAATGGTTAATGGATCCAAGAAACTTTCAAATTGAGCAGAAAGGACAAGGTAAATCAATACCAATGCAAAAAGGAATGCAAAGAGTAAGCTGTTTGAACTCTCTCTGAATTCTTTGGAAGGTCCTGATACGTCCGTGGCAAATGACTCATCCAGTACTTCAGCTGCGATTTTGTCCATCTCGGCCAATCCATCTCCAATCGTGTAACCAGGAGCCAAGTTGGCAGAAACAGTACCACTCACAAATCGATTAAATCTATACAATTGTGGTGGCGTACTTTTTTCTGTCACCTTCACAAGGTTATCTAGCTGAACCAAACTTCCATTTTCAGCACGTACATAAAGCATTCTTAGATTGACTGGTTCATTTCGATCTTCCAATCTCATTTCACCGACAACTTGGTATTGCTTACCATTCTTGATAAAATAAGCAAAGCGCTGGCCTGAATAGGATAATTGTAGGGTTCTAGCAATCTCCTGAACAGAAACTCCAATATTTCTTGCTTTTGCCCTATCAATTTCTATTTCAAGTTCAGGTTTGGTGAATTTCAAATTGATATCTGAGAATATAAACGCTGGGCTTTTACCTACTTCCTCCATAAAGGTAGGAATGGCTTCCTTCAGTTTTTCCAAGGTAGGTGCCTGCAGTACATACTGAACTGGAAGTCCCCCTCTTCTATTACCAATAGACTGCGGCTCGGAAGCAAAAGCTCTAACTGCAGTGTATTCTTTGAGCATTTCATTGATCTCATTGAAGTAATCATTTTGAGACCTTTCCCTATTTTCAGAATCTGTCAAAATAAAGCGGATAAACCCTGAATTCGTGCTGGAAGAACCAAAACCAGGTGAAGTCACAGAAATCAAACCAGTAACTTCATCAGGTGGGAATTCGGCCTTAAAATCTGCTACCATCTGATCGATTACTCGGTCCATGTAGGAAAAAGTTGCTCCTTCTGGACCACTTAATTGAATCCTAATTTCTCCTCTATCCTCCACTGGAGCTAACTCACTTGGAATTTGATTAAATAACCAATAGATACCGATACCCATGAATGCAATAAGTACAAAGGATACCCATCGGAACTTCATAAAACCTCCAAGCATGCGGTCGTATCCATCATTCAACCAAACAAAAATTGGCTCTGTTGCATTGTAAAATCTATTGTGCTTTTCTCTTCTCTTCAGCAATCTAGAGCTTAGCATCGGCGTCATGGTCAATGCTACAAAAGATGAAATAATTACTGCTCCTGCTACCACAATACCAAATTCACGGAATAGTCTACCTGTCGTTCCAGTTAAGAATATTACAGGAAGGAATACCGCGGCCAAGGCTACTGTAGTCGCAATTACCGCAAAGAAGATCTCTTCAGCGCCTTTTTCTGCTGCTGCTAAAGGTTTCTCTCCCTTTTCTATTCGGGTATAGATGTTTTCCAATACCACAATAGCATCATCCACCACCAGTCCAATCGATAGCACGATACCCAGCAATGTCAAAACATTGATGGAAAAATCCATCACATACATAATGAAGAAAACTCCAATTAAGGAAATCGGGATTGTCAATACTGGAATAAAAGTCGTTCTCCAATCCCTAAGGAAAAGGAAGATAATCGCCACTACCAGAATAAAGGCGGTGAGTATAGTTTCCTGAACTTCTTGAATGGAACTTCGGATATACTCTGTGGAATCAAATCCAATTTCCAAGCCCACATCTTCTGGAAGATCTTTCTTGATGAATTCTAATCTTCTATAAAACTCATCTACGATTTCAATGTTATTGGATCCTGGCAAGGGTACTAAAACCACCCCAACCATGGGAACGCCATCTCTTTTCAAAACGGTTCGCTCGTTTAAAGCAGCCAATTCAGCATGTCCTACATCTTGAAAACGAACAATGTTATTTTGATCTTCTTTGATGATCAATGAATTGAATTCCTGCGGTGTGCTCAATCTACTTTTTGTCCTTACGGATAATTCAATTGCTTCACCTTCTATTCTTCCCGAAGGAAGCTCTACATTCTCACTTTGTACTTTTGAGAGCACATCCAATGGTGTGACGCCATAAGAAGCCATCTTTAACGGATCCATCCTTAGGCGTATTGCGTACTCTTTCTCTCCCCAAATTTGTACTCGGCTGACACCAGGGATAGTTTGCAAACGCTCTTTGAATATATTTTCCGCAATATCAGAAAGCTCCAATAAAGTTCTTTCGTCACTTTTTACATTCAAAAAGACGATAGGCTGAGAATCCGCATCGGCTTTGGAAACTACAGGTGGTTCTGCATCTGGAGGCAAATTCCTCTGTGCACCAGAAACTTTATCTCGAACATCATTTGCTGCTGCTTCCAGGTCAGCCCCAACATCAAATTCCACAGTAATACTACTTCCTCCATCATTACTGGTAGAAGTTAGAGACTTAATCCCTTGTATACCGTTAATCGCTTCTTCCAGAGGCTCGGTAATTTGTGCTTCAATGACATCAGCATTGGCTCCTACATAGGTAGTCCGAACATTGATCACAGGAGGATCCACACTTGGAAACTCCCGGATACCCAATAATGAAATCCCAATAGCACCAAAAAGTATGATGACTAGTGACATCACTATTGCCAATACCGGTCGGTTGATACTTACATTTGATAAGCTCGCCATGTTAGTTAATTTGAGTGTACTCTACAGGTGACCCCTGCCTTGCTTGTAAAACCCCAGTGGTAAGAACCAGATCACCCACTTCCAGACCACTCGTGATCTGAACTTGCGTATCTGTACGTGTACCGATTTCTACTGTGCGTACCTCAGCTTTATTATCAGCACCTACTACAAAAACTTTATATCCTTGAAGTTCCGGGATGATTGCTTCTGATGGAACCATCATAGCATTTTCTGTTTCTCCCAAAACAAATCGTATTCTCACAAACATTCCAGGCAAGAACTTCTTCTCCTTATTAGGGCTTTCAGCTCTTAATTTCAAGGTTCTAGTAGCCGCATCAATCTGAGTTTCGAATGCATACACAGTTCCTGTTACCTCCTCAGGGGAAGACTCATTGGTAAAAAAAATCTCTGATCCTACAGTTACTTGATTGGCATATCTTTCTGGAATAGAAAATTCAATCTTAATCGGGTCAATATTGACAAAATTGGCAATGACATCCGCCGTACCGATCACACTACCTTCACTTATTTGTCTCAATCCCAAAACTCCATTGAAAGGAGCTCTTATCACTGTCTTTGCAAGTTGAGCCTCCACCAACTTTAAATCTGAAAGCGTGGTATTGTATTGGTTTAATACAATATCATATTCTTCCTGACTAATCGCCTCACGTGCCAATAATTGCTTTTGTCTATTTTCCTGACTTTCAAAAAGTTTTTGGGTATAAACCAAACGTTGATATTGAGCTTGTAACTCATCGTCATTTAAATAGACCAATGGAGTTCCTTTTGTTACGTACTGACCTTCCTTAAAAGATATACGAGTTACCAAGCCAGAAACTTCTGATCTCAAATCCACCGATTCATTAGGTATAATCGTACCAGTGACAGAAAGTTGATTTCTTAAAGTTTCCTCTCGGATTTCAACCACTTTTACAGGCAAAGTGGTAGGCGCCCCTGGTCCAGCCCCAGAAGCTGCAACACTTGCCTCATTGGAATTACGATTGTCTAGCCTTGGATATAAAAAAGCTGCAATGATGATGAGGACAATCCCTACTATCAGGATAATCTTAGTCTGGTTTTTCATAAATAATGAAAGTACTCCGTTTTAGTTTTGACTATGTATAAAAGCTAGTGCATGTTTATTAAATCGTTCTGGCTGCTCCACATTCACTACATGCCCGCAAGCTTCCACGATTTCCAACACCGCATTTTTATGTTCTTTAACAATTTTTTTCACTGGTTCTAAAAACATCAAATCCTGATCTCCCATCACATATAAAGTGGGTATCTCCGTTTTTTTCTCTTTGAAATACCTCAATAATGGGTTTATGTCTTTGGTTAACTTAAACCAGCGAATAAACTCTTTTTGACAAAGCTTTTTCGCTTCATTAATAAATAAATTCCTAGACTCAGAATGTTGCTTTCTCGGCATAATAATAAAAGCAAACAGACTATAAAGCCACATATATGGAATTACTTTCTTACCTGCATTACCTAAAAACACCAGAAACCTCGACCGGATGTTTAACCTGGTTATAGCTCCTGCTAACACCATAGTCTTCACTCTATCTGGCTCAAGCTCCGCTAGGTTTCTAGCAATAATAGTCCCTAGAGAAACTCCTGCAAAATGTGCTGGAGGAATCTTCCAATAGTCCAGAACTTCAATAATATCCTTTGTTATTTCTCTAAAAGTGTAATCATCCTCCCAAATGGCTTGTGGAATATTTGCCGACTTACCATGACCTCGAAGGTCTAATAACAAGACGTTGTAATTTTCCTTAAAATCCCTCAATTGTTTATACCAAACAACTGATGAACCACCTGCCCCATGAATGAAGACTACCCATTCAGAACTACTAGGGTGTAAGTACCTTTTATTATAGAGCATATAGATTAAACCCCTAGGCTAAACAAAGGTTTCGAGGTTAAATTTAATTGGATAAAATTTAGAAAGAGGTCAAAAAAGATACTGGAGGCAAATCTTCACTATCAATGGAAAAAATACAGGATGTTTTCTTCTGAAAAATTAAAAAAAACTTAAAATTTCCACCCAAGTGTACTTTGAAGGACATAATCAAAATCTGTTGCACCTACTGTCGGTTTGCTATCATAATTCACTGCTAATCCGATTTTTAAAAAAAAGTCATCGATAAACTTATACGTTGTATCTAACCTTCCATCTGCTCGATACCTACCTTTTTCTGAGAAACTTTTATAACCGTTCAAGGCACCAGAAAAATTAAATTTCCCAGCATCAAAAATGCTAAAGTCAGTACCAAAAATTGCTTCTCTGGTACTATTTGAAGGCAAATCCCCGGCAAAATTCTCATCGTTATTGTTAATACCCGCTTGAATATTCCAATACGAGTGGTTGGTATGAATTAGATAAAATCCAGCACCCACTACAGTGTTTACCCGAAGGTCAATTAATTGCTGGGTATTGCTCAACAAATTGATCATCCCAACCAAAAAGAAGTCTCTTGGTAAGTAAAAAAGCACATAGGCTGTCCCATCATACCTTTCAATTGGTTTTGTAGATTCTTGGATGGATCGAATCGCATTGAAGCTGAGTCCTCCTCCCCATCGATCTCCTGAATAGTTCAAGTTACTTCGAAAGGAATACTGTCTCAGCTTATTAGATCTGGCAAGGTTAAAACCCAAACTTATTTCTCCATTTAACTTACTCGCAAAGCTTTCATTGATTTCATTTAGCTGCACGACCATTTCTTTATGAACCAACGCCTGATCCTCAGTATCCAAATCTATATTATTTCTTGTCCTTTGACTGGGATCAAAAACAGACAGTTTCAAAGAATCATTGGAAATAGTTTCCAGTTTTGCTTTTAATCTCTCTCCACTTTGTAAGGTTACCAAATACAGGTGAGCGGTATTTATTTCACTTACCTCTTTCCATTTTACCTCGATATCGGAATTAGAATATACTGTTTTGACATAAAGAACTCCTTTGTCCAGATACTTTATTTCCCCAACCAAAATATCTTCGTTGGATAATCTTAACGTGTCTTTCTGGGCATAGCAAAAATGATGAAACCCTACCAAAAGCAGGGTTCCTAGTACTAGTACTCTATGATAAAGTTTTACAATTCCCATCCAACAGTGGTTTGAAAGATATAATCCAGGCTAGTTGCCCCTTCAATAGGCATATTATCGTAGTTCATGGTGGTTCCCACTTTTACATAAAAATCATCCAAGAATTCATATTTCACATCCAAGCTAAAATCTGTTCTGAAACGTCCTGACTCTGTGAGAGAGGGGTATGAAATCAAACTTGTGAGTAAAGTCAAATCACCTATGTCATAAAGATTTAACTGGGCACCTAGCATAGCTTCCCCAGATTTTCTAGAAGGAGTATCATCAAAATAAGTTTCAGAGTTTAAGTTGATACCGGCCTGAAAACCAAAATAAGTCTGGTTGGTGTGGATAAGGTATTTACCTAGACCTATTTGGTTACCAATCCTGCTTTTTATCAGCTGCTCTGTATTAGATAAATAGGTAAGATTGTAAAGTAAAAACCAATCCTTTGGTAGAAAGAAGTTAAATACTCCATTAGCGTCCGTACGCTTTACTGGGTCTACTTCATCTTGATTCGAGCGGAGAGAGTTATATGAAGCGTTGGCTTTCCAACGATCTGCTAAATATCCCAGACCACTCCTTACATTAAACTGCCTCAAATTATTTGCTTTGGTAACACTCCAACCCAAATCAATATTCGCTGACAGTCTACTCCAAAACCCATCATCCAAGGCATTTAAATAAACAATTTCCCCAAATGGAACATCTATGGAACCTCCACCTAAATCTTCTGTGTTATCGTTTTTCTTCTTTTTACCTATAGTAAGAAGTCGATCAGGATCGTAAGTGTTTATACTTATGGTACTATCATTCACGCTATTAATGGTACCATTGTAACGTTTTCCATTTGATAGTGTAATTAGATATTTGGTTTCGGAGAAAAGCTGCGAAATACCATCCCAGGAAATCTTAAAATCTGAGTCACTATAATCTGTCTCTACTGTGACCACCCCTTTGTCCATACTTTTTATTTCACCTATGATGACATCCTTATTTTTCAGTATCAAAGAATCTGTTTGTGCATAGGCTCCGAATGACAAACTAAAAGCAAATAATAATTGTAAAAATTTCTTCATATGATATACCATTTACAGTAAAAATAGAAAAACACCTCTAAAAAGTAGGTGTTTTTCTATATGAACTTTATGATTTTAAAACTTTCAAGGTTTAAAATAAATATCTCAAACCAAACTGCATGCTCCAGGTAGTAGAGAAATTACTAACATTCTGATAAGGGGAAGAAGCTAAGTTTCCAGAAACCTGACCCATCACGTAATTTGGATTTACGCTTACGTCTCCAGATCTAGACAGCAAATTCTGAGATCCATTCAATCTCTGCTGAATACCCCAGTCCTTATTAAGAAGGTTACCAAAATTGACGATATCCAAACTCAATTGAAGCGTATTTCTTGTATCTCCAATATTGGTGAAAATATCTTGTAGAATTCTCACATCAAATCTGCTCAAATAAGGCATTACTAGCGCATTTCGAGGTACATAGTCTCCTCTGAACTCTTCTAGGTCATTGTCCTCAACATATTGATCAAATGCGGCTGCTTGCTCTGCAGCAGTATAAACTACATTTCCATTAGACACAATATCTACGAAGTTGAAGTCGCTCGTATTTTCAGGAATGAATAGCAAGTCAGCATTGACACCATCACCATTCAGGTCATTTCCATAAGTGTAAGAATATCTTCCTTGGTTAGCTCCAGAATAATAAACACCTACAGTGGTGGCAAAATGGTTGGCATACTCCACTCGATAGCTAAAGTTAGCAACCACTCTATTTGGCACTGCAAAATCAGAAATGTGTAGCATCTGATCATTTGGAGAGTTGATGTTAGGACTTGCTCCCCAAGCCGAACTTGCATTCGAACCAGAGTTAGCACTCACTTCTTTTGCTGCTGAATAGGTATAGAAAACACTTCCAGAGAAGCCATTGTACTCAGGCACAGAAATACCTAAAGTAGCCGAGAAAGCATGACCTTTAACATCTGTGTTTGAAAGGATCGTCGCATTGTTTGCTCCCATCACAGGGTTGTAAGTGATATCATCCGTATCCAAAACCAATTCTCTATCATCGCCTGCGCTGTTCATTCTATCAGGAGAAATAGCTCTGTTAGCACCAAACTGGAATACCCCGTTTATGTCTCTTGTGTAAAGTAAATCAGCTGTCAACATAAATGGAGAGTTACCCAATTTATAATCAGCACCTAAACTTGATCTCCAAACCATTGGCATTTTGAAGTCTGTATCTACCAAAGCAAAAGAACTTGGCGCTCCCTGTTCGGGCGTTTTAATAAATACGTCTTCTGCACCTTCTGGCGGGTTTTCTACATAGTAATATCTTTCTGGCTGGAAAGTTACATTTCCTATCCAACCTTCAACCTGCCCGTAGCTTCCTGGCTCTACATTATTTTGCAATACACCTGCGCCTGTTGGCATGTTTGTTAACCAAACAAATGGAACTCTTCCTGAGAATACACCGGTACCACCTCTAAGGATAAGGCTTCTATCACCGTTGACATCATAATTAAATCCAAATCTTGGCGAAAGCATCAATTTGGAGTCAGGCCAGCTTCCAGAGTCATAATTCTTCGGATTGTACTCTGTATCCAATAATGTGATATCGTTAATGGAAGGATTTGGAGTCAAATCATTTAGATAAATAGGTAATTCAGCTCTTAAGCCAAGCGTCAAGGACAACTGGTCATTCACTGAAAATTTATCTTGTGCATAAAGAGAGGCTAAGCCGAAATTAACTCTGGCATAGGTCTCTTGCCCTTCGTAAGGATATGTCAATCCAAACATGATTGGAGCTACTTCATTAGCAGTACCAGTGGTCAAGAAATCTTCTACAGAAGCATACCTGTAATAAGAAGTACCCATTCTCACATAAGAGTTACCAAATTTTTGAATTTCAAAAGCAGCACCTCCAGTGATTGTATGACGGCCTTCAATATAGGTCAGGTTGTTAATAAATGAGAAGTTATCATTTACCACATCATTATTGTAAGAGAACAACTCCGTACCGAAGGTCATATAGTTCATATCACCGTTTCCGATTCCACCATCCCAGATATCAACCATTGGAAATAGTTGGTCACCTGGAGTAGTTCTAGTATCCTGGATTTTAGAGTAGGTAAACAAGAACTGGTTGGAAACTTTTGGACTGAAATAAGAATTCAATTCCGCTGTGATAGATTTTACTGAGTTTTCAAATCCATAGGCAGAATTTTCAAAAGCAATAGAATTAGGACCTACCCTTGCTCCTGCCGGAAAAGGCGTTCTTGGTCTAGGACCAGAAGTAGCATTGGTTGTCTGAGGGGAAGTACCCACCACTTGATTATACCTTACTGCTAACTTGTGCTTATCGTTAATGTTCCAGTCAATTCTAGCCAAAAACTTCGTACTCGCTTGTTCAGCTTCATTTGCGTAACCTTGATATCTTCCTGGGTCATATCCCCATTGGTTGATCAAATGATCTCTAACACTTTCGAGGTCAGAAACAGTCGTTCTAGAAATGTTATTTTCAGGATTAGAAACCCCATCTGTAGAAGCTTTCCAAAGGTTTGCTCCAGAGGCATTTGCTCCTGTGTTTACTTCTCTTTCACCATTTACAAAGAAGAAAAGTTTGTTTTTGATGATTGGCCCACCTAGTCTGAAACCAAAATTCTTAGTCGCTGCATCCACTTTTTCCAGCTCATTTTCTCCAATCTTTCTTCCTTGAAGACTTTGGTTTTTCCCAAAGAAATAAGCTGAACCTGACATTGTGTTGGTACCGCTACGGGTTACCGCATTGATACCTGCTCCTGTAAAACCTGATTGAGTAACATCAAATGGAGCAATGTTTACAGAAATTTGCTCAATCGCATCTAAAGAAATTGGCTGAGAGTTTCCTCCTGGAAGGGGGTTGCTACTTAAACCAAACCCATTATTGAAGTTAGCACCATCAATTTGAATGTTATTGTATCTAGCATCTCGTCCTGCGAAAGAAGTTCCGTTAGCCTGTGGAGTCAATCGAGTGAATTCCGTGACACTTCTATTGATTTGAGGCAGCTCTGTTAATTGCTTTGTAGAAATACTGGTAGAGGTACCTGTTTTATCAGATTCAAGTTCACCAGTCCTACTACCCGTCACCAAAACTTCTCCTAATTCTGTAGCATCATCCCCTAGGACCACATTCACTACATAGGGCTCACCTAATCTTAGGATTATCCCAGAGAAAGTGGAAGTTTCATATCCAATAAAACTTACTGTAACAGTGTATGGCCCCCCAATTCTCATATTTGGAATCGTGAACCTACCATCTAAGTTTGATACAGCACCGTATCTTGTTCCTGATGGCTCGTGTGTCGCAACGATATTTGCCCCTGGAAGGGTCTCGCCATCCGCATCATTAATCTGCCCTTGAATAGAGCTTGTTGTTACCTGTGCCTGAGCCATTCCTAATCCCAAGGAAATGAACAACATAACAAGGAAACTTCTCAGTAAATTTTGCCTCATAATTTATTGGTTTTGATATAAGTTGGTTTGATTATTAAATCACAGCAAAAGTAAAATTGTGATACGGCATTCTGGGATATTTATTGTTAAATTTCAACACTCGAATTTCACATTATTTAACAATAAATTAATATAAATCAGCTATTAATATTCTCTTTCCTACAAAAATTCTTTCGATTTTTTAGTGCTAGACAGAAGATTTTAAGAGTTTATTGAATTTTTTGTTGTTAGTCAGGTATTATACTTAGACTTAAAACAAATTTGTAATTCTTTAAATTGATCGGGATTTCATCCTGTGATTACAGAATAAGAAGGTTAATTTTACCTCTCAAATAATTATTCCCTTTGAAAGATAAAAGCATAGTCTGGCTGTATTTATTCCTTTTTGCGACCTTAGTAGATATCGCTTTTCTACTGGAGTACAAATCTCATTTAAGGTTTTTTTCAAAGCCATTAATACTTCTAGGCCTGATCATTTACTTCTTTAAAATCACTAAGCCAATAGCAAGTACATTATTGACAAAAGCTATTTTGGGAGCCTTAATTTTCTCTTGGATTGGTGACATTTTACTGCTTTGGCCTCAACTATTTGCCTATGGTCTCGGGGCATTTTTATTGGCACATGTTTGCTATATCATTGGGTTTAAGGTTGCTCAAAAGAATCCCGGGCAAATCAAAAATGTAAATTTTATCAAGATTTTCTTTTTAAACCTCCCCTTTTACATTTTGGCGGCCTTTGTTTACTATTTGACCCAACCTAATCTTGGTATTTTAAAAATTCCCGTAATCATCTATATCATTGCAATCGTATCGATGGTTACCACAGCAAGAGAAAGGTTTGGGAAATGCAACATTGCTAGTTTTTGGCAAGTGATGATCGGAGCCTCCCTGTTTTTTATCTCAGATGGTTTATTAGCTCTTAATCGCTTTTACCTAGAATTTCCCGAATCAGGAATATTGGTGATGGGTACATACGCTGTTGCCCAGCTACTGATCGTGATGGGAATTAGAAGCCATTTAATCCAGCCGCAATAAACATAACTTCAACACCTGCAAAATTCCTTATGGACAAGCAAATCCTCATCGATTTAGTTACCAAGAGAATGCCTTTTGGTAAATACAAAGGAAAGCTTCTTTGTGATATTCCAGAACATTACCTAGTCTGGATGCATGGTCAGGGCTTTCCTGAAGGGAAACTTGGGATGTGGCTTCACACACTTTATGAGATAAGACTTAATGGGTTGGAGGATATTTTGAGAGAATTAAGGAGGAATTATTGATCTTAAACCATTAGAATCAATGCTTCTTTGAATACACCAGCTCTCCAGCTTTTACCGCCTGTAGGATTTCCAATTCGGTTGCTTTGAAATCTAACACCAGCAAATCTGCTTTATTTCCTCTCCTTAGTCCGACAGATTTCTCCTTATTAATATATTGTAAGGGTCTTATGGAAGCCATTTCAATAGCCTCTGGCAAAGTAGCTAGCTGATGCTTCACCAAAAAATTCACGCATTGAAGTAAAGAAGAAGCGGAACCTGCCAATAATTCGGGCTTTTTCTCCATAAACAATCTTCCATATTTGTTTAGTACTACTTCTCCACCAATTGGACTTTGATATTTCCCAGGAGGAAGCCCCGCAAACTGTGTGGAATCGCTGATAAGAAAAGTGTATTCAGGCTTCACTTTCATAAAAACTTTAATGACTGCTTCCGGTAGATGAAATCCATCAGCGATGATACTCATCCACAGTTTTTCAGATGCTAGCTGATCCCAAAGATAGTTGGGATGTCTCGGCAGCATGAGGTGGGCAGCATTTCCGAGATGGGTGGATAAAGTGGCACCTGCTTTTACCGCAGCTTCTATCTGGGAAGTATTTGCAGCTGTATGCCCAATCGCTACTTTTACTCCCGATTCGACACATTTCTCAATAAACCCATTAGATTCCGTCCATTCTGGGGAAACTGTAATCAGTTCAATCCTTCCTTCAGTCTCCTCTTGCCAAGCACAGAACTTTTCCCAATTGGGTGCTTGAATATATTCTAAAGGATGTGCTCCTCTAGGACCTTCCTCTTTTGATAGAAAAGGACCTTCTAAGTGAATCCCCTGAATCGTATTTTGAACGAGTTTATTAGAGGAACAAGCTTTGGAAATGGTTTTTAATGATCTTCGAATAGATTCATCACTATTGGTGATAACAGTTGGGAAATAGGTGGTTACCCCATTTTCTAACAACGTCTGTGTAACATTTTGAATTTCAGACTCCTCTAAATTTGAATCGTTAAAATCTATCCCTTGGAAACCATTTACTTGAAGGTCAACAAACCCTGGTGCAATCAGGCTTTTCGATTCTGTTGCTTCCAATTCTATGATCTCTAAAATGATTCCATCTTTAATAATCACTTTGATTGGTTTCCCAGTCTGATAATGTATCCCTTCTATGCTGTTATTCATAAGGATGGGTTTAATCTTTCGCACTCAGGTTACTTAAAAGTTGCTTCACTTCTATCGAAGGTTCTTTTTTACTTAGCCAACCAGAAATGGTGTATAATAATAAAGAAACAATAGTAGGCGCACCTATAGAAACTGCCAACAAATCCACTGGGAATAATTTAAGAAGTATAAAAGTTATCAATCCACCCAGAATAGAAATCACAGCAATTTTTCCATCACTCCGCTTAAATGCCGGCAATAAACCTAAAATCATCGGGATTGCTATTGGCCCCAACAAGGCTGCAAACCAAGAGATTATTAAGCCGATAACTCCACCAAAATGAGATGAATTTAAGGCAGTAAGTATGGTCAGAAGGGTAAAACTAAATGTCGTTATTCTGGCTAACCTTAAACTTTTCGCCTTTGATAGGATTCTCACTTTAGGAAATAATATTGGTAAAATATCTCTACTGATGACTGCTGATATGGTATTGGAATCCGAAGCCGTCATGGAAAGTGTATTCGCAAATAGGGAGGCTAATATCAACCCTACCAGCCCTGCAGGCAAAAATTGTAAGACCAGCTTCCCATAAGAAAGAGTAGGGTCAGCCAGATTTTCAAAAAATATTGGAGCTGCGAACATTGGGTAGAATAAGATCAAAGGCCAGATGAAATACAATAAAGAGGATAATATTGCTGCTTTTTTTGCGACGAGCCCTGAAGTTGTAGAAATGAATCTAGTAGCCAAATTCCATGTTCCACCACTATAACTGAAAAAATTAATTACCAACATCACTAAGGCAAAACCTAAGGTATATGGATCATGAAAAAACTGGGAGTTTTCAGCTGGCAACCTATCCCATAAAGATACAATGCCTCCAATTCCATCTCCCAATTGAACAAGGATCATCACAAACATGGTCAGTCCAGCCAAAACCTGGATTACAAATTGTCCTAAATCATTCCAGACATCCGCCCAAAGTCCCCCAATAGTAATATATATCAGTGAAACAAACCCAACCAAGAGCACTCCAAAAGTAATGGAAGAACCACTGAATACATTTAATAAAATTGCGATGGCAGCCAATTTTCCTCCGGTGTCAAAAACCTTGATCAAGGTGCCTACCCAGGCAATTAATTGCTGGGTGGGTAAATTGTATCTCACTAATAGGTACTCTGTTGGGGACTGAATTCCAGAAAGTATTCTCAAACGAGACCAACGAGGCGCGATATAAAATGCGGCAATCAACACTGAAATCCCCACAGTAAATGCCCACCACACATAAATTGTAAATCCATGGGTATAGGCAATGCCTGCGTAGGCGACAAAAACTGCTCCACTATAACCTGAAACATGGTGAGAAATACCGGATAGCCACCAAGGTAATTTTCCTCCTGCAGTAAAAAAATCAGCAGAATTATTCACCTTGAAATAAGCCCATACACCTATGGATATAAGCATCAGGAAATACAAAGCGAGAATAATCCAATCCAGTAACTCCATGAATCAATTAGTAGTGAAATGAAACTGAGGAAGTTTACTTACGGCATCTGCATCAAAATAAAATTTGCACTGAGGATGTGTCATCAAAATGGAGGCAGGACATGTTTCAGATAGTGGTCCAGTCAAGGTGTTTTTCACTGCTTCACTTTTATTCTTACCCAGTACCACACAAAATAAATTATCTCCAGACATCAGAGCTGGAATAGTTAAAGTAAGGGCCTTTCTAGGAACTTTATCTAGGCTTTCAAAGCATCCATCATTCACTTGCTGAGTCCTGCATGCCTGATCCAATAACACTTCTTTAATGAATACTGGATCCTGAAAATTCGCAACGGGCGGATCGTTGAAGGCAATATGTCCATTCTCCCCTATTCCCAAGCAAACAATGTCAATTGGAGCTTTCTTCAACAAATTTGAATACCACTTGATCTCCAACTCTTGTTTCCCTTGGGTTTGAATCAAATGCACTTCTTTGAAAGGTACTTTGGAGAACAAATTCTCTACCAAATACTTGGAAAAAAATTGAGGAGACTCTGGAGGAAGACCAATGTATTCATCCATATGCATAGCCACTACTTTCTCCCATTGGATCTTTTTGGAATTAGCCAAGTAGTTCAGCATACCAGTTTGAGAGGGGGCTGCAGCAAAAACCATCCTGATTTCTTCTTGTCTTTCCTGAAGATCTACGATACACTTTTCTACCGCTTCTCCTGCCGACTTCCATGTTAAGTCTCTTGTAGAAAATACTTGAATCTCCTGTTGAATTTCTTTCATCTCTTGGAATATCTCTTAATTCCCCCAAATAGATCTGGCAGATTATCAGGGGCTATTTCTTAAATATAAGATATCCTTATTAGATCAAAAGCAATTTCATATTCTGTCTTTTCTATAAATTACGGGATATAAAAAAGGTCTTTACACAAAAAAAAGAGGCCGAAGCCTCTTTATTATTTTTTAATATTCAATTGTATGGAAAGCTCTCCCAGCTGTTCGGGCGCTATCGAACTTGGTGAATCAATCATCACATCCCTTCCAGAATTATTTTTAGGGAAGGCAATGTAATCTCTAATGGAATCAGAACCACCAAAAATGGCACATAGCCTATCAAAACCAAATGCAATTCCTCCATGGGGAGGTGCTCCGTATTCGAATGCTTCCATCAAGAATCCAAACTGCTTCTGAGCTTCTTCATCAGTGAATCCAAGGTGTTTAAACATCAACTGCTGAGTCGCTCTGTCGTGGATACGAATAGATCCGCCTCCAATTTCAACCCCATTGATCACCAAATCATAGGCGTTGGCTCTAACAGCCCCTGGATCAGAATCCAATAATGGAATATCTTCTTTCTTGGGTGAGGTAAATGGATGGTGCATCGCATGGTAGCGCTCAGTTTCCTCGTCCCATTCTAATAATGGAAAATCTACCACCCAAAGTGGTTTAAATACATTTCTATCACGAAGTCCCAAATCCTCGCCCATTTTCAAACGAAGTTCTGAAAGCTGTTTTCTCACTTTATTAGCATCTCCGCTGAGGATCAACATCAAGTCTCCTGGCTCAGCTTCAAATGCTGATGCCCAAGCTTGTAAATCCTCCTGAGAATAAAATTTATCTACGGTAGATTTGATCGTTCCATCCGCATTGTATTTGGCGTAAACCATCCCCTTCGCTCCAATCTGAGGTCTTTTGACCCAATCAGTTATAGCATCCAGTTGTTTTCTAGTATACTCTGCAGCGCCTTTGGCACAAATCCCTACAACCAATTCTGCATTATCAAATATGCCAAAACCCTTTCCTTGAGCAAGCTCATTCAGTTCGACAAATTTCATATCGAATCGAAGGTCTGGCTTGTCATTACCATAATACTTCATGGCATCTGCATAAGTCATACGCTTCACTTCTTCCAGCTCGACCCCTTTGACATTAGCAAATAGGTGTTTGGTCAAGCCTTCAAAAGTTGATAAAATATCTTCCTGCTCCACAAAAGCCATTTCACAGTCAATCTGAGTGAATTCTGGCTGGCGATCTGCTCTCAAATCTTCATCACGGAAGCACTTGACAATCTGAAAATACCGGTCAAAACCGGATACCATCAACAATTGCTTAAAAGTCTGAGGTGATTGTGGCAAAGCATAAAACTCTCCAGGGTTTACCCTACTTGGAACGACAAAATCTCGGGCTCCCTCAGGAGTGGACTTGATTAATACAGGAGTCTCTACTTCCATAAAATGCTCCGCATCCATGTATTTACGAGTCTCTTGCATCATTCTATGTCTCAGATGTAGCTTTTCCCTAACCACATTTCTTCTAAGGTCAAGATACCTGTATTTCATGCGAAGCTCCTCACCCCCATCCGTATCATCTTCTATAATAAAAGGAGGAACTTTAGCAGCATTTAGAACTTGCAGATCTGTTGCTTTGATCTCGATAGATCCTGTGGGGATTTTATCATTTTTGGAAGTCCGTTCAATGACAGTTCCTGTTGCTTGCACAACAAATTCACGGCCTAATTCTGCCGCTTTTTCCAATAGAGCTTTATCCGTAGATCCTTCTTCAAAAATTAATTGGGTAATACCATATCTATCTCTTAGGTCTACCCATACGAGACCTCCTTTGTTTCTTACTCGCTGTACCCAGCCAGACAAAGTGACTTCTTGATTGACATGATCTAGGCGTAATTCGCCACAAGTATGCGTCCTCAGCATGATGTTAGTTTTTTTGGGAGGTCAAAGATAAAGAAATGCCATGGAGTACACCACCTTCTTTTTGGGATTCATTAGGATTCTGTACAATTCTATGTAAAAAGTGCTCTTCTTCACCCATTTCTTTGAAAGAATTTCAATTTTTTCTTAAGCTTTCCTTCTTCTGAATAAATACTTTACACAAATGATTTGAAATATGTAGACGGTTGATTTCGTTGGTATGATAGTTGACAAGCCCTTTATGCAAGGAAATTGCATAAAAACTTGGAAAAACAAGTCATTTTTCCTTGCTTGAAAGGTTATTCGATCATCCCAAAAAAGAAAATAAATTAATGAACAAAAAATGGATTGTTGCTGGTTCGCTCATTCTCACCCTCGCAACAGCAGCCCTTTTCCAGTATTTTGGCTTTTCCCCTGAAAACAAGCCAACTCCAATTCCAACTGAAGAACTGGTTTTAGAAGACACTAATGATGATGTTTTCTTGTATGGAATCAATGTCACTGATCTTAATATTGTAGAGGGAACCGTAAGTAAAAATCAAACGCTGGCTACCATCTTAGCGCCTTTCAACGTTCCATATCAAATCATTGACGAAATCGCTAAAAAATCCAAAGAGGTTTTTGATGTTCGCGGTATCGCAACCAATAAAAAATTCACAGTACTTACTCCTGCTGATTCAACCATTGCTCAATTTTTTATTTATGAACCTAATCCTGTTGAATATGTAGTTTTCAATTTGGACTCCAAGGATATCTACAAAGCAGAAAAGCCAATAGAATTTGTCAAAAGAGAAGTTGCAGGTGTCATCAGAAAGCACAGCAATCTATCGGACGAAATGACCAATCAGCAGGTCAGTTATGATATCGTCGATCAATTTGCTGATTTGTATGGATGGTCTGTTGATTTTGGAGCTTTACAAGAAGGAGACAAGTTCAAAGTCGTTTTTGAAGAGAAAATGATTGAAGGGAATGTAGTTGGTGTAGGAGATATCAAACTCGCCTATATGGAACACCGAGGAGAGCAATTTCACGCTATTCCATTTGAACAGAATGGGGAAATGAATTTCTTCGATCAAGAAGGAAATAGCCTCAAAAAGGCATTTCTAAGAGATCCAGTTAAATATACAAGAATCAGTTCCCGTTACAGCAAAAGAAGATTCCACCCTGTACAAAAGCGCTATAAAGCTCACCTTGGAACGGACTATGCTGCGAGAAGAGGAACCGAAATTAGATCAGTTGGTGATGGATTGGTTACCCATGCAAGTTACACTGGAGGTAATGGAAATTATGTGAAGATTAAGCATAACGGAACTTACACCACGCAGTACCTGCATATGTCCAAAATAGCAAGTGGTATTAAACCTGGAACTCGCATCAAGCAAGGTCAAGTGATTGGTTATGTTGGTAGTACTGGTTTGGCCACCGGCCCACACTTGTGCTTCCGATTCTGGAAAAATGGGAAACAAGAAGATTGGTTGAGAGAGAAAATCCCTCCTTCCGAGCCAATATTAGCAGCAAATAAGGCCGCCTTTGAGTCAACTAAATTTGAATCTCTTCAACTTTTGGCTAATATCAATTACCCAGGAGAAGGCCCAAAACTGGTAGCAGAGGTTGAAAAAAATCCAAATGCTGCGACTTTGAAAGCTAAAACGGATTAATCTTTTACATAAAAAAATTGAAAAATGGCTCCAAAATGTGTTTGGAGCCATTTTTTATTTATGATACTTCTACATCACATCGACTTTCTTTTGTCTGCCTGAGTAGGTAAACTGGGACTTGCCCACCCTGAGTTCGGTCCTTCTGTTCAGCTGGTGCATCGCAGAGGTACAGTCCAGTTCACTGCAGTCGTTCACCGGTTTGGTCTCCCCGAACCAGGTCTCTTCCATTCGCTCCCCTTCAATGCCACGCTTGGTCAGATAGGCCTTCACCGCATCCGCTCTTCTTTCTGACAGGCTCTGGTTGTATGCATCATCACCTCGCTGGTCGGTATGCCCCTCGATGTACAGCATCAGGTTCGGCATACGCTTCAGCATGATCGCGGTACGCTCCAGCTCCTTCTTGTGAACACTTCTCAACATGCTCTTGTCAAAGTCAAAGTAAATCGTCGGGATCTGGGCAATCTCGTCCTGGATTTGCGTGAACAGGTCCTCCGGGTCACAGAAGTCCTTGTCCTTCAACTCCTCGGGAATCTCATACTGCTTGCTCGGGTCCGAAAACGCCTCCAGTACCAGTTCCGATCGCCTGTTCAGCTGGTGATCCGTCTCCGGACACGGTACCCCGTCCCCACAGTCATTGACCAGCTGCTGCTCCCCGAACCATTCCAGACGGATACGCTCCGCAGGGATGTTGTACTGGGCCATGTATTCGGTCACGGCCTCCGCACGGTTGTTGGACAGCGTAATGTTGTATTCGTCACTCGCCCTGGAGTCTGTGTGGGAGCCCACCAGTAAATCCAGGAACTCGTAGCGGTTCATCAGCTCGCCCAGCTTGTCCAGTACCGGTTTCGCATCTTCCCTGATCTGGTACTTGTCCAGGTCGTAGTACACAATGTCCACATACACCGGCAACTGGTAAGGAATCGGGATCAGCTTATACTCTCGCTTCAACGTGTCCCCCTCAAAGCCCTTCGTGCTGATATCCTCATCGGTGATACTGAAGTAACCCGGCTTGGAGATCTTGATCCCGAAGTCGCTGTCCGGCTCCAGTTCGGCCGTCAGCTCCCCTTTGGAGTTTCTGCTTGTCTGCACATCCCCGTTATGGGTCTTGTCCCTTAAGGTGGCCAGGTAGCTGTCACCGATCACCAGTCCTTCGCAGTCGATCACACGTGCCAGAAACTGCTTGTAAACCTCTGCCACACTGTAAATATCATCCAGTCCCATGCCCCCTTTTCTGTTCGAGGACAGGTACACTTCCTCTTTTCCTTCCCTCTCCACCTCACGGTAGGCAAAATCATCTGCCAGCGAGTTGACAGGTGAACCCATGTTCATCACATTGCTCATCCCCGTGGCACTGTAGTCGGCCATGAAGATATCCATGCCTCCCATGCCTTTGTGGCCCGTGGAGCTGAAGTAGAACTTATCCTCTTTGCGGAACGCATGGGATTCGTTGCCCGGGGTGTTCACCGGGGAGCCCAGGTTCACCGGGGTCCCGAAGGTCATGTTCTCGTCGTATTCTGAATAGTACAGGTCGGTGCCGCCCATGCCGCCCGGCATATCCGAGGTGAAGTAAAGTCTTTTTGCCGCCTCGTCCACATAGGGATTCATCACCGCATAGCCGATCGAATCGTTGAACGGGACAGCTGTAAAGCCCGTCAGCGTACCGTCTTCGTTCACCTTGCTGTAATAGATCTCCGGCTGTACCACGATGTCACGGGTCTTCTTCACTTTCGTGATCCCTCGGGTCACCGAGTAAAAAAGCATCCCCGATTCCTTGGCAAAGCTCGGGTCGGAAAAATTGTAGGTGTCCGGGATATTCGATACCACTTCACTCACATTCCCTTCTGTATCCTGCTTATACACCGAAAAATATTCCCGGTCGGTATAATCCTGTTTCTCTTCACTGAAAATCTTGTTTCTTCCGTCGATTCGAAGGCTCGGCATCTTGCTCGGATAAGTCCCGCCACGGTCGGAAACAAAGTACCTGTTGCCCGAGCCGTCCACGGCCATCTCAAAGTCTGAGCCGCTGGAGTTCAGTCCTTCCACGCCTTCCACCTTCAGCTTTCGCCTGCTCTGAACATTCAGAAGCTCTTCCACCTGAATGCTGTCCCCGCTCACTCCCTTGCTCTCCAGAATGCTCTTCGCCTCGGATAGCTGGTCGGTCAGCTGACCATACCGCAACAGCTGCATATAGTCTCCCGGTGTAGCCTCATCGTATTCCGATACCGTCGTCTTCCACCAGTCATAGCTGTTGTCATAGTCACGCAGGACTTCATAGGCCTGCGCCGTCTTCTTTGCCGCCTCATACGTCGGCTTCTTCGCATAGGCTTCCTGATACACTTCCACCGCATGCTGGTAGTTCATCAGCTCCATCTGCTCGTCGGCATAGCGTATCTTGCTCTTCTGTGCCTCCGTGGTTCCCACTGTTACCAGTGTCATTGCCGCGGCTATACTCAATATCGTCAATGTCTTTTTCATAATCAGAACCATCTTTGGTTTTTCATTGCTGCTTTTCTAGGGGTCATGTAGAAGCCTACTGACAGCTCATGGGAGTTGTTCTTGTAGTTGCTCAGTACGTTCAGGTTATGGTCATACGCATAACCCAGTCTCAGACGGTCCGTCGCAAAAATCTCGATGATCGCCGCCACCGCGTTCCGGTTGTTCAGGTTCTCGGCAAGGTTGTCGTTCCAGATCTTTACGTTGCTCCGGTAACTTCCTCCAAGCCAGATCCTGTCGTAAAACAGAAACATCGCGTTCAGATCGTAGTTCGTCGGGGCTCCCTTCACTTCCTTGATCAGGAAGCTCGGCTTGAACTGTACCTGATCGGAGAAGGGGATCATCACACCCGCGGTCAGGTAATAGTGAAAATCATGATAGGCCAGCGCAACATCCTCTTTCTCCAAAGCCTTGCTCCCTACCATGTTGTACATACTGAAGCCCGCATAAAATCGGTCCGTATGGAAAAACAAACCCGTGTTCAGGTTCGGGGTCATCAGGTTGATACGTCCGTCGGGTATCTCGCTGTCAGGATAATCGTTCGGATCCAGCATGCTCCCGTCTATCGAATACTGGCTGAAACCAGCACTCACTCCAAGACCCAGCCAGCTCTTCGCTCCCGTCTGGATTCGATAAGCATACGTCAACAGACCTCCGGTCGTCTTCGCAGGACCCAGATTGTCGCTCATAAAACTCACCCCAAAGCCCATCGTTCCCTCGTTCGCCGCCAAATCAGCCGTCACCGTGAACGTCTCAGGCGCTCCCGGAAAATTGATCCACTGGCTGCGGTACGTGCTCTGGATATAGGGCTCGCCCTTGTAACCCGCATAACCCGGATTGATGTGCAACCCGTTGAAAATGTACTGGCTGAACTGCGGAAGCTGTTGGCCATTTCCCTCATGTACGCCGATAAAGATGGAAACCAAAAATGCAATACTTAAAATCCTGAAAAACGTTCTCATATCGATAGAGATTTAATGCTATAACAGATGGAAAGGAAATCACTTCTAATTTCCTTTCCCTTTGTGACTCGTTAATTTTTAATTACCTGGATCCAGCCTTTGAACTCATGGGTTTCACCTGAACTATCGACCGCAGTCAATACGTAGAAGTAGGTTCCTGCAGTCTGATCAGGAGCATCCCAGTTATTCTGATAATCTTCTGTTTCAAATACATGGTCTCCGAATCTGTTGAAGATTGTGATTTCGTTGCTCACAAACTTACCTAGACCCTGGATCTCGAAAGTGTCATTGTCTCCGTCATTATTAGGAGTAATCACATTCGGAATATGGAACGGTAAGATGGTATTCACATCGTCGTCCTGATTATCGACTTCATCCGTATCGGTTTCACTCGAGGTAACCTCAGCCACATTAGTAATTAACCCTGGATCTCCAGCCTTCACTCTAATGTTGATAATCAATTCGGCATCAGCTTCAAAGAATGGAATAGTCCAAGTTATTGCACTTCCAGATATATTCTCAGTCACTTCTGCATCACTATTATTGCTTGAAATCTCAGATGATAAATAAGTGACATTGATTGGTAAATTATCCGTCAAAACAACGTCTGTCGCATCAGTTCCACCAATATTCTTTAATGTCACTTCATACTCAAATTCATCTCCTTCAAAAATTTCAACTTCAAAAGAGGTTTTCTCAACAGCAAGGTTTACATCATCCGGCACTTCAAAACATCTGACACCATAATCAAAGTTAAATTGGGTTGGATTTTCTCTAGAAACAGTCCCCGTCTGAACCATTGGTGTTGTTACCTCACAAACCAAAGCATTCACACCCTCAGTTTGACTAGTTCTACCAGAAGGATCCGGCAAGACTTTCACCAAACCTGAGCTTCCCAAAGCCAAAGCTTTCGAATCAAACACTGGATCTGGGATCAAAGTCACCTCATAATCTCCATAAGGTAATGGCTGAGTTAATTCATGTTTCCAGTTTCCAAAGGATCCCACGGACTCCATGGCTTCATAGTCATTTGGTCCTTTGATGGAAATGTTCTGTCCTCCAGGGTTTCCAAATCCTGCTTTGTTGAGCTCCCCTGCATTTTCTGGTCCTTCATAACTTCCATCTCCATTAAGATCTAACCATTCCCAACGGTAAATATCTATTGGTTGGTCAAACGTGATGAAGTTTTGGGTTACTTCTCCATCATCGTTGGCATCGTACCACTCATTTTCTATGCCGTCGCCATTAATATCGTACCAAACGAAGCCTCTTAGGAATGGATTATCACCACCAATCACAGTACCTGACCCTGCCAAAGTATATCTGAAATCAACGGGGTTATAGTTACATACCTGAACTGTAATGGAGGCTTCATCCCCGTCAATTGACCGGAGACCTTCGTTGATCTCTAGATTTTCATCCAATACCTTGATCAGGTAATCTCCCTCATCTACTCCAATAAATTGATACCTACCCATGCTATTCGTTACACTAATAAGTGTGTCACCAGGTGTATTTTCCCCAGGAATTAAAATAACAGGAACATTCGGTAAGCCTGTCTGAGAACCAAGTCGATAAATCAATCCAGTCACTAGAGTCTCTCCGTTACACTCTATTCTGGTAGTAGCTTCATCCTCATCTGTGAGCGGATCAATATCTACCGGATTTGGAGCAGACACATAGGCTATGTTTACAATAGGATCGCCTGCATCAACGTCTGCTTCAGTGACTGTATAAGTGGTAATGAACTCAATAGTTTCTTGCGGGGAGATACTGGTGATATTCTCATCAAAGCCTGTCAAAGGATCTGTCACATGCACATCTAACAAGTCTACGTTTCCTGTATTGGTGACGGTCAAAGTATAGGTGATCACCTGGCCGCTTGCTATGACAACATCCTTATCTGCAATTTTTTCAATCTCAATACCGGGCTGTGCATCAGTAACCACAACAGCATCATCACTATCTTCCACATCATTACCCATTGGGTCCTGTGCAACAACACTAGCTGAATTGGTGATGCTTCCCTTCTCCATATCTGGAATAGTAACAGTGTAAGTAGTAGTATAAGTAACTGATTCGCCTGGAGTCATGACAGGATAAGTTTCCACCAATCCAGATAGAGGATCTGTAATCAAGGCATTGCTCAAGGTTGTATTTCCGGTATTGGCTATCGTAACGGTATAAGTGATCACATCACCCACCTGATCGTAAGTGGCTACATCTGCTGTTTTCGTCAATCCAATTCCAGAAGACTGAACCGCCGTCACCGTAGCTGTAGCAGTATCGCTTAAGTTGGAGTTGGTTGCATCAGTTGCAGTTACTGTCGCTACATTCACTACTTGGCCTGCATCGATGTCAGCCTGAGCAATGGTATAACTTTCTGTAACTGTCACTAGTTGGGCAGGTACCATCGAACCGATAGCCTGATTCAATCCTGTTAATGGATCGGTCAAGGTTACATTAGTCAATGTCTCATTTCCGGTATTGGTCACTGTCAAAGAATAAGTGATCACATCACCCACCTGATCGTATGTGGCAACATCCGCTATTTTGGTCAATTCGATGCCTGAAATTTGAACTGCTGTCACCGTAGCAGTAGCCGTGTCGCTCAAGCTTGCATTGGTTGCATCCGTTGCAGTAACCGTAGCTACGTTCACCACAGATCCATTATCAATATCAGATTGTGTAACCGTATAGCTTTCGTTCACTGTGATCACCTGAGCAGGTGTAATGCTGCCAATGTTCTGGTTTAGTCCCGTCAATGGATCAGTCAAAATCACATTGTCCAAAGTTTCGTTACCTGTATTCGTCACTGTCAAAGTATAAGTGATTACATCACCTTCCTGATCATAGGTAGATACATCAGCCTCTTTCATCAAGTCAATACCTGAAGTCTGAACAGCTGTGACAGTTGCCGTTGCTGTGTCAGAAACACTAGCATTTGTAGCATCAATTGCTGTGACAGTAGCAATATTCACCACCTCACCAGCATCGATATCAGTTTGCGTAATTGTGTAGGTTTCAGAAACAGACACTACCTGACTAGGTGTCAAGTTGCCAATGTTCTGGTTCAAACCAGTCAATGGATCAGTCAAAATCACATTGGTCAGGGTCTCATTACCAGAATTGGTCACGGACAAGGTATAAGTAATCACATCACCTTCCTGATCATAGGTTGCCACATCAGCCACTTTTGTCAAGTCAATACCTGAAGTCTGGATAGCTGTCACTGTCGCAGTGGCCGTGGCACTCAAGTCTGCATTGGTCGCATCCGTTGCAGTTACTGTCGCCACATTCACCACTTCTCCAACATCTATATCAGATTGAGTGATGGTATAGCTTTCGTTCACTGTGATCACCTCACCAGGTGTCATGGTACCGATATCCTGGTTCAAGCCGGTCAATGGATCAGTCAAGATCACATTGTCCAAGGTTTCGTTTCCGGTATTCGTCACTGTCAAGGTATAGGTAATCGCATCACCCACTTGATCATAAGTCGTCACGTCAGCCACTTTCGTCAAGTCAATACCTGAAGTCTGGATGGCTGTCACTGTCGCAGTGGCCGTGGCACTCAAGTCTGCATTGGTCGCATCCGTTGCAGTTACTGTCGCCACATTCACCACTTCTCCAACATCTATATCAGATTGAGTGATGGTATAGCTTTCAGTTACCGTAATCACCTGAGCAGGTGTCATGGTACCGATATCCTGGTTCAAGCCGGTCAATGGATCAGTCAAGATCACATTGTCCAAAGTCTCGTTACCCGTATTGGTCACGGTCAAGGTATACGTGATCACATCACTCACCTGATCATAGGTTGCCACATCAGACACTTTTGTTAGTTCAATTCCAGAGGCCTGAATAGCTGTAACCGTGGCCGTTGCTGTATCACTAAGAATTGAGCTATTTGGATCAGTGGCTGTGACAGTTGCTATATTCACAACTTGACCAGTATCGATATCTGATTGGATTACAGAATAGGATTCTTTCACAGAGACTACTTGACTTGGTGCCAAGGTGCCAATGTTTTGGGTCAAACCAGTTAATGGATCTTCAAGAACTAAATTGCTAAGTGTTACATTACCGGTGTTAGTAATTACCAATGTATAAGTGATGACATCACCCGCTTGATCATAAGTCGTCACGTCAGCCGTTTTGGTCAACTCGATTCCAGAAGTCTGGATGGCTGTCACTGTAGCGGTAGCCGTGGCAATTTTGTCCACACCTCTGCTATCTGTTGCTGTTGCAGTAGCGATGTTGATCACCTGACCTGCATCCACATCCGCCTGGCTCACCGAATAGGTCTCAGTCACACTGGCCGATTGCAGAGGAGCCAAGGTCCCTGCATCATAGGTCAATCCGGTCAGAGGATCAGTAATCACCACATTGTTTAAAAGTAGGTTGCCTATATTCCTTACCTCCAGATTGTAACTGATCACATCACCCACCTGATCGTAAGTTGCTACGTCCGCTGTTTTGTTCAACTGCAACTGGGATATTCCAATGGCTCTCACCACTTCACTGTCTGTCGTGGTCAAGGTCGTGTTGAACGGATCTTCGGCTGTTAATGTCGCAGTGTTGTTCACACTGCCTGCATCCACATCAGACTGTATAATCGTGTAGCTGGTAGGTATAACGGTCATTACACCCGGATTCAGTGTTCCAATGTTCTGGCTGAGATTAGTCAATGGATCTGTCACAGTCACATTGTCCAAGGTCAGGTTACCCGTATTGCTTACCTCCAAGGTATAATCAATCACCTGTCCGGCTAGAAGGTACAGTTTCGGACTTGCCGTCTTGATTAATTGGATACCTGCAGCCCGAACTGCCGGTACGGTTTTGCCATCCTTGGACGACACTATTCTTCCTCTGGAACCTTCTGCTCTCACGTTGGCCGTATTGTAGACCTGACCTGCATCTATATCGGTCTGTGTGACGGTATAGCTTGTAGGGATGACGGTGACTGCACCCGGTGCCAAGTCATTGAGCATAATTTGATCCAGGCCGGTCAACGGATCGTTCAGCGTCACATTGGTCAGGGTCACATTACCTACATTGGTTACCGTCAAGGTGTAGTCAATCACATCTCCAGGCTGACTGTAGTCCGCCGTCGTGCTTTGCTTGTCCAGCTTGATACCCGGCTGTCTTTTGGCGATCGATACCGCATTGTCCTTGTCACTTACCGGTCTTGCCTGCGGCGTGTCTTCGATACCTGAGGCTGAAGCCACATTCGTGATCAGACCGGCATTTAGATCAGCCTGCGTCACCGCATAGGTAGTTGTATAAACCGCACTGGCACCTGGCAACATCGTACCGATGCTTTGGGTCAGCCCGGTCAGGTCATCGGTCATTACCACATTGGTGACTGTCACGTTTCCTATGTTGGTTACCGTAATCTGGTAATCGATCTGCTCATTGACCGCACTGTATACTTTTTTCAGCGATACCTTATCTACTTCGATCGCACCGAAGTCCTCCGCAGCGATCAGGGCACGGTCAGTTGCGGTAGCCGTACTGTTGTCCGGTGCTCTACCGTTTACCGTCGCCGTGTTGATCAGGAACTGGTTGTTGATATCTGTCTGGGTCAACGTGTAAGTTGCCGTGAAAGTCTGACTGTCCCCAGGAGCCATTGTTCCTACTAACTGATTGTATGGGATCAATGGATCATTGAGGACCACATTGTAGAGAGTCACATTGCCTGCGTTGGTTACCTCAAACGTATAGGTCACCACTTCTCCCGCATTCACAAAAATCCTTGGGCTGGCGGTCTTCACCAGATCCAGAACAGGTGCTGTGTTGGCCAACACCAGTTCGTCGTCTACTGCATCCACCATCACATTCGCAGGGGAAACACCTGTTGCGGTTGCCGTATTGAATATGCCTCCTACATCGATGTCTGCTTGATCGGTTGTATAGGTCGTCGTATAAGTTACTGTTGCACCCGGTGCCAGGCTAATCGCAGGTGTAGAGCTGAAGCCTGTCAATGGATCGCTCACCGTCACATCGTCCAGTGTCACGTTGCCTCTGTTCTCCACTTTTAGGGTGTAGGTAATCACATCCCCGGCCTGATCCACGGTCAGTCTGTCTGCCGTTTTCTCCAGGCTGATTGCAGGACTCTGACCTGCGGTTATACGTTCTGAAGCCGTCACTGTCAATACCGTATTGCCCGGATCGGTACCCACCGCTGTTGCGGTATTGTCTATTGAACCTCTGTCAATGTCCGCCTGGGTAATCGTCACGGTTCCTGTAACAGATTCTTTCTGTCCCGGTACCAGCGTGAAGCTCGGTGAGGTATAGCCTGCCAAAGGATCGTTTACCACCACATTGGTCAGGGTCACGTTACCGGTGTTCTCTATCTCCAACGTATAGTCGATCAGCTCTCCAACCTGGCTGTAGGTATGCGGGTTCGCAACCTTCTTCAGATCCAGTGCTGCTGTCTGAACGGCTGTTACCGTCGCAGTGGCAGTTGCCGTCTGGGTTCCGTTGTTGGAATCCTGGCCTGTTGCTGTCGCGGTATTCACAAAGCTGCCGTTGTCTATGTCTGTCTGGGTGATCGTATAGCTGCCTGTAACAGTCGCTGTCTGACCTGGCTGCAGCGTGCCGACCTGCGGATTCGACAGCGTCGTACCCGGATCGCTCAGTGTTACCGCGTCTAAGGTCAGGTTGCCCGTATTGCTCACCACCAGCTCGTAGCTGATCACTTCGCCAGGCTGGCTGTAATCCCCAGGGTTGGCTGTTTTGGTCAAGCCGATGCCCGGATTCTGTACCGCTGTCACCGTGGCAGTCGCTGTCGCTGTCTGGGTAGCTCCGTTCGGATCCTCACCCGTCACTGTTGCCGTATTCACATAACCTCCTGCGTTGACATCTGCCTGGCTCACCGTGTAAACTGCAACGACTGTGGCAGTCTGGCCTGGCGACAAAGTGCCCACGGCTGGATTCGAAACTGTCGTTCCTGCATCACTTACCGTTACATTTTCCAAAGTAACATTACCCGTATTGGTCACTACCAAGCTATAGCTGATCTGATCACCGGATGTAGAATATGTCGTCGGAGATGCCGTCTTACTTAGGCTTATTCCTGGAGTCTGGATCGAAGTGACTGATGCAGATGCGTAGTCATTGACTTTTTGATTTTTCGGATCTACACCACTAGCAGTCGCAGTATTATGGATAATTCCGGTATCAACATCGTTTTGCGTAGCAGTATAAACTGTGGTTAATGTATATGTTTCTGCTGGATTCAGACTTCCTATTCCTTGCCCCAAATTGGTCAATGGGTCGGTGACATTTACTTTTTCCAAAGTCACATTACCTGCATTAGTCACCACCAAAGTATAAGTAATGAGCTCTCCTGCATTAGAGAAAGTGGCTTTATCTGGAGTTTTGGTCAATTCAATATCTGGACGACGGACAGAAATCAACCTAATATCATCAGAGTCACTCACAATAATCGACTTAGGATCTGTACCAATCGCCGTTGCAGTATTGACAAAACTACCTGCATTAACATCCGCTTGAGAGATGGTATAACTTGTAGCTAAGTTTGTCACTGAACCAGGTGCCAGAACCCCAATGTTGTTGTTAAGGCCGGTCAATGGATCTGTCACGGTCACATCCGTCAAAGTCACATTTCCTGTATTGGTAATAGTCAGCGTAAAGTTTGCTGTCTGATTAGCCTGAGTATAAACAGATATATCGGAAGTTTTGGTGATTTGAATGTCTGCTGATTGGACCACAGGAACAGTCACAGAATCATCATCCTGAACCGTCTGATTAGTTGGATCCAAACCTGTAACTGTTGCAACATTGACAATTGATCCGGCATCCAAATCCGCCTGGCTAACTAAGTAGGATTGATTATTGGTAACTACCTGACCAGGAAGCATCGTGCCAATATCTACTGTTAGCCCTGTAAGCGGATCCGTCAAGACCACATTTTTCAAAGTGACATTTCCTGTATTGGTGGCTTCCAAATCATAATTGATCGCATCTCCAACTGCATCCACTTGATTGACATCAGCAGTTTTTACCAAAGTAATTTCAGGTTGCTGAATTGCTTGTATCGTTACTGAAGCTTGGCCGTTGACCGAATTTCCTTGAGGAGAGAATCCTATAACGGTTGCCACGTTGGTCAGTGAACCAGCGTTTACATCTGCCTGAGTGACTGTATGAGTAGCAGAATACACCCAAGTTTCTCCTGGAGCCATTCCAGCTTTTACTTCCAAGGCCGGAATCTGCTTGTCTGCTAAGGTTACTCCTACTAAAGAGGTATTTCCAGTATTTGTCACCGTCAGTGTATACTCTATTAAGTCACCTGCATTTTGATAAGTAGTTACATTAGCAGTTTTTGTAATGCCCAGAGCAGGTGAATTAGAAGCTGTGATTCTTTCTGTATCTATTGCTCTAAATCCTTTTCCTTTTGGCCCTGTACCAAATGCAGTAGCTTCATTGAATATATAGCCTCTGTTGAGATCAGCGAGAGTTACTGAATAGGTTGCGGTTGCAGTAACTGATTGGCCTGGGGCTAAGGATGCAAAATTTTGATTCAGGGAAAGTTGAGCATCTGTTAGGTTAACCGGTGCCAGAGTCAAATTACCTGTGTTTTCGATTACGAAAGTGTAGGTTATTACTTCGCCTGGAACAGCATAGACTTGTGGATTTGCAGTTTTTGTTAGAGTAATACTTCCATTTTGAATCACATCGACTGTGGCATCATCAGTATCCATTCTTAACACCCCATAGCTGGTACTACCTTCTACAGTGGCAATATTTTGGATGCTTCCTGCATCGATGTCCGCTTGAGTAGTTGTGTAGGTAGTTGTGTAAACTACGTTTGCACCTGGAGCTAAACTGATTTCAAATTCGCTCAATCCTGTCAAAGGATCATCCGTTGTTACATTATTAAGAGTGAGATTTCCTGTGTTGGTCACAGTCAAAGTGTATGTAATGACCTCACCTGGAGAAGTTACAGTGCTTAGATCTGCGTCTTTTTGGATAGAAATGGATCCGTCTCGTTGGACTTTTACAGTTGCTGCATCTATGTTTGAAACAGTATTATTGTTAGGGTCCAAAGCGGAAACTCTAGCCACATTGACTATAGATCCTCGATCAATATCTGCTTGAGTGGTCTGATAAGTTGCAGTGAAAATTTCTGTCTGCCCAGGATCTAGGTCAAAAGTAGCAGGGCTGAATCCTGGCAATTTTGTATCAACCAATTGGGCTCCTGTCAGTGTGACATTGCCTGTATTAGTTACGGTAAAGGTATAAGTAAGATCCACTCCTGGAGCTACAATAGAATTTGGATTTACCTCTTTCACCAAATTAATTTGAGGATTCTGTGCAGCTGTCACTAGGGCATTGTCCGTATCACTTTGAGTCTTGCCATCACTATCCAAAGCAGTAACGGTGGCAGTATTGGTGATAGATCCGGCATCCAGATCCGCCTGAGTCACGGTATAATTTGCCGTAAAGACCACTGTCTCTGTAGGATTCATAGTGGTGATAGACTGAGAATAAGAAATTCTCGGATCATCCAATTGGACATTGTCCAAAGTGAGTGTGCCGATATTAGTAAGGTCCAACTCATATTGTATCACATCACCCACTTGGTCATAGGTATTCGTAAGAGCTGTTTTCGTCAGTTCTATTCCACCTTTACCATTGGAAATGGCAATTGCATCATCTTGTCCTATGGTTTTATTTCCATTTGGCTTAATGCCAGTAGATTGAACCGTATTTCTAAACAAGTCATTGTCTACATCTTGCTGAGTGACCGTGTATGTAGTGGAATAAGTCAATATACCACCTGGTGCCAAGGTTGGCTCAGATTCTGAAAGTCCTGTTTGTGGGTCTTCTGTACGAACAAGGTTGAGGGTAACATTCCCTTTATTTTCTACAGTGATCTGATAGGTCAATACATCTCCGGCAATGCTGTAAACTACTGGGCTGACTGATTTTTGAACATCCAATTGACTGTACTGAACTGCTAAAGCAGTCCATGAATCCGATGCTGTGACATTTGGACCAGTAGGAGGTGTACCTTTGACATTGGCGACATTGACAAAGCTACCTTGATCAATATCTGCCTGAGTAATAGAATGGACTCCAGTGTACGTAAATGATTCACCTGGGAGTAATGTACCCAGTTCATTGATTCCCAACTTATTGTCTACTGTGTTGACATTCGTCAAAGTGACATTTCCAGTATTGGATACTATTAATGTGTAATTGATATCCTCGCCAACAGCAGTGTAATAAGATAGGTCTGCAGTTTTGGTCAGTTCGATGAGAGCATTTTGATCCGCATAAACAGTGACTTCATCGTTATCAGAAATCGTTTGACCGTTAGGAATTTCACCAGTGACTGTTACTGGATTGACAATTTCTCCGCTGTCAAAGTCCGCTTGGGTAACTGTGTAGGTTGCAGAATAAGTCTGTACATCACCCGGAATCATGGTACCAATTACCTGCGTAAATGGAATTCGGGAATCTACCAACTCGACATTTGTCAAAGTCTGATTTCCGGTGTTTTCCACCACAAAAGTATAGGTGATCAATTCACCAGCTGCACTCACCTGAGAGACATCTGCTGTTTTCTGAATTGAAATATCAGGATCCTGTACACCAACTGATTCTTCTTGGTCTGTATCAGTAACAGTGACGTTATTCGGATCAACGCCAGTTGCTGTGGCAATATTAGGCACAGATCCGTTATCCAAATCAGTCTGAGTGACTGAATAGGTCGCGGTGGTTGAATAAATCTCTCCTGGAAGCATGCTGCCGATTGGATCATTTAATCCTGTCAAAGGATCCAACAGATTGACCTGATCCAATGTGACATTTCCTGTATTCTCTACTACCAAAGTGTAATTGAGCACTTCATTAAGAGAATCATAGGAAACAGGATCAACAGCTTTGGACACTTGAATTTCAGCATCCTGAACGGCCGTCACGGTCACTGAATTTGTGGTAGCCGAAATTGGGTCTGAATTGACATCAATTCCATCCACGGAAGCAATGTTGATGATTCTACCTGCGTCTATATCCGCTTGAGTTACTTGGTAAGAAGCAGAAACATTAAGTGTCTGGCCAGGTGACAAGGATGCGATCGGACTGCCGCCATTTACTGTAGCTTTAGCATCCGAAACAGCCAAATCCGTAAGGGTTAAATTTCCGGTATTTGTTACGGCAATATTGTACTGGATCACCTCGCCCACTTGACTGTAGTTCTGGACAGAAGAAGTTTTCACTGCTTCTAAATCAGATGATTGGACAGCAGTTACAGTTACTGAATTGGAGATGGACGAGATTATTCTGTCCTGTGGATCTTTCGCCTGAACAGTTGCCACATTTACGATAGTGCCTGCATCCAAATCAGCTTGAGTAACAGTATGTGTTGCAGTCACTGTTTGAACTGAATTTGGTTGCATGGAGAAAGGTCCTCCCGCTACAACTGTGTTATTGTCAAATACTCTGGTATTGTTCACAGTCACATTACCAGTATTTGTAATTACAAACTCATAATTGATTACCTCACCTACCGAAGAATAAGTGGCTTGTCCAGCACTTTTTACAATCTCTAGGTCTGGATTTTGTATAGCCGGAACAGTTACCTGATTGGAATTTCTATTAACGTCTTTACTATTTGGATCCTTGGCTTTGGCGGAACCTGTATTTTGGTATTTACCTGCATTGAGATCGGCTTGTACCACACGATGTTCGGCTGTAATGGAAGCCGATTGTCCCGGTGCCAAAACAGGAATAGGATTCCCACCTGTAATCTGGGCTTTTGGATCTGTCAACGTGACTTTAGTGAGGGTCACATTTCCGGTATTCTCTACCACAAAGGTGTAATCAATCACATCTCCTGGAGCATCATAATCTGCTGTGGAGCTGGATTTGGTAACAGTATAGTCAGGATTTTGGACAGCCGGTACTCTTACCTGATTTGTTTGTTTTGTAATAACCGTTCCATCTGGCTCAGATCCTGAAACTGTGGCTGTATTCACATATTGACCAGCATCAATATCAGCCTGCACCACTGTGTGCTCTGCATCTACTACCACTGTCTGTCCCGGAGCGATTGAGGAAATCGGCATTGGAGTGATAATATCCGCTTTTGGATCCTCCACTACTACATTAAACAAAGTCAAATTCCCAGTATTTTCAACCGAAATGTGATAGTCAATCACATCCCCCGGATTAAAGTAACCAGCTGTGGTGGTAGATTTACCGACCACTAACTTTGGATCCGGAGTACCAATCAGCAATTTGGAATCAGTGGCACTTAGGATATTTCCGTTAAAATCTCTTCCAATTGCCGAAACCACGTTGGTGATGCTACCCAAATCAACATCTGCCTGTGTGACTATGTAATCCACATCGAACTGGGTTAATTCGCCAGGTCCGAACACCGGAATGGTCGTATTAAGACCCACTTTATTATCCACCACCTGAAGATCAAAAATGTTGATGTTTCCAGGGTTTTGAACGTAGATAGTGTAGTTAATCACTTCACCAGCAACATAATACCCACTTTGCAATACATCTTTGAAAAGGTTCAACCCTGAGGTTTGAGCACCATTGATGATCTCAGTGGCTGTATCGGAAATGGTGGTTTGATCTGGTTTGGTTCCGGTGACTGTAGCTATATTTTCAATAGTACCACGGTCAATATCTGTTTGAGTAATCGTGTAGTTTTCCTGATAGGACTTTGTATCTCCAGGATTCATAAGAGCGATCACATCCGAAAGCCCTGTATTTGGATCCTCCACTAACACATTGGTAAGAGTCACATTCCCTGTGTTTTCTACCTCAATTGTATAATTCAGCACATCACCTACTTTGCTAAATCCGTTTTGCGCTACGTTTTTGGTAATATCAATAGTCGCTGTTTGTACAGCAGGCACGATCTCGTTGTCTACAGCAGATGGTAAATTTCCTCCTGATGGATTACCTGTTGCCGTTGCCGTATTTTCATATTGTCCAGCATCAATATCCGCCTGTTTGGTAGTATAATTTGCCGAGTAAGTCCAGACTTCCGTAACATCTAATTTCTGGTTGTTATTCAAATCTCCAGATCGATAAGTTGGTCCTGTGGTAGCTCCTGGGTCCAAAACAGAAACCGAACTGATAGTCACATTTCCAGTGTTTCTAACAATAATATTATAGGATAATCCCTGACCTGGTTGGTTGAAAGAATTTGGCAGTGTGGTACTTATTTTTTCCAACTCCCAATCTGGGGTCTGAAGAGCTGAGACAGTTTCGGAGTCTGTTACATTCGGTATGGAGCCACTAGCTAAAGTTCCTGAAGCCGTCGCAGTATTAGTGAAGCTACCATTGTCCAGGTCAGCCTGAGTCACTGTATGATCCGCTGTGTAGGTCCAAGTCTCAGTAACACCAAGTTTGTTGTCATTATCTGTATCTCCACTTAGGTAGCTTGGTGCAGCGTCTGCTTTTGGATCGGTCACAGTAACATTGCTGACAGAGACGTTTCCGGTATTTGTTACCGAAATCTGATAAGATAGGACATCACCCACTGCCTGATAAGAGGCAGGATTGTTAGATACCGTTTTGGTTATATTCCAATCAGGTTGAATATCAGATGGAACATTCACATCCGTGTTGTCAGAAACCGGACCTGCTGAAGAAGTAGTACCGGAAGCATTGGCATCATTGGTAAATCCGCCATTATCCACATCATCTTGCGTGACGGAGTAGCTGGTGGTAAAAGTCCATATCTCTCCAAGAGAAAGTATAGTATCTCCACCCGTGTCACCTGAGGCGTACGCAGGTGCATTTGCTTTCGGGTCAGTAACCTGAAGGTTTTCAACAGAAATATTTCCAATATTCTCAACAGTGATTGTGTAATTGATCACATCACCTTCTGAATCAAAAGAGTTTACATCAGCAACTTTGGTAATAGAAATGGCAGGATTCTGATCAACATTTGTTTTTGTTGATGAATTGCGGTTATAAGTATTATTTAATGCATCCGAACCTGTCAAAGAAGCTGCATTCGTGATACTACCATTATCCAAGTCAGTTTGGGTGACTGTATAAGTAGTTGTGTATGATTCAATTTGATTAGGATCCAATCTTGCTATTGTCTCATCCAATGAGACCAGTGGATCTGTGATATTTACATTGAACATGGAAATATTACCTGTATTCGCCACTCGCAGAATATAGGTGATCACATCTCCAACTCCATCAACTGTTTTCGGAGTGGACGTCTTGACAAAAACCAAGTTAGGGTTTTGTGCTGCATCGATAACGGCATTGTCCTGTGAGAATACCCGCTGCCCTTTTGGACTTGTTGCTTCTGCATTCGCAGTATTGGTAATAGAACCAGCATTAATATCATCCTGCGTGACAGTATAAGATACCACTCTGGTAATAGTAGCTCCTGGTGCGATATCAGGAATAACCACCGGTGCAGAAGTGACTAATGGGTCATTAACCCTGACATTACTTAGGGTAACATTACCCGTATTAACCAAGGTAAATTCATATTCAACAATCTCACCAGCAGTATCATATCCGGTGGCTAAGGCACGCTTCTCGAGTTTAATTTTCGGAGTTTGACTTCCAAGAATAACTACCACGTCTTCATCAGAAACTGAAACCCCTTGGCCAGGTGCATCAGCTGTAACACTTGCGAAATTCTGGATTTCTCCGAGATCCACATCTTGTTGGGTAACCACGTAGCTAGGGTTATAACTGATGGATTTTTTAGGAGGAAGAGTACCTATGGATTCAGAGAGCCCTAATTTGGCATCCACTAAAATTACATTCTGAAGTGCAGTATTTCCATTGTTAGTAATTACTATGTCATAAGTAATAACCTCTCCCGCAAATGAATAACCAAAGGCAGACGTACTTTTCTTAATTTCAATTCTAGGATTAGGATTTCCGTCAATCCAGTTAGTATCCTGATCTTCGACAATATTTCCATTTGGATCTTGACCAGTTACGGTAGCTGTATTGATAACATTTCCACTATCAATATCTGTCTGGATAACCGTATAATAAGCAGTGACAGTAGATGACTCCCCTGGATCAAGATCACCCACATCGATTGTAGATGGAGTAGTCATTGGGTCATTTACTTCTATATCATAAACCGTTACGTTTCCTGTATTGGTCACCACAAATTGGTATTCAATCACATCTCCCACTGTATTGATATCATTGATGTTAGATTTATCAATGGTCAATTTTGGATTTTGCGCACCGTTTAGAGTATCATCATCTGCAGCTTCGACATCTCCTCCATTAGGATCTTTTCCATTTACAGTAGCTGAATTGGTGATGCTGCCATTATTGACATCATCTTGCGTAATGGTGTATTGAATCGTATAGGAAACAGTTTGCCCTGGTGACAAATCACCTACGTCAATGTCATCTCCTGTGAGCGGATCTATGACTTCTACATCAGACAGATTAACATTCCCAATATTTTCAACCACCAAGACATAATCCAAAATATCTCCGGCTTGATCATATCCCGTGTTGAGGACAGTCTTATTGATATTCACAGCAGGAGTAAATGAACCATCAATGGTAACATCGTCAGAACCTACCACCGGATCATTATTTGGATCTAGAGCATCAATAGAAGCCAAGTTGGTAATAGATCCATTATCCACATCAGCCTGAGTCACTGTGTAGCTGGTATTAACAGTGTATGCCTGACTTGGAGCTAGCGTAGGTCTAGTTACATCTAAGCCAGTCATTGGATCCGTGACATTGAGGTCATCTAAGGTGACATTGCCATTATTTACAATGACAATTGTAAAATCAATCACATCATCGGCATTAGTATAGCCAGATGCATTCGTGGTTTTGAGTATCTGAAGATCCGGGTTCTGGATGGCATTGGCATCCACCTGAGTGTCGTCCTCTACTGTGTTGTTGTCTGGGTCAGTACCTGAAGCTGTTAGGGTATTGCTTAGGGAACCATTATCTATATCAGCTTGCGTAATTGTATAAGTCCCTGTCAGTGTCCTCGACTGACCTGGTGCAAGTGTTGGAATGGTTTGGGTAAAGTTGATTTCTGGATCGGAAACCTGAACACCGGAAATAGTTACATTTCCAGAATTGGTTACTTCCAACTTATAAGTAATAATCTGACCTGGAGTATCGTAGGTGGTTGGGTTTACAGTTTTATTGACTGTAATGTCAGGGTTTTTGTCGGCAGTTATTGTTTCATCAGCAGTCGTAGGGTTCAGCGAACCTTGAGATGGTGTACCAGTCGCAGTTGCACTATTTGTAAAACTACCTGAATCAATATCCGCCTGAGTAATTTGATATGTTGCTGTAAAAGTCCATGTCTCGGATGGTTCCAATTTATTGTTTGAATTGGTATCACCGCTTTGCAATGTAGGACTGGAAGTCACATTTGGATCATCTAGGACTATGTTAGAAATAGTCACATTGCCGGTATTCTCCAATACAAAAGTGTAGGTAATCGTCTGACTCGCTGAATTGTAAGTAGGTTGAGAAGCAGATTTATCAAGCGTCCAACTTGGGTTGCTGGTCGCAGGAACAGTCTCACTGTCTGTTTTTTCAGGAAGAGTTCCGATAACAGAAGTTCCATATATAGTTGCAGTATTGGTAAAATCTCCAGCATCTACATCTGCCTGAGTGACGGTGTAAGTTGCTGTATAAGTCCAGCTTTCGCCTACATCCAAGATACCAGTATTTGCTACATCCCCAGATGAAAAAGTAGGCCCAGTACTTGCCTGAGGGTCATTAACATTGATTCCTGTGATGGAGATATTTCCAGTATTGCTGACTACAATATCATAAGTGAGGATATCACCTGCATTGGTATATTCACTAGGACTGTTTGTATTAATTTTCTCTACTGACCAATCCGGGTTTTGATTACCTGATGTGGTAACTGAAGAAGTTTCTGGTGACAAAGATCCTGCGGCAGGTGTACCATTTGCCGTGGCGGTATTCGTAAATGTACCTGCATCCACATCTGCTTGGGTTACAGTATGGGTAGCGGTGTATGTCCAAATTTCTCCAACATCGAGTACTCCTACATTAGTCAGATCTCCTGAGACATAAGTTGGGCCAGTATCGGCATTTGGATCAGTTACCACAGGATTATTGATGGTGATGTTTCCATCATTCTCTACAATAATTGTGTAGGTGATCACTTCTCCAGCAGCAGTGAACTGAGTCGTGCTGGTGGATTTATCTATGGCTATTCGAGGTGTCTGAGAAGCATTAATCACTAGGTCATCACCTTTTTCCAAAGGATCTCCATTCGGATCTGTTCCGGTGACACTTGCCACATTGTTAATAGACCCCGAATCAATATCTGCTTGAGTGATCGTGTAGCTAACAGTATAAGTCTGGGTTTCTCCAGGTGTGATACTTGCTACTGGGAAGGTATCACCTGTATTCACATCTTCTACCTCAAATCCATTCAAGGTGACATTTCCGGAGTTATTGATATTGATGTAGTATTCTATCACCTCTCCTGCCTGACTATAGCCAGTGACATTAGAAGTCTTGATGATGTTAATGTTTGGATTCAATACCGCATCAATCGTGAAGCTACCTGTACCAGGAATCAGAGTGCCTTGAGAAGGAGTACCGTCTGCAGTTGCAACGTTCACGATCTGGCCAGCATCCAAGTCTGCCTGAGTCACTTGGTGAGTAAGTGTATAAATCCAGTTTTCTCCAGGAGACATGATATCGTCATTACCTATATCTCCAGAAACATAAGTTGGCCCAGTGGTAGCTATTGGATCATCCACAGTAACATTAGAAATTGACACATTTCCAGTATTCTCAACTTCAACCGAGTAGGTAATGGAACTTCCAAGCTGGCTATAATTAAGATTTGAAGAAGTTTTAGTGACGGTCAATTCTGGATTCACATCAGCCGGAACAACAACTGTATTGCTGGTTGCATCAGCTAATGTGCCTCCTGCTGGAGTACCCGTGGCTGTTGCTGTATTCGCATATTCACCTGCATCGATGTCCGCTTGGTCCACTGTATAAGAGGCAGTATAGATCCACGTTTCCCCAACATCCAAAGTGCCCGTTGGTGCAGAGTCTCCCGTGATTGTTCCACCGACTGTTGTATTTGGATCTGTCAGTGTAACTCCAGAAATGGACACATTTCCTGTATTTTCCAGATAAAGCTCGTAATTAATCACATCTCCAGGACTAGCATAGTCTGGGGTAGAATTTGATTTGGTCAGGGTCCAGGATGGTGACTGAACGGCAGGAACAACTACTTGATTGCTGCTCGCATCAGCTAATGCACCTCCGGCAGGCGTACCACTTGCAGTGGCAATATTCGTTACACTTCCAGCATCGATATCTGCCTGGCTCACCCCGTAAACTGCCCCATAAGTCCAGCTTTCTCCTACATCCAAAACACCAGGATTCGAATTGTCACCAGTGATTGTCGGAAATATTTGAACCTTGGGATCTGTAAGACTCACATTGGAGATCGAAACATTCCCTGTATTCTGAAGTACAAATTCATAGTTGATGAAATCGCTGGTGGAAGAATAGCTGGTTTCAGTTGCTGATTTGGTCAAAGTCCAAGAAGGAGTCTGAATAGCGTTAATCACCACCGGATTAGATACAGCATCATCCAATGTACCTCCTGCTGGAGTTCCATCAGCTGTGGCAATATTCGTTATACTTCCAGCGTCAATATCAGCTTGGCTCACCACATAATCTGCATTATAGGTCCAGCTTTCTCCCACATCCAACACACCTGGGTTGGACGTGTCTCCAATTATTGTAGACTGAATCTGGGCAATTGGATCGGATAGGTTGACATTGGAGATGGATACATTCCCAGTATTCTCCAAGACAAATTCATAATTGATGATATCTCCTGCCAAGGAATAATTAGTAGGTGTGGCAGATTTTGTCAAAGTCCAAGAAGGAGTGGTAGGACCAATGATAAATGTAAAGACAGCTCCTTGGTTTAATGGAACTCCTCCAAAAGCTGCTACTCCGCCGGCAAAGCTAGAAGAAGCAATTACCTGTGGGTTACCAGTTTGGAAATCTCCATCTCCATCTGAATCAATCAGTATAAATATGTCTTCTTTTCTAGTTGCTGAATAGGTCAACCCGTTAAGGTCAAAATACAGATTGATGTTGGTAGGGTTGCCTGTTAGTTGAGCTTTCCACTCTCTACCCACTCGGAAATATTGGCTGTAATTAGTAGGCAAATCTGAAACTTGGGGATCAAGGGAATTATTGTCATGGCCTACTACCAAAAAGGTGTTATTAGGAAGACTTCCACCGATATGTTGTAGTCTTATATTCCCTTTACCGCTTTGTCCTATTCCATTTCCACTTCCCGTATTAATGCTATTTGAACTGCTTTGATTCAGGCCACTTCCATCATCCTTGCCTATACCAAAAACATCGTTCCAATAAGTCGGTTGATTCCAAATCACTGTGCCATCCGATGTCAAATAATTAGTGATGGATGGATCTAGCGTAATCCCGTATTTGATCGCGAGATAACTCTGAATTTTTGTTCGTTCTTCTGAAGTCAGGAATTGATTAAAAACAATCACTTCAGCAAGATCCATATTTGCTTTTTGGAAGTCATTCCCGCCAAATGTTAGTGGATTTGAAGAGGAAACATCTTTATAAGTCCCAGTAACATTGGAAAAGGATGTACCATTTTCGCTGTATTCTAAAGTATTGGAAACTGAAGAGGTTTGGGCATTCAAATCAATCAATACAACCTCGTTGGCATCTGTAGTATTGCCACTTGCTTCTAATCCATGCTGGGTGACCCCACCTGCTAAATTTGTACCGATTTTCCAATCTGAACTTAGGGAATTAGAATTGTCTGAATAAAAATATACAGGCGCATCATCTAAACCAGAAGCTCCTTTACGATATACCACAAATTGAGAACCGATGTTTTCTCCATTGCTAAAGCTTAATGGATCACCTATAGCTCCTGTGACCAGCTGATCATCCGATCCATCAAATCCTAAGGTAGGATTGAAATTTATCATTCGAGAATCAGCATCTTGATATTGCGGCTGACTGCTGGCTACTGATTGGATTGCATTCGAATTCGGAGAGCTTCCCTGATTTTCCCAAGTCAGGGTACCCCCAGTTAAAACCCCTTCATTGGCCTTATACCATAATTTTGGATTGGATACCCCTCCAGGTCCGCCCGTTTGGTAAATAGAGAAAATATAATCTTCAATTTCTCCATCAGAAGCAGTTGATATACTTCTTTCATCCACATCTGTAGTTGAAGGATTATCTACGAGAAGTCCACTCGTAATCCTTAATCGCATAAACTTATCTCCAAAGCTGGTATTGGCAGGAATTGAAAAGTTTAGCGTGAGTGTATCCAAAGAATTGGTTGGACTTACCGAAATATCTGCGAATTCATTTGCTTCGAATGATCCATTCTCATTAAAATCGATCCAAGCATTAATTATTGCATCGCTACCTGTGTTATTAAAAGCCGATACGTCAACGTCCATACTGGTTTGAGTACTATACTCAAATTCAGTAGTAACTAACCCATCTTCATCATCTACCTCATCTTTATCATCATTGAGTGCGTCAAGACTACTTGGAGATACAGGATCAAAGTCTCCTTCCAATGCTCCCAAATGCAACCTTGGGTCTAAAGTAACCACTGCTGATTCTATAATATCGCCACCAGCCGGAGGATTCGTTAAGTAATAAACCGTCTCTGTTGCCGGAGGAGGAGATCCTCCACCTGTTACTTGTGGGATAAGGACATGGATTGGGTCACCGTAAGTATCAGGTGCATCTCCCGCCTCTAGACTAGTCAAAAGTCCAAATGCGACAGCAGTTTGTCCACCGCCTTTGAATTCTACCTCAATCTCTAATGGGTCTACATTTGTAGCTTGAGCTTTCTGTGTAAATAATAAGGCAACATTAAACCCAGCTTCAATTTTGGCAGATTTTGGATTTCCTCCATTTGTCAGGGTAATTGAGCGAAAAGAATTTTGCCCAAAGACTCCCTTCTCTAACAGCTGCCAATCTGAACTATTGGTTGTTCCCTGTGAGTATTCTTCACCACCATCGTCCTCTGCATTGCCAAAAACAAAACCAAGATTAGCAGGAGCTCCGTTTAATACCGCATATGCCCTTAGTCGAAAACTGACTGTGGCTCCATCATTATTGATTATCCCGTTATAAAGTTGGTTAGCTGCATCTACCCCTCCGATATTATACAGTTGATCCATTTTATCCCCAACCCAAGTACCAGGTCTATACCTTCTCAATGCATCATTGGGATCTGTGGACACCACCTGATCTATTGTTACAAAAACCTCAATTCCATTGGTTTCAAATGAGGTATTGACAATGTCTCCTGGGATAATTCTACCTTTTTCAATAGTGATCCAATTGATCAGGTTTCTATATTGACCAGCACCACCAGTCGCCTGTATTGCTTTCAATACTAAACCTGAATTTGCCTTATTGGTCACTAATGCTATAACAGCACCATCAGGTAAGTTGACGCTGCTGAAACCCAAGATTCCATTCGAATAAGCATCAGGAGTGATTTGATTTACACTACCAGTTCCAAAATTCCCGTCTCCATCAGTATCTACCAACAATGTAAATTGGCCAAGACTGGATCCTGAGATAGTTATTCCATTCAAATCAATTGACAAATCAATCGTGCCAACATCTCCGGTATGTCTAATTTTCCATTCTCTACTCAAGCGCTTTGCCCCTGAATAAAGTGAAGGCAAATCTGAAGTCTGTTCACTTAATGGGGCATTGTCATGACCCATTAATAGGTAGTCTCCATTATCCAATGAACTTGGATTAGATAAGACAATATTTCCTTTACCGGTTTGTCCGGAGCCGTCCCCACCTCCTGCGTTGATACTATTGGAATTTGTTTGATTCAGTCCACTTGCATCATCCCTACCTATTCCAAAAACGTCATTCCAATAGGAGGTATTATTCCAGATTACAGTACCTGATGAATTTACATAGCTGGTAACCGAAGGGTCTAATGTGATGCCGTATTTCACAGCCAAATAAGACTGCACTTTGTTTTTATCAGCAGGTGTAAGTGAATTTGGGAAAAGAATCACTTCAGCAAGTTCTCCCTGGAAATGCTTCCAACCTTCGTTTGGAGTAGCTCCATTATTGTTGGTACCACCAATTCTTGGAGTAAAGCTAAATTGGGTATAATCACTGCCTGTACCTGGGATAACAGATTGTGCAAGACCATTATATCTTCCCGCAGCAAATGGACTGGATGTCAAACTTACATCCCAGTTTACCAAACCGAATCCCTGCGCCAGCATTGGGTTCACAAAATGAGAATAGGTATTTAGAACCCCATTTCCTACCCATGTATCATTTGCTGCTTCCCCTCCAAAAATAGCAACACCATAATTGCTTGATGGAGATATCCCTCCTATTACTGCTCCTCCAGATGTACCATTTTGTTTTTTGTATACTGCAAATCCATCCACATAAGTAATGGAGGTATTCCCATCCAACCTATTTGATGGTTGGGCAGAATTAACGTCAGTGTTGGAAAAAGAAACTGAAGGGTTAAAGTTTAAGGCATTTGATACATATCCGATAGTTCCTGCCTTTGTAAAAGTGTTTGTTCCAGTTTGGTCAGTCCAGTTGTTAAGGCTTGTTCCGGAAATGTTTACTCCTAAATCGGCCTTTAGCCAAAGATTTGCCCCTGAAATTCCACCAGGTAAAATGACATAAGGCACTGTGGCCGATGCCTGCTCCTCTGGAAGGGCTCCTGCTGGAGAGGTCCCATTTATTGTTGCAGTATTGGTATAGGACACCGAGGAAATATCCGACTGGGTGACTGTATGAGTGGCTGTATAGGTCCAAGTCTCTCCCACATCCAAAATATCCAATGGTGCTAAATCTCCTGTTTTCGAAACAGCGATTGTGGCATCAGGATCTGAAACCGTGACGCCTGAAATGGATACATTTCCTGTATTGCTTAAGATGAGGTTAAAGGCTATTACATCCCCCACAAGTGTATATCCAGAGGAAACTGCAGTTTTTTCAAATGTCCAACTTGGGGTCTGGACTGCATTTACTGTCTCTGAATCTCTTTGCTCCACCATTGGACCGGCAACGGAGTTTCCATTTGCCCTCGCGGTATTGGTGATGAACCCTCTGTCCAAATCGGCTTGGGTGGTCCTGTACACAAAGGTATAGGTCCAAACTTCTCCTGGATTCAAAATACCATCTTGTGTAGCACCAGTTTGAACTAAATTTGGAGCAAAATTGAGCGTCTCATCGAATACATCAATAGATGTAATATTCACATTGCCGGTATTGGTTACTAAAAACTGATAAACAATCGTCTGTCCCGCCAAATCGAAAAAAGTAACCCGAGCTATTTTTTCAAACGTCCAATCCGGAGTTTGGACCGCCGGAACAGTCACGGAATTGCTAATGGCCGGAGTCAGCGTGCCCCCTGCTGGAGTTCCAGTGGCGGTAGCCGTATTGGTGAAGCTGCCCGCCTCGATATCCGCTTGGCTAACTCCATAAACTCCTTCGTAGGTCCAGCTTTCTCCCACATCCAAAACACCTGGATTGGAAGTATCCCCTGTGATAGTGGGAAATACGTTAACATTAGAATCATCCAGAGTTATTGAGGAAATCGACACATTGCCGGTATTCACTAAAACAAATTCATAATCAATAAAATCTCCAACAGCAGAGTAACTTGACTGGGTGGCTGCTTTTGTCAAAGTCCAACTTGGGTTAGGAGCTGCATTGATGGTTTCAGTTCCAATAACGCCAATGCCAGAACCTCCCACAGGAGTGCCGGTTGTCGTGACTGTATTTGTGATTTTTCCGGCATCCAAGTCAGCTTGCTGAACAGTGTACGAAGTAGAATAACTTTCTACATCTCCCGGTGCTAATTGAGAAAGGTTTTGATTTAATCCTGTAAGCGGGTCAATAGTTTGAAGATTTTGGAATGTTACATTTCCAGTGTTTTCAACTTCAATCACATAATTCACCACCTCGTTTACGCTCGAATAATCTTGTTGCTGAGCAGTTTTTCTCACTAATAAACCTGGAGCTTTCACTGCTGCCACAAAAAGTCTGTCTTTACTTGCCAAATTTCCTCCACTTGGAGTTTCCGCTGTAACACTGGCTAAGTTTTCTACTCCCCCTGCATCAATATCCTGCTGTGTAATTGTGTAATTTGTTGGGATAACAGTAACAGCACCCGGGTTGAGCGTTCCCAATGATACCTGAAGACTTGTATTTCCATCAAACACCTCAACGTTATTTAGTGTAAGATTACCGCTATTGATTATCTCCAATTCATAAGGAATCACTTCATCTACCTGTTGGAAAGAATTCACTGATGAAGTCTTATTTATTTTCAGAGAAGGAGAATTAACGGCGTATGAAATTGCGATATCTTTATCTGAAACCGCTCGAGATCCTGGAGCAATTTCCACACCGGTTACTGAAGCTGTATTTTCAATTTTGCCATTATTTAAATCAGCCTGTGTTACGGTATAAGTAGTTGTTAATAAGGTAGATTGACCTGGATTAAGAGTCCCCAAACTCTGATTTAATCCCGTTAGATCATCGGTTAGATTAACATTTTCTATCGTAATATTTCCGATATTTAGAACCTCGATTTCATACTCAATTACCTCATCAACAGATGAATATTTTTTAGTCAGAGCAGTCTTCAATACTTCCAATGCCCCAAGATCTTCCGCAACAATGTAGGCTCTATCAATCGCTTCTATATTTGAGTTATTTGGATCAATACCTGAAACAGTTGCAGTATTAATTAAAACCTGATTATTGATATCCTGTTGGCTAAGCGTGTAAGAGGCTGTAAGTGTAGCTGTTTGCCCTGGGGATAAATCTCCTATTATTTGCCCTGTAAAGCTGATGAGAGGATCATTTAATTCTACATCCGTCAAAGAAACATTACCTACATTTTCAATAATAAATGTATAATTAGCGACCTCTCCTGCATTGACAAAAACACTAGGAGTAACTGATTTTTGTAAATCCAAGGAAGCATTTTGACCGGCCAATATTTGAATGTCATCTGAATCACTAATGGATACATTTCCTGGTGCGTTAGCGGTAACGGTTGCCGTATTTGTCAACTCCCCATTATCTAAATCCCCTTGAGTTACCGTATAGGTTGTTTGAATTGTTTGGCTTTGTGAAGGTGATAGGCTTCCGATATTTTGACTTAAACCAGTTAATGGATCAGAAATAATGACATTAGAAAGGGTCACATTCCCTGTATTCCTCACTTCCAATGAATAATTGACAGGTTCTCCTAAGGTTGAGTAATTAGGAGTTGAACTGGATTTGTTTAGCGTTATTGAAGAATTTTGTGAAGCGGGAACTACCACCTGATTACTTATCGCATCTGACAAAGTTCCCCCAACTGGAGTTCCGGTGGCAGTGGCAATATTCGTTACACTTCCTGCATCAATGTCTGTTTGGGAAACTCCATAGATTGCTTGGTAAGTCCAGCTTTCTCCCACATCCAAAACTCCTGGATTGGAAGTATCTCCTGTTATCGATGGAGACAAATTGACTTTCGAATCTGCCAGATTCACTGAGGAGATCGATACGTTTCCCGTATTCGCCAATACAAGCTCATAGTTGATAAAATCAGTCAGGGAAGAATAACTAGTCTGGCTTGCTGATTTGGTCAGGGTCCAAGATGGGGTCTGGATTGCATTTACTGTCTCTGAATCTCTTTGCTCCACCATTGGACCGGCAACGGAGTTTCCATTTGCCCTCGCGGTATTGGTGATGAACCCTCTGTCCAAATCGGCTTGGGTGGTCCTGTAGACAAAGGAATAGGTCCAAACTTCTCCTGGATTCAATATACCATCTTGTGAAGCAACATTTTGAACTAAATTTGGAGCAAAATTTAGCGTCTCATCGAATACATCAATAGATGTAATATTCACATTGCCGGTATTGGTTACTAAAAACTGATAAACAATCGTCTGTCCCGCCAGATCGAAAAAAGTAACCCGAGCTACTTTATCAAACGTCCAATCCGGAGTTTGGACCGCCGGAACAGTCACGGAATTGCTAATGGCCGGAGTCAGCGTGCCCCCTGCAGGAGTTCCAGAGGCGGTAGCCGTATTGGTGAAGCTGCCCGCCTCGATATCCGCTTGGCTAACTCCATAAACTCCTTGGTAGGTCCAGCTTTCTCCCACATCCAAAACACCTGGATTGGAAGTATCCCCTGTTACCGTTGGCGACAAATTGACTTTCGAATCTGCCACATTCACCGAAGAAATCGGAACGTTTCCAGTGTTCTCTAAAATCAATGTGTAATCTAGAAAGTCCGTTGTAGAAGAGTAAGTACTTTGGGTAGCAGATTTGGATAAGGTCCAACTTGGATTTAAAGCCGCATCTACTACCACCGTGTTTGATACAGCATCCGCTAAACTTCCTCCGGCTGGAGAACCAGTAGCGGTGGCCGTGTTGGTGTGACTTCCTGAATCAATATCTGCCTGGGTGACTACATAGGTGCCTGAATAATTCCAAACCTCACCTGGTTCTAAAACGAAAGGAATTCCTACATCACCAGATATCAACCCAATGGTAGATGAAATATCGGGGTCAACGAGGTCAACTGAACTGATGCTGACATTTCCAGTATTTTCTAACTCTAAATCATAATCGAGAAAATCCCCAACAACATTATATTCCTGAGTCGTAGTTGATTTGGTCAGCGTCCACGAAGGTGACTGAACGGCGTCGATCAAAACTGTATTGGATACAGCATCGCTTAGGTTTCCACCGGAAGGAGTTCCACTGGCTGTAGCGATATTAGAAACACTTCCTGCGTCCAAATCTGATTGAGAAACCCCATAAACCGCTTGGTAAGTCCAGCTTTCTCCTACATCCAAAACACCAGGATTCGAGGTGTCTCCTGTTATCGTTGGCAACAAATTGACTTTCGAATCTGTTAGAGTGACTGAGGAAATCGGCACATTTCCAGTATTCTCCAAAATCAGGGTGTAATTGAGAGTTTCGGATGCCGATGAGAAAGATTTTTGGGTAGAGGATTTGGTTAAAATCCAAGAGGGTTGTTGCTGTCCTGTTACCAAGGTAAAAACAGCTCCATCAGGTATGGTGACTGCAAAAAAACTTAGGAGATTGTTTGAAAACAGTGTTGGAGTAATTTCTTGCACTAAACCAGTTTTGAAATCACCATCCCCATCTTCGTCGATTATTAATTTAAAATCTGACTTTTGATTTCCAGTTAGAGACAGACCATTGATGTCTATACCTAAATGAAAAGTTCCTACATCTCCTGTTTTTTTTACTTTCCATTCCCTGGAAATTCTCAAATTATTGGAAAGGCTTATAGGTAAATCATTAGTTTGTTCTATTAATGAAGCCCCATTATTACCAATCATTAAAAAGTCTCCATTATCCAAAGAGGAGGGACTGCCTAAAATTAAATTTGCTTTTCCTGTTTGGCCCGTACCACTTCCACTACCTGTGTTTGTACTATTTGATGAAGGTTGATTCAATCCACTCTCATTATCCAAACCTATCCCAAAAACATCATTCCAATAGGTAGTTTCATCCCAAATTACCGATCCTGCGGAATTGGTATAACTTCCAATAGATGGATCAAGGGTAATCCCATATTTGACAGCTAAATAAGAATGGATTTTGGATCGATCTCCTGCTGATAATGAATTCGGAAATACAATCAGTTCTGCCAAATCTCCCTGCATTTGTTTCCAATTGTTGCTGCCTGCCCCACCAATGATTGGCGCATTAAGTGAGATAGATGTAAAATCAGAACCCGCATTTTGGGATACATTGGTAGCTAATCCATTGATATATGCATTCGCAATGCTTGGTGCAAGGTCAACGGTATTAATGGAGAAATTTTTTTCAAATTCAGAATTGGTGTAAGTCTGGCTATTCAATGGGTCGGTACCAAATATGGTTCCGTTGAGTAGGGAACTAAAGACAACAGAGGAACTAGTGGTAGATCCCAAAACAGCCCCTTGATTTAATAAGCTATTGTATTTAAATACACCAATTACCTCAACAGCCGTGATTTGAGTTGAGCCAACTAGCCCATTATCTGGTAGACCTGAGTCATCAGAATTATTGAATTTAATAACAGGGTTATAATTCAGTTGCTGCGATACAAATTGAGGAGTTCCGCTAATCACAAAATTATTTATTCCTGTTTGATCGGTCCAACCAGTTAAATTACTCCCTGAAGTAGTGGTTCCAGAATTTGCTTTCAGCCAAAGATTTGAACCTGACACCCCCCCTGGACCTGTTTGGGAAAATACGTTACCAACACCAACTAGATAGCTGAAGCAGCTAAAAATCAAAGCACAGAAATATCTGCTTTTAAAAAGATTCATAAAAATAGCTCAGTAGTAGTTTTCTATATATTCTGGGAGTAGATAATTAGCACTAACTTTTTAAAGAATTCATTGACTTGAATTCAAAATTCAGTTTTAAAGGCTATGACTTTCGGTCAATAACTCACTAAAATAGAAAATTCTATATAAAAAACTCCCGAAAGAATAATGAATTTGATTACTTCTTTAAGTATTTTCTTTTTTAGTATAAATTATCGAAGAAAAAGAGATCAATGAATATCAAGCTTTATTTTATATAAAATAAAAGCTCAATGTGATTAACTACTTTTTTCAGTATATATTCTGAGTTCATTCGTTTAAAATTTTCTAACCCACCTTAAGGAAATTTCTAATTGTCTTCACCAACAAATTTTGAGAATATCTCCCTAAACAAATGTTTTGGAGAATAGGCCGAAACAAAACTTTCCAATACCTAAAAGGTTGATGAAACTACCACTATTCAAATTCCATGAAATTTAAAATTCGTGACAAGCCGAAAAAAAGATGATTACCTATCTATAAAAATGAAAATCAATTTCTTTAAAACCTCTTCTATATAAGAGACTTTTTCAATTAGGAATAATGTTACTTAAAAACAAAAAACCCGGATTTTAAATAAATAAGATCCGGGTTTTATTTGTGTTTTAGACTCTTCTACATCACATCGACTTTCTTTTGTCTGCCTGAGTAGGTAAACTGGGACTTGCCCACCCTGAGTTCGGTCCTTCTGTTCAGCTGGTGCATCGCAGAGGTACAGTCCAGTTCACTGCAGTCGTTCACCGGTTTGGTCTCCCCGAACCAGGTCTCTTCCATTCGCTCCCCTTCAATGCCACGCTTGGTCAGATAGGCCTTCACCGCATCCGCTCTTCTTTCTGACAGGCTCTGGTTGTATGCATCATCACCTCGCTGGTCGGTATGCCCCTCGATGTACAGCATCAGGTTCGGCATACGCTTCAGCATGATCGCGGTACGCTCCAGCTCCTTCTTGTGAACACTTCTCAACATGCTCTTGTCAAAGTCAAAGTAAATCGTCGGGATCTGGGCAATCTCGTCCTGGATTTGCGTGAACAGGTCCTCCGGGTCACAGAAGTCCTTGTCCTTCAACTCCTCGGGAATCTCATACTGCTTGCTCGGGTCCGAAAACGCCTCCAGTACCAGTTCCGATCGCCTGTTCAGCTGGTGATCCGTCTCCGGACACGGTACCCCGTCCCCACAGTCATTGACCAGCTGCTGCTCCCCGAACCATTCCAGACGGATACGCTCCGCAGGGATGTTGTACTGGGCCATGTATTCGGTCACGGCCTCCGCACGGTTGTTGGACAGCGTAATGTTGTATTCGTCACTCGCCCTGGAGTCTGTGTGGGAGCCCACCAGTAAATCCAGGAACTCGTAGCGGTTCATCAGCTCGCCCAGCTTGTCCAGTACCGGTTTCGCATCTTCCCTGATCTGGTACTTGTCCAGGTCGTAGTACACAATGTCCACATACACCGGCAACTGGTAAGGAATCGGGATCAGCTTATACTCTCGCTTCAACGTGTCCCCCTCAAAGCCCTTCGTGCTGATATCCTCATCGGTGATACTGAAGTAACCCGGCTTGGAGATCTTGATCCCGAAGTCGCTGTCCGGCTCCAGTTCGGCCGTCAGCTCCCCTTTGGAGTTTCTGCTTGTCTGCACATCCCCGTTATGGGTCTTGTCCCTTAAGGTGGCCAGGTAGCTGTCACCGATCACCAGTCCTTCGCAGTCGATCACACGTGCCAGAAACTGCTTGTAAACCTCTGCCACACTGTAAATATCATCCAGTCCCATGCCCCCTTTTCTGTTCGAGGACAGGTACACTTCCTCTTTTCCTTCCCTCTCCACCTCACGGTAGGCAAAATCATCTGCCAGCGAGTTGACAGGTGAACCCATGTTCATCACATTGCTCATCCCCGTGGCACTGTAGTCGGCCATGAAGATATCCATGCCTCCCATGCCTTTGTGGCCCGTGGAGCTGAAGTAGAACTTATCCTCTTTGCGGAACGCATGGGATTCGTTGCCCGGGGTGTTCACCGGGGAGCCCAGGTTCACCGGGGTCCCGAAGGTCATGTTCTCGTCGTATTCTGAATAGTACAGGTCGGTGCCGCCCATGCCGCCCGGCATATCCGAGGTGAAGTAAAGTCTTTTTGCCGCCTCGTCCACATAGGGATTCATCACCGCATAGCCGATCGAATCGTTGAACGGGACAGCTGTAAAGCCCGTCAGCGTACCGTCTTCGTTCACCTTGCTGTAATAGATCTCCGGCTGTACCACGATGTCACGGGTCTTCTTCACTTTCGTGATCCCTCGGGTCACCGAGTAAAAAAGCATCCCCGATTCCTTGGCAAAGCTCGGGTCGGAAAAATTGTAGGTGTCCGGGATATTCGATACCACTTCACTCACATTCCCTTCTGTATCCTGCTTATACACCGAAAAATATTCCCGGTCGGTATAATCCTGTTTCTCTTCACTGAAAATCTTGTTTCTTCCGTCGATTCGAAGGCTCGGCATCTTGCTCGGATAAGTCCCGCCACGGTCGGAAACAAAGTACCTGTTGCCCGAGCCGTCCACGGCCATCTCAAAGTCTGAGCCGCTGGAGTTCAGTCCTTCCACGCCTTCCACCTTCAGCTTTCGCCTGCTCTGAACATTCAGAAGCTCTTCCACCTGAATGCTGTCCCCGCTCACTCCCTTGCTCTCCAGAATGCTCTTCGCCTCGGATAGCTGGTCGGTCAGCTGACCATACCGCAACAGCTGCATATAGTCTCCCGGTGTAGCCTCATCGTATTCCGATACCGTCGTCTTCCACCAGTCATAGCTGTTGTCATAGTCACGCAGGACTTCATAGGCCTGCGCCGTCTTCTTTGCCGCCTCATACGTCGGCTTCTTCGCATAGGCTTCCTGATACACTTCCACCGCATGCTGGTAGTTCATCAGCTCCATCTGCTCGTCGGCATAGCGTATCTTGCTCTTCTGTGCCTCCGTGGTTCCCACTGTTACCAGTGTCATTGCCGCGGCTATACTCAATATCGTCAATGTCTTTTTCATAATCAGAACCATCTTTGGTTTTTCATTGCTGCTTTTCTAGGGGTCATGTAGAAGCCTACTGACAGCTCATGGGAGTTGTTCTTGTAGTTGCTCAGTACGTTCAGGTTATGGTCATACGCATAACCCAGTCTCAGACGGTCCGTCGCAAAAATCTCGATGATCGCCGCCACCGCGTTCCGGTTGTTCAGGTTCTCGGCAAGGTTGTCGTTCCAGATCTTTACGTTGCTCCGGTAACTTCCTCCAAGCCAGATCCTGTCGTAAAACAGAAACATCGCGTTCAGATCGTAGTTCGTCGGGGCTCCCTTCACTTCCTTGATCAGGAAGCTCGGCTTGAACTGTACCTGATCGGAGAAGGGGATCATCACACCCGCGGTCAGGTAATAGTGAAAATCATGATAGGCCAGCGCAACATCCTCTTTCTCCAAAGCCTTGCTCCCTACCATGTTGTACATACTGAAGCCCGCATAAAATCGGTCCGTATGGAAAAACAAACCCGTGTTCAGGTTCGGGGTCATCAGGTTGATACGTCCGTCGGGTATCTCGCTGTCAGGATAATCGTTCGGATCCAGCATGCTCCCGTCTATCGAATACTGGCTGAAACCAGCACTCACTCCAAGACCCAGCCAGCTCTTCGCTCCCGTCTGGATTCGATAAGCATACGTCAACAGACCTCCGGTCGTCTTCGCAGGACCCAGATTGTCGCTCATAAAACTCACCCCAAAGCCCATCGTTCCCTCGTTCGCCGCCAAATCAGCCGTCACCGTGAACGTCTCAGGCGCTCCCGGAAAATTGATCCACTGGCTGCGGTACGTGCTCTGGATATAGGGCTCGCCCTTGTAACCCGCATAACCCGGATTGATGTGCAACCCGTTGAAAATGTACTGGCTGAACTGCGGAAGCTGTTGGCCAAAAGTCCCCCCGGTGGCCAGTAAGGCCACCAGGAAGGTCATTCCAATGATTTTAAAAGTCGTTTTCATATCGCTTCTTGATTAATCTTTAATTACCTGGATCCAGCCTTTGAACTCATGGGTTTCACCTGAACTATCGACCGCAGTCAATACGTAGAAGTAAGTTCCTGCCACTTGTCCTGGGGCATTCCAGTCATTTTGATAGTTTTCCTCTTCAAGAACATGGTCTCCATATCTGTTGAAGATTGTGATTTCGTTGCTCACAAACTTACCTAGACCCTGGATCTCGAAGGTGTCATTGTCTCCGTCATTATTAGGAGTGATCACATTCGGAATATGGAACGGTAAGATGGTATTCACATCGTCGTCCTGATTATTGGACTCGTCTGTATCATCTTCATCTGCTCCGACTACCACTGTATTTGTAATAGAACCTGCAGCACCTGCTTTCACTTTCACTCTTATCGTTATGCTTGCTTCTGGAGCCAATGCCGAGATCGTCCAAGTAATTGCACTTCCGGACACATTATCGGTTACAGTTGCATTGGTACTGTTTTCAGTCACCGAATTACTGATGTAAGTCACTCCTGATGGTAGGTTATCAGTGACCATCACATTGGAAGCAGGAGTATCACCGTTTGTGATGACGATTTCGTATTCAAACTCATCACCCTCGAAGATTTCAGCTTCAAATGATGTCTTCGTCACACCAAGGTTCACTTGATCATTTTGCAATCTGAAGACCACAAATGCATCATCTTGATTATCAGGGAAGGCAGTCTCACGAAGCGTATATTTCAAAGTATACTCTCTTGCTTCATTTACTCCTGGGATCAAGCTCAACTCTCCGTTTTCATCGATCAATAGACCTACGATTCCGTCAAGTTCTGTGAATTCGAAGTCCACATCAGCTGGATCAGGACGCTGACCTTCAAGCAGATCGTTTTCAAGGATATTACCTAGTAAACCACCATAGCTTAAGAAGTAGGTTCCGAAGTCATCATCATTTGCAATGATTTTTACTTCAGCTTCAAGACATCTGATACCAAAGTCCATATCAAGGAATACAACTTCAGATGCTGTAGCAGTTCTTGTATGAGAGTTATCTGTTGTTACTCCACATCTTGTTTCAAATCTGATACCTTCATTTATGCCAGTAGTTCTAGCACCTGCATCAGGCAAGACTTTAATTAAACCTGTATCTCTAATGAATACTGCTTGCTGACTTAAGAATTCATCTACTTCAATAGTAGCAGTGTATTCTCCTAATCCAGCTTCTGGTCTAGATCTCCAGTATCCAAGGATTCCGATAATCACATCATCCGTATATCCATTAGGGCCGGTGATAAAGATGTTTGCACTTTGATCATTACCGAATCCAGCTTTGTTCAACTCACCTTCATTTTCAGGTCCATCGTATCTTCCGTCACCATTCAAATCAAACCATTCCCAATCTCTAATATTAATAGGAGTAGTGTTGATTGGATTCTGAGTTACTTGACCATCGTTATCAGCATCAAACCACTCATTCTGGATTCCATCGCCGTTCAAGTCAAACCAAACGAAGTCTCCTAGAACAACACCATCATATGTTTCATAAGCGTAGTCATGAGTTTGATACTCGCACTCCTCTATTAGAGTAAAGAATAGTGAGCTCTCTACTGGATACAATCCTCTAGCAGCATTCAAATTGGCATCTTGTACCTGAACTAGATACTGTCCAGGGGCAAAATCCTTAAATGTATATCGACCATCTGCTCCTGTCACTAAGATCAAGATATCTCCAGGGGTAGATTCCTGAGGAATCAACGTCACAGGCACACCTGCCAATGGTTCCCCAGTCATATCATTGTAAACAATACCTGTTATCAATGTTCCGTCGATACAACCAATATTCACAGTAGCATCATCTGTATCACTAACTTCTTCACCTCTAATCGAATCTCCAGTCGCAGAGGCCACATTCACTAGCGGTTGCTGACCTGCGATATCATCTATCGTAACAGTATAAGTTGTCTCAAACGCTTTGGTTTCACCAGGCAACAACAGCTCTATTTGAGTTTCAAATCCAGTCATAGGATCTTCTACTGTAACATCTACCAAAGGAGCAGTTCCTGTATTTGTTACCGACAGAGTATATGTTACAACCTCTCCTTCCTCAAACACTTCGTCTTTATCAGCAGTCTTCACAATCTCAATACCTGGTGTCAGATCTATATTAACAACGGCCTGACTCTGCGCACTTACCTGTGTTCCTGAAAGAACATCTATTGCGTTGACAGTAGCAATGTTCAAGATTGGCTCCCCACTTAGGATATCTTCCAAAGTCACTGTATAGGTAGTTGAGAATGATTTCGTCTCACCAACTGCTAAAGTAATTTCTGGAAGAGAAAGTCCAGTTTTAGGATCCACTAGGTTACCGCTTGATAAAGTTACATTACCGGTATTGGTCACTTCTAATGTATAGTTCAAAACTATTCCCTCTTTACTAACTGAATTTAGATCAACAGTTTTATCAAGTGAAATATTAGGTAGTCTAACTACTGGTGTTTCTACTTCGTCCTCATCATTTGGATCATCATCACCAGGACCATCTCCTGTAGTAAGTGCTGTGTTCAAGATTGAACCAGCATCCATATCTGCCTGAGTTACTTCATAATCTGTATTCACAGCTGTAGAAGCTCCAGGAGACAATGTTCCAACATTCTGATCCAATCCAGTCAATGGATCTGTCACCATTACATTGTTTAAAGTAACATTACCTGTATTGGTCACTGTCAGAGTATAGGAAATCACCTCACCAGCTGCATCAATCTCAGCTCCATTGTCAGATTTAACTATCTGGATCGCCGGCAACTGAATCACTGGTGTTTCTACCTGATCATCATCACTTGGATCATCTTCACCTGGAGCATCCCCTGTAGTAAGTGCAGTATTCAATATTGAACCTGCATCCATATCTGCCTGAGTCACCACATAGTCTGTATTTACAGCTGTGGATGCTCCCGGAGCCAAGGTTCCAACATTCTGATCTAATCCTGTCAATGGATCTGTTACCATCACATTATTCAATGTCACATTGCCTGTGTTCGTCACTGTCAACGTATATGTGATGACATCACCTGCAGCATCAACTTCAGAACCATTGTCAGATTTTAAAATCGCAATATCTGGTTGCTGACACAAGTCAACTTGAGTTTCATTATCAACGTCATTGCTATTTCCAGAAAGATCATCTACAGTAATTTCTCCGATCATTCCACTAGCCTCAGCTTGATTATTGATATATCCTAAATCAGTATCAATCTGAGTCACTTCATAAGTAGCTGTATATGTAGCTGTTTCTCCAGGCTTCAACGTTCCAACTGCACTCGACATGCTGCTGCTTACAAATGTGATCGCTCCCAAAGTTCCTGATCCCGTGAACTGTGTCTCATCCACAGCCACGTTGCTAAGAGTCACATTTCCAGTGTTAGTTACCACGAATGTATAGATTACTGTATCTCCAGTGTCGTAGCAATCATCTTCACTTATTACCTCTGCAGATTTCACAACCGCAATATCTGGTTGCTGACACAAATCAACCTGAGTTTCATTATCAGTATCAACTGAATCTCCAGACAAATCATCAACAGTCATTCCATCACCATAAGAAGCTGTCACCTCTGCTTGGTTATTGATAAACCTAGCGTCAGTATCCTCTTGAGTAATAACATATTCCGCAGTGTACTCAGCAGATTCTCCTGGTTTCAACGTTCCTTCCACACTTCCCATGCTGCTGTTAACAAAGCTTACTGCTCCTAGTGTACCAGTTCCAGTAAAGTGATGAGTCTCATCAATTACCACATTCTCCAATGTAATATTTCCAGTGTTAGTTACCACGAATGTATAGATTACTGTATCTCCAGTGTCGTAGCAATCATCTTCACTTATTACCTCTGCAGATTTCACAACCGCAATTTCTGGCATTTGAGTAAAGCAATCTTTAGCAGAATCCATATCTCTTGCTATTACAACATATTCTTGCTGCTGATTATCTGATCCAGGCACTTCCTGACCGTCGATATATTCTCTAGCTTCAGCGAAAGCAGTGTTTTCATAACACTCTCCTTCAATCATTTCCTGAGTAATGGTAACATTCACTGTGAATGTTTCTACTCCTTGAGGTGCTAGTTCAGCAATAGTCCAATTGTCACCAGTAGTTTCATCTTCTACATAGATGTCATACAAGGTCACATTACCTGTATTCTCAACTGCGATTTCGAAGCTTAAATCCCCACCTAACTCATCATCATTAGAGATCAGAGTTTTGGTTACATCTAATGATGGGTTTTGGCAAAGATCAACTTGAGTCTCATTATCAGTATCAACTGAATCTCCAGACAAACTGA